>JACQGL010000208.1 GCA_016199525.1 Armatimonadota bacterium
AGCGAGAGCGGCTCCTGCGCCGACTGGAGGAGCCACTGGATCTTCCGGGAGGGGACGCCCGAATCCCGTGCTAGTTCCTCGATGGTGGGCTGGCGTCCCAGGCGGCGGGCGAGCAGGAGCCGGGAACGCTCCAGGCGGCGGAGCGTATCCGCGACGTGGCTGGGCAGCCGGATCAGTCGCGCCTGATTGTCGATGGCGCGGCCGATTGCCTGCCGAATCCAGTGAGTAGCATAGGTGCTGAACCGGTAGCCCTTCTCGGGATCAAAACGGCTGATGGCAGCGATCAAGCCCAGAATCCCTTCCTGCACCAGGTCTTCAAACGAGAGGCTGCGGCAGCGGTAGCGCTTGGCAATACTGATGACCAGGCGCAAATTTGCCTCCACCATCCGGCGCCTGGCCTCCGCATCCCCTGCACGGACGCGTTGAGCCAGGACGACCTCTTCCTCCGGCGTCAGGAGCCGGGTGTCCGAACCGATCCGCCAGTGGGGCCAGGCGCCATCAGGGGGATAGGACTCGACGGAGTCGGGCGCCCTGAGGCCGACTTCAACATCCCCCGTGAACTGCTGCATCGTTCGGTCCTTACCGCAGTGCGCCCACCGCTCTGCGGTTTCGGATACGCCGTCGCGAGGGAACATACCACGCTTCGCCACTCCCTGGCAGTCCGGGCACTGTGAGAAGCGAGCGTGCCACTCCCACGGCCTATGCGCACCCGCTGTGCGGAGAGCAGAACGGGCATCACCAGGCGCTTCGGCGACGAGGTGAACCGCTGCCAGGAAAGGGAAGACACCCCTGTGGAACCTGGCAGCCGGGGAGTTTCTCCCTCCCCCTCATCCATCCTCTGCCACCTGTTGAGCTGCCGTCCGAGCCTCTCATGAGCAAACCGGGTTTGCCGTTATTTACCCATCAGGACGAGCTGGCCTAACGTTCACCGCTAAGTTCACAACAGCGAGGACCATTCCTTCCCGAGTTTCGGCGCCCTACGTAAGGGGGCAGGGCGAAGCTGAGAGTGGCGGGGGGCCGGGCGCTCCCCGGGGCTGATACCGCCGTCCCGTGCCGCCGGCCAGGGAGTGCCACCGCTGAGCTGCCTGCATCCCGATGAAATCGGGACCACCCGCACCTTGCCCCGCCGTGCGCGCGGGACTATCGGCCCCGGGGGGATCCCAGCAGGGGCCGATGCGGGAGCTTACTCGACGACGTCCCCCTCTAGGGGCTGCACCTGCACGCCACGCTCTTCCAGGTAGCGAATCCCAGCGGCCAGATTGTCCGCGGCGCCCTCCAGCTCGGCAACAATCTCCCCCACCGTCTCCGTAACCCGCGCGCGGCGAATGTTGGGCATCACGTCGAACTGCTTTGCCATCTGGAAGAGCACCGGCTCTTTGATCAGGTGCTCGGGATACTTGAGCAGGACCTTGCGCGTGGGCATCACTCACTCCCTCTGCGCGCCAGGCGGGGAAGCCCCACCGGCGATCGAGGGGACCACGGAGACCTCGTCCCCCTCCTTCAGTGGCGTCTCTTCATTAGCCAGGTGGCGGATGTCTTCATTGTTCACGTAGATGTTGACGAATCGCCGTAGACGCCCGGTCTCATCACAGAGCCGCTCCTTCAGGCCGGGGTAGCGGCGTTCCAGGTCGTCCACTACCTCGCGGACGGTGCCCCCCTCCGCTTGCACCTCTACCTCGTTATTCGTGAGTCGCTGCAACACCGTAGGCAGCAGCACCTTCACCGGCATATCGCTTGTCCTCCCGATGCACTCGTATCAGCGTTCAGCCCCTCGCCTCCGGCCCCTATCTCGGGAAGTGGAGGGAGGCGCTGAACGCCAGATTCCTGGCCTCTCTACGCGCCCAGGACACGTTCCTCGAACGCCGCCAGCGTGGCGGCAATAGGGATTGGTTTGCCCAGACGCTCACGGACTGCCTCCAGCGTCTTCAGACCGTTGCCCGTAATGCAGATGACGGTCGTCTCATCACGCCGGATACGCCCCTGCTCAATGAGCTTCTTGGCCACCGCCAGGGTGGTTCCCCCGGCGGTTTCCGTCCAGATCCCCTCCGTGCGCGCGAGCAGTTGCATCGCGGCAATGATCTCCTCATTAGTGGCCATCTCGGCCCAGCCGTCGCTCTGCCGCACCGCCTGGACAACGTAGGGGCCATCGGCGGGGTTGCCGATGCGCAGGCTGGTATCCACGGACTCCGCCAGAGGAGCAGGCTTCATAGGCGGAATGATATCCGATCCACGATGGACCGCCGTGACCACCGGGGCGCAGGTGGCTGCCTGCGCGGCAAACATGCGCGTCCGTACCGACGGGATGAGGCCCAGCCGCTCCAACTCGTGGAACGACTTCCAGATCTTCGGGAGAATGGTGCCGCCCGCCACCGGGCAGACCAGGTTGTCTGGCGCTCGCCAGCCCAATTGCTCGCCGACCTCGAAGCCGTAGGTCTTGGCGCCCTCGGTGTAGTAGGGCCGCATGTTCACATTAACGAACGCCCAGTGATACTTGTTAGTGATCTCGCTGCACAGCCGGTTCACGTCGTCGTAGTTGCCCTCCACAGCGACGAGCGTCGGCTGATAGACAAGCGTGCCCATCACCTTGCCCGCTTCCAGCCCGGTGGGAATGAAGATGTAGCGTCGCAGCCCTGCCCGGGCGCCGTGGGCCGCCACCGCATTCGCCAGGTTACCGGTGGATGCGCAGCCCACCGTATCGAAGCCCAGCTCCTTTGCCTTAGCGATCGCCACCGGCACCACGCGATCCTTGTAGGAGAGCGTGGGGAAGTTCACGCCATCGTTCTTGATGTACAGGTCGCGCACGCCCAATTCCCGCGCCAGGTTATGAGCACGAATGAACGGCGTGAAGCCGGACTGAAGCCCATCGGTGGGCTCACCATCCAGGGGCAGGAGTTCACGGTAGCGCCACAGGTTGCGGGGGCGCGCGGCAATCGCATCACGGGTCATGCTCTGCGCCGCCTGCTCATAATTGTACTGTACCTCAAGCGGGCCAAAGCAGAATTCGCACACGTAGACCGCAGCGATCGGGTAATCCCGGCCGCACTCTTTGCAGCGCAACCCGCGCACGCAAGACATCAGCCGCCTCCTCCAGTGGCACGGCGTCCACCCAGGGATACGCGCGGATCGGAGCCCGCGCCCGATTATCGAGTATTGGCCCCGCTGTGACACAATTCCTTCCGCCGGCGAGCGCGAATAGGAGCTAGACAACAGAGAGGCCGCCGGTTTGCCTGGTCACCCGGCAGCCTCTCTGCTTCCCTGGATCGCGCCAGGAGACGCGTCCCCATTTTCGGCCCTGCGCGTCTCACTCCGTGCGGGCTAAGGATGGCTACGCAGGCGGGAGAGCGTTCCCCGGGGCCGGTCGTTCCGGACGGAGGGGTCCAAAGGACACCCCCGTCGCACCCTTCCCCGCGGATCACTCGGGATGCCGGTTCTTACTCCACAACTACATCATGATAGTGCTCAGACAGCAGCCTGCCGACCAGATCCTGGGTGATGATGGCCAACCGATAACAGCCCGGCTGCAGGCTGCCCGTCTCCAGAAAGCCTTCCAGGATACAGCTCCTGAAGAGATCACTGAAGGTCGTCTGCCCGAGCACTTGAAACTCTCGTGTCGGCGTGATCAGCTTGACCGTTACCGCCCCGGTTGCTCTCCTCGCTTGCTTTGCCGAGTTCGCGTACACCAGGGCGGAGAAACTCAGCGGCTCACCTGCCTGTATCTTATCCGGACAGGAGACGGAAGAGGTGGTGGCCGGAGGCTTCTTGACACAGTTTGCGGTGGCCGAGCCGTAGTTGGTGCCGAGTGTGGCGAACTCCGCAGCCAGATCGGCGCTCGCTTCCCCGCTGGACCCTGCCGACCCGGTCAGCTCGCAGGCCTGGGTACAGGAGAGGGTAAACGTGAGGGTGAAGGTGACGACAGTCCCGGCGGTGTATCGCGCGGGTACCGGCCAGTTGGCAGTGGCCAGCAGGTCGTCGCTGAAGAGGTCCTCGTCCACCAGGTTTACGGGCACCTGCCCGGCGATCAAGTCGCCTGCGGTTACCATACCGGTGATGGTAACGTTCACGTTCGCCGAGCCGCCGCACGGGATGTTCAGCGGATTGGGGGCGATCACCACGTTCTGGGGCGTGAAGGCGCCCGCCGGAGACGGCGCCCACAACAGCAGACCGGACAACAACGCCAGGCGCAGATACCCTCCCGCCCGGGCAGGGACGCCTCGCTGTGGCCCCATTCCGGTACCGCTGGCAGCGTCGAGCCGCTTTTTGAATATGTCCATTCTCGACCTCTCTTCGTGAAACCGACATCTGACACGACAGCAGCGATTTTGCCGCCTTATTGCCCATTATTCCGCATAATCAATCGGACTCCTTCTTATATAACTAGCAGACGTACGACAGGCTGTAGAACAACCTGAATAGGCCAACCCGGTCTCAGCCTGCTGATGCGCCGTGGGAGCAGGAACGTATGTCTAACAGGAGCAAGCGGCGGCACGACCCAGATATGCCTGCACCACCGGCCCTAAGTTCTGCCCGCGCTTGCGCCGGACCCAGTTCGTCCCCTCGCCGGACGTGCGGAACAGGTTGCTGGTCCGTGGTTTCTCGTTCTTGGTCTTCGAGTAGTCAACAATCAGAGATTGGGGGCGATGGGTTGCCGGCCAGGGGCCGTCCGAAGCGGCCAATCTGCTACTGTGCCCACCGGCGAACCTGCGGGCCGTACTGGCTTGCGGCTGGGGCTGCTTCACGGGAGAGTTAGGATGCGCGCAGGTTGGGCCGCACTCCTGGCGCTGATGGGGATAGGGGTGGTAGTGCCCGCGAGGGCGCCACTGGCCATCGTGCAAGGCGGCGGTAGGACTGCCATCCGTACCCCAGGCCCCCTTGAGGAGGTGCCCCCGTGGGGATACTCCGCCACACCGCGGGACGGGGAACTAAGAGGCGTCTGGTTTCACTTCTACAGCGTCCAGGATTGGGACGCGATTATGCGACGGCTCCGCGACCACGGCTTCAACGCCATCTTCGCGCGGATGGGGCGCGGCGGCAACGTGACCTACCCCAGCGACTACCTCCCGCGCGACGCCTGGGCAGAGAAGGCAAACACGGATGAAATGTGCCGCGCCATCGAGGCGGCGCACCGTTACGGCATCCAGTTCCACGCCTGGCGCGTCAACTTCCACGTGCGCTCCGCACCCCGCTCCTGGTACGAGCGGCTGGCGGCGGAAGATCGCTTGGTCCGCGACCCCCAGGGCAACCAGACCTTCTGGGCGAACCCCGGCGACCCGCGCAACACGGAGCTGGAATTCAATGTCATGCTCGAAATGGTGCGCAAGTACGATGTGGACGGTATTCACTTCGATTACATCCGCTACCCCGATGATCCCCACTATGACTTTGACTATGGCCCCGTCTCGCGGCGGGAGTTTGAAAAATCGCGAGGGCAGGCGGTGGCGAACTGGCCGGAGAATGTGATCTCCGGCCCTCTGAAAACCGCCTACGAAGACTGGGAGCGGCAGAACATCAACCATCTGGTGCAGCGCGTCTACACGGCCACGAAGCGGCTGAAACCGTGGGTGCAGGTCTCGGCGGCGGTGTGGCGCAACCATCGGCGCTACCGGGCGGCAGTCAAGCAGGACTGGCCCCTGTGGGTGGAGCAGGGCTGGCTTGACTTCGTGGTCCCCATGGACTACACTCCCGACCCGGAGACGTTCACGGCCGCGGTTGAGGCCCAGGTGGCCCTCACGCGCGGCCGGATCCCCCTGCTGGCGGGTATCGGGAGCTATCTCCAGCCGAGCGCGCAGGGCGTGGTCCGCCAGGTGGAGATCGCGCGGGAGCAGGGGGCAGCGGGCTTCGTGCTATTCGCTTACAACGACGCGCGCATCGACGAAACGTTGGCCGCCCTGCACGCGGGGGCCACCCGCCGGCCCACACGGCCCACTATCCTGGGACCCAAGGCGACCTGGCGGGCGAACGGCGTTCTGGAGCGCAAAGATACGCCGCTTCTGGCGCGTGCGGGGAAGCCATTCGCCCTGAACGTGCGGCTCCGACTGGAGAGCGACCGCCCGGCGCGAGTGTGCCGGATCTCGGGCCAGCTCCTTCTGGAGGATCCCGCGGGGCGCTGCCTGTCGGTACTCGGAAAAGTAGCGCGCGGTGGGGCCCGCGTGCGCATCGTCGCCCCTATGGGAAGGTTCCGCCCCGCCATCCGGGGTACGGCAGCCTATGAGGACGGCAAGCAGGCTCCGGTGGCGCTGCTTGGCCCATTGATGGCCGGAATCTCCGCAGACGAGTGGATGGCCCGGCGTGCGCAGGACGTGCCGCCGAAGATCCAGGGGCCGGGCCGGCGGGTGGGCGTGTACGCAGACGGGCTCGGCGCCCCCGCCCTGCTGCAAACATTGAGGGCTGTACCGGGAATCAACGCCTTCCCAATCTATCGCCTGCGGGCCGAGCACCTGCGAGTGGCACAGGCGCTCATCCTGCCCCAGCTCGAGGACGTGGCCGATCTGACGCCCGCGGCGGCGCGCGCCCTGCGGCAGTTCGTGGAGAAGGGGGGCACGCTGATCCTCACCCATGATGCCGTGGGCGCGCGGTGGCACCCGCGGCTCTTTCCCGAGGTGGGTGTGGGGACCGGCGTGCGCACCAGGGGGGCGCTGAAAGCCGAATCCACCTCCCTTCCAGGACTGCCGGCGGGCGCGGACTTCGAGTACGCCTTCCTGGACCACATCGCCATCCACCCGGCGGGCCGCGCGGAGGTCCTGGTGCGAGAGGATCGAGCCGAGGGACAGCCCGTGGTGGTGCGCGGGCGAGTGGGACAAGGGACGGTGGTCCTGAACGGCACCCTCCCCGGTTACGGCAGCGTGCCGATGACGGAGGGGGAGAAGGCGCTGTTGCTGGCGCTCGTGGGACAAGGATGACGTGGCGCACTGGGCGTTCGGGCCTCCCGGGTTGGGCATCAGGAGCGTGATCCTGAGGCCCAGTGCCGCACGCCTGATGCCTCCCGAGCCATCAGCTCCCCGTAGACCGGTAGTGCCGCACGCCGACCTGCCAGATCCGCAGAGAGACCGCCAGGAACCCCACCCCCACCGCCGGCGACACCCAGTGCCAGGCGGGCGGCGTGCCGAGCGGGTCCGGCCGGCCCAGGATAGCATGCGCGGGGAAGTAGCTCACGCAAGCGAGCGGCACGACCAGCGTGAAGAACCGCCGGAACCAGGGCCGGTAGATGGAGAGTGGGAACTGGGCCGTCTCTGTGCCGCCGTAAGTCACCGTGTTCACGATCTCCAGCGTCTCGATCGTCCAGAACGCGAGCGTCGCCTGGAGGACGAACAGGCCGCTGAACAGGCACGCGCCCCCCGCGATGGCGGCGATGAGCAAGCCGATCCTGGCCGCCGTCCAGGCGATCCCCGCGCTCGCCGCTCCCCACAGCAGGACGGCCAGCCCCTGCAGCAGCCTCCCCAGGCGCATCAGCTGCATCTCCTGCCCCGCCACCTGCAGTGCCGTGCTGCGCGGACGCAGCAGCAGGCGGTCGAAGTCCCCGCCTCTGACCATCTGCGGGAACACATCGAAGCCGCGGGCCACGCCCTCCGCGAGGGCGAAGGCGATATGGACCATCCCATAGAGCACCGCCACCTCGGGTAGCGTCCAGCCCCGCAGGCTGCCGAACCGGTCGAAGAGCGCCCAGATGGCGCAGAACTCGATGATGGTGACCAGGAAGAAAGCCGCCGCCTGCATGGCAAAGGAGGCGCGGTACTGCATCTGGCCGCGGATGGAGATCCCGATGTAGCGCCCGTAGAGGCGGATGGCATCCCGCATCGTTACCCTCCCTGCACCGTCAGGCGGCGAGCGCCGCGGGCTAGCACCCATCGCCCCAGGGCGACGAAAGCCGCCGTCCAGGCCAGCTGGTGCGCCAGCAGGCCGAACACCTGCCCGGGCGGGAGGTGGCCGATGTATAGGCGCAGCGGCGTGTCTAGTATGCCGCGGAACGGCAGGAAGTTGAGGAGCGGCTGGGCCCAGTCGGGGAAGAGCGGGATCGGCAGCATGATGCCGGAGAACAGGAACGCCAGGATGGGCAGCATGCGTGATATGCCCTCGCCGGAGATGGTCCACAGCACGGAGATCGTCGCCAGGGTAGAAACGGCGCAGACCAGGAGCACAGCGCCGGCAGTGGTAACCGCCCAGGCGGCGGCGCAGGTCCAGGTGGGCGGCGGCTGCAGCCCGAGGAAGCACCCTGCGACGAGGAACATCGGCACAGCGCGCATCCCCGCGGTCGCCGTCCGCTGGGCGAGCGCGCGGCTGTACCAGAGGGCGTAGAGATCCAGCGGGCGCAGCAGCTCGTAGGCCACGGTGCCGGTGCGCACCATCGCGCGCACGTCCGCATCCGGTCCCAGGGGCAGCAGTGCGAACAATGCCTGGCTGATCCAGACGTAGGTGACCACCTGCGGGTAGCTCATCGGCTGCGGGGCGCCGGATGAGCGGTAGAAGGCGTCGAACACCATCACGCGGATCAGGCCCCAGAAAAGCTGCGTGCCGAAGCCCGCCGCCGCGGCGGCGCGGTACTGAAGCAGCACGCGGAAGCAGGCGCTGGCGACGGCCCAGTAGGGGGTCATCCGTGCGCTCCTCCGTACAGGCGGGCGATGATCTCCTCGATGGGCGGACTCTGCACGAACAGGTCGCGGATGGCGTGCCGGGCGGTGACGCGGCTGATAAGCGCCGCGGGAGAGACGCGCCCGGGCTCGAACCGGAGGGTGACGCGGTGGCCGTCGC
>JACQGL010000024.1 GCA_016199525.1 Armatimonadota bacterium
CCGCAGCCGACCATCGAGGACCTTCTGGCCGAGGTAGATGACCAGGGAAGCGGTGGCGAGAAGTACTCCTGGTTTACCCGGCTGGTCAAGGACGGGCGCTACCGTTTGAAGATCGTCGCCACGGACGCGCTTACCTGTCCTGACGAGCCGTTGACTGCAGCGGTGATCTCCGATGTCTTTATCGTCGACAATACGGGGCCGAAAGTGCTCAAGGCCGCGGCGCAACGCGTGGGTATCGGCCCGCCGACTGTGGTGCGGTGCGCAGACGACCTGAGCCCCATCGTCAGCGTTGAGTATCGCGTCAAGGGTACGGGTGAATGGCGGCGGGCGGCCCCCCAGGATGGTATCTACGACTCACTGAACGAGGCGGCGCGCATCGATCCCGCCGTGCTCCTCCCCGGGCGCCGCGTTCTGGAGATCCGCGTTCGCGACGCTGCCGGTAACACGACGATCGATCAGTTGGTTTATGTACTCAAGTTTCGCCCCAGATAATGACCGCGTGCGAGATCGTCCTTCCTGGGTTGGGAGCAAAAGGAGATCACCGTCGCGCTCGGGGTTACCCCGGGTGCCGTCAGCCGGTGGCTGAAGCGCGCGAAGGAAAGCGGGCTGGAAACGCTCCGCCACCCGCCCAGGGGAGCGTTGCGGGGCGCTCACCACAACACAGCCGGATTGACGGCCCCCGGCCTCTGGAAGAGTGCCTCCCAGGCGCGCGAGGGCTTGCGCCGTGCCATTCATCCGCAACCCGGGCGGCCGGAGGATTCATCTCCGTAGCCGGATGCGTGTCAGGGTAGATCGGTAGTAAACTTACAGGGCGGGGAAATGCCCGTCTCCGGAACGTCTGGCCCGCGAAACCGTTGCCGGTCGCCACTCAGGTCGGCGTGCTGCACGAGCGCAGGAAGTCCCGGAAGAGGATCGTCTCGGACAGGTTGTCTACTTCGTTGCAGTGCTCCCAGTCGGTCCAGACGTACTCGATCCCCAGGTAGCCCCCATAGCCGCTGGCACGCATGACCTCCAGGATACGGGCGAAGTCGATGGTGTTCTCCTTGAGGGATGCCTGCAAACGTCCCTTGCGGGCGCCACGCACGTGGAAATGGCTGGCGCAGGGCACGAGCGGCTCGACGGCCGCATCCGGGATGCCGACGCGCGTAAAGTGGGCATAATCCAGCGTCAGCGTAAGGCCCGGTACGCTCTTGACCAGTCGCTCGGCATCCTTCGGGCGGGGCGCTATGGAACCGACGTGCGCCTCCACCGCGAAGGTGATCCCCACTTCTGCCGCCTGCTCCACCCGCCACGCCAGTTCCTCGTGGCAGCGCCCCAGCGAGTCGGCCCTGGGCTCGTCTGGGAAGCGGACGCCCGGCAGCGTGGTTACGTGTCGCGCGCCCACCACCCGCGCGTATTCCAGCGTGCGAAGGAACCAGTCTCGTGCTCTTTTCCGCCTCGCCGGCTCCGGGTGGTTGATGGCGTAAGGCACGAAGTCAGTCGCCATCTGGAGGAATATGTCAGCGGCACTAAGCCCGCGGTCATTCAGCTTCCTCTCCAGCTCGCTGGCAGAGCGGGAGGGCTCCTGGAACTCCCGCGAGGGCCAGAGATGCGATCGCCCCTCGAATAGACCGATATCCACGCCGCCTATCTCGAGGGCAGCGATCAGATCGAGCGACCGGTCGTGCGGCAGGAGCGGGAAGGTAAAGTCGGCGCAGGCAAGTGGGAAGTTCATGGTCCCTCCGTACGTGGCGCTGGGTGTGTCGTCTCCCATTCCGCCGCGGCGATGTAGCCACCATCCACCACCAGGGAGGTACCGGTTACCCCAGCGGAATCTTCGCAGGAGAGGTAGAGAATGGCTTTGGCGATGTCATGCGGGGTAAGCGGGATCCCCATCGGCACCCGGCGGAGGCGCTGCTCCAGGGTAGCCTCGGGGTCGGGGCTCTTGTTCAGGTGTTCGCGGAGCAAGGGCGTATCCGTGATCCCGGGGCAGACGCAGTTGCAGCGGACCCCGTCGGCGGCGTAGTCCAGAGCGATGGAGCGGCTGAGCTGTAGCACCGCTCCCTTCGAGGTGATATACGCCGGCGTGGAAGACTGGCCAATGAAGCTGCCGATCGAGCCGACGTTGACCACGTAGCTCCTGCGGTTCTGGCGTAGGTGGGCGATGCCGTGCTTCGCCGAGAAGAAGATCGACTTTACGTTGACGGCCATCAGGTAGTCCCATTCCTCCTCGGTCACCTCGTGCAGGAGTTTGACCTGAACGATGCCCGCGCAGTTTACGAGTATCTGGAGCCCGCCGAACTGCTCGACCGTCTGCTCGATGGAAGACCGGACCGGCGCTTCCCGCGTCACATCGCACTCGATGAAGGAGGCGCGACCGCCTCCCGTCCGGATCTGCTCCGCGATCCGTCGGCCATTTTCGGCCTGAATGTCGATCAGCGCTACCGCGGCGCCCTCGCGGGCGAACAGGCAGGCTGTCGCCTCACCCATGCCGGAGGCGGCCCCACTGATCCAGGCCACCTGGTTTTGAAGTCGTCCGCTCATTTTCCGGTCCTTGCCGCATCCTGCCGTGCGCCTGGTAGATGCCGACGTGGCGCATCGGCAGGGACGGGGTCTCGAAACGGGCGAAGCGGGCTTGCCTGGAATAGGCCGGTACTCCCGCTCTCGCTTTGGTTGTCATCCTTCCCTGCCAGACCGACAAAGCGTCGGTTGTGCAGTATTTACAGATCAGAGTTCGCCACCGCCCGCTGAAATGGTCGGTGAGCCTACTGTGCATCAGCGAGCAGTACGCGAGAATTACGTTGCCTGCGGGTTCAAACCGGGCTGCGGCCGTGCCGTTCACCGTCGCCCGTTTTCCGCAGCCATCAGGACCCCACTGCTGGCGTGCCAGTCTGACTTCCGGCGTCAGTCAGCAGCCAGGCGGAGACCTCCTGTTCGACCTTCTCTGGAACGGCCAGAGTCCGCGTGAGATCGGCTTGCTGCGGCTGCGTACAGGCCGGCAGCGGCGCCGGAGCCGGGGTGAAACCTCCATTCGGGGATGTCCCCGCGGCACTCGGCGGCAGAGAGACGCAGCCGGAACTGGGGCGAGTTCTCGAAGTTGATGCTGTCGCCCGTGACTTTATTCAGGACTCGGGCCAGACGAGGCCCCCCGCTAACCTCGAGGACGGCCTCCATCATTCCGTTTCCGAGAAGGAGCCGTCCCGCCTCACGCTGCGCATAGAGATCGCCGTTCATCGATGAGCACCCATCGCGCCCGCCCCCAGCACGTTGACGACGTTCATCTCCCTTGAGACCCACGCCGCCGGCCCATAGCCGTCAGCTTCCGCTGGAAGCCGGTCTGCTCCCATACTTCGGGATTCACCAGGCCGAACGGCTTCTCGCCGCGGCACACAGAGAGGATGGACCGGATGGCTGTCTCACCGATGGCCTGGAAGCACTCATCAGTCCAGCAGATCGAGTGCGGGCTGAGCACCACGTTATCCATCCCCAGCAGCGGGTTGTCCTGCGCAGGTGGTTCCTCCTCGAACACGTCGATCCCTGCGCCAGCAATGCGTCCTTCCTGCAGTGCCGCGATAAGATCCGCCTCGTTCACAATCGGTCCGCGGGCGGCGTTGAAGAAAAAGGCGGTCGGCTTCATCCGCGCGAACAGATCCCGGTCGATCATTCCGCGGGTCTGCTCGTTCAGCAGGCAATGGATAGAGACATAGTCGGCCTGCGTGAACAGATCAGGGAGGGCCACCGCGCGCTCGGCGTGGAGCTCGGCCAGCACCTGATCCGGGACGTACGGATCGTAGACGAGCACTCGCATCCCGAACGGCTCTACCAGCCGGCGCAGTTCCCGTCCCGCACCGCCGAAGCCGACGATGCCCAGCACCTTGCCCCCTATCTCTGTGCCCTGGTAATAGGCCCGCTCGTGCCAGCGGCCCTCGCGCACGAGCCGGTTTTTCGTGAGGAGACGGCGGCTGAGCGCGAGCATCATTGCGAGTACGCCACCCGCGACCGGTTGATCGGTCGCGCCAGGTGTGATGGTTAGCAGCACATTGTTCGCGGTGAGAGCGGCCACGTCGCACATGTCGTAGCCAACTCCGAATCGGGCGACGATCAGCAGCCGTTCCGCCCCCGCCGCGAAGGTCTGTGCTGTCCACGCGGGCGTCAGGGAGAGGACTGCGTCCGCCCCCGCGATCATCTCCGGCGTCACCGGGCTCCGGTGCTGCGGCAAGAACCGGTACTGGACGCCAGTCTCAGGCTCCAGCAGCCCCAGCCCGATGTCCCGGTACGTCAGGCGCCCTTCCTCGTCCAGAAAGTCGCGGGTGATGTGGATCATGAGCGTCTCTGTCACGGTTTAACTCCCGGCGAGCCAGAGGCGTGCTCTGGCGCAACGCGAACCAACCTATCTTCCTGGTTCCAGATCACCTCCTCATATCCCTTGCCTGGCCCGGCGTCTGCCCGGCGTTCTCGAGCCTGACGCTCAAGCTGGGCCCCCGGTGGATTTCACGCGCCGGCGCCACCAGTCCGCCGCCGCGTACTGGGCGATCTCCAGGCGGGTAAGCAGCCAGGCCAGGGGGCGCTGCCACCGCGGGGCGTGCTTCCGGAAGTAGAGGTACTCACTTTCGAACAGGTGCCGCAGCGCCGTAAAGCCGATCTGCCGCGTGCTCTCGCCCCAGCGATGGCGCACCTTCGCCTCGGCCACGTAGTAAACCCACAGGCCCGCGTCCGCTATCCGTCGGCACCAGTCCACTTCCTCATAGTAAAGAAAGAACCGCTCATCCAGCAGGCCAACTCGCTTTGCCACGGCGCGCGGCACCATCAGGCAGGCGCCGCTCACCTGGTCCACGGGCACGGTGATAGTGAACTCCTCGCGGCCCCAGCGAAAGCAGCGGTCGTACGCCGCCAGGTTCAGATGGCGCAGCCGGGCGGCGGTGAGGAATAGCGCCAGCAGTGAAGGGAACCGGCCGCCGTTGGGTTGGAGGCGGCCGTCCGTGTGCAGAAGGCGAGGGCCGCAGGCGCCCGTGTCGGGGTGATCCGCCAGGAAACGCGCCAGGATCGCCAGAGCATCCGGAGCGACCTGCGTATCGGGGTTGAGCAGAACCCAGTAGTCGCCCGTCATCCTCCGCAGCGCCTGGTTGGCAGCGCGGGCAAACCCCACGTTGGTGGCATTGGTGATGGGAAAAACCTGCGGGAACTCGCGCGTCACCATCTCCGCAGAGAGGTCGCCGCTAGCGTTATCCACCACGAATACTTCGAGAGCGACGCCCGTAGAGGCGAACAGCGCCGTAAGGCATTCCCGGAGGGCGACACGCGTATTCCAGCTGACGATAGCCACACTGACGCGCGGGTTAGCCGCCGATGATAACATGGGTGGTGCACCGTCGACCGGCTCCGGCGCCGCCGGTGCGGAGATAGGAACCAGAACCAGTGAATCTTGTTGTGCAGAAGTACGGCGGCTCCTCCCTGGCCGATGCCGAACGGATGCGGTACGTGGCGGCGCGCGTTGCCGATCGTCGCGCCCGGGGCCACGCGCTGGTGGTGGTTGTCTCCGCGATGGGGGACACGACCGATGCGCTGATCGCTCTGGCGAGGCAGGTCACCGATCATCCGGAAGATCGCGAGATGGATCTGCTGCTGGCTACCGGCGAGGTGGTCTCCTGCACGCTGCTGGCAATGGCCCTGCGCGCTCAAGGCGTGCCCGCGCGCAGCTTCACCGGCGCGCAGGCGGGAATCTTAACCGACCGTGTGCACGGCCGGGCGCGCATTCTGCGCATTAAGCCCGCGCGCATCTGGCAGGCGCTGGAGCAGCAGGAAGTGGCGATTGTCGCCGGGTTCCAGGGCATCACCGCAGGGACGGACATTACCACTCTGGGACGGGGCGGCTCCGACACGACGGCGGTGGCGCTCGCGGCGGCCCTCGGCGCGCCAATGTGCGAAATCTACACCGACGTGGAAGGGGTGTTCACCTGCGATCCTCGCCTGGAACCCCGCGCGCGGCGCCTGCCGGAAATCTCCTACGAAGAGATGCTGGAGATGGCCAGCCAGGGAGCGCGGGTAATGCACCCCCGCGCGGTGGAGCTGGGAGCAATCTACGGCGTCCCGATCCTCGTCGCCTCCAGCTTCACGGACGCCCCCGGAACGATCATTCACGGAGCCTCCGCTATGGAACCCACCAACAAAGTGCGCGGCATCAGCCACGACATGGATGTCGCCAAGGTGACGGCGCTGGGCCTGCCGGATCGCCCCGGCGTGGCGGCCAGGTTGTTCGCCGCGTTGGAAGCGGCGCACGTGGCTGCGGATGCTATTGTGCAGAACGCCAGCGTGCACGGCCCCGAGACAGACCTGACGTTCACTGTGCGGAAAGATGACCTGCAGCGGGCCGTCGCGGCGGTGGAACCGGCCCTGGCGGCGGTGGGCGCTCGCGGCCTGCAGACCAACGAAGCGCTGGGGAAGGTCAGCATCGTGGGCACGGGCGTGCTGAACACCCCGGGCTATGCGGCGCGGATGTTTCGGACGCTTTCCGAGGCGGGGATCAACATTGAGCTGATCACCACCAGCGAAATCCGCATTACCTGTATGGTGGACCGCGACCGTGTCCCCGAGGCGGTGCGCGCCCTGCACGCGGCGTTCGAGCTGGAACGGCCTGAGGCGCTGGGAACGTAAAGCGCCCCGGCCGCACGGTTCACCGCCGGGGCACACAGAGCACGGGGAAAAAGAGGGTGTAGGCGTTGCGCACCGGGCCCCGGGGAGCCTCCTGACGTCCAACATTCAATGTCCGGCGCCGGAACCCTCATTCTCCGATCCCTCATATAACCCATACTCCGTCCCTCTTTCCTCTGCGCCTCTCTGCGGTGTGTCTACAGCCCGAGCGCCGGCTGATCGGGGGCGTGCGGCAGCGAGGCCAGTCGGGATTCCCGGCCGCCGGCCAGGCCGTGCTTGCGTCGCAGGTAGTCGAATAGGTCGCGCAGGCGGTCGGCTTCGCCGGCGGGCAGGTCTGTATCGCGTGCGTAGAGCCTCCGGTAGCGCGCGTACAGGTGCGGAAATTCCTGACGCAGCCAGGGGTAGAAGCGGGCGCGGGTGGCGTCCCGCAGGCAGAGAGGCTGCGTCGCCACGTAGCGGGCCCCGGCCGCCGCAGCGGCAGCCACCAGGGCATCCAGCGATGCCGCGCCGTCGTTGAGGCCGGGCAGGATGGGCATTACGAACACCCCCGTGTGGATACCCCCCTCTACCAGACGACGGACCGCCGCCAGCCGTCTGTCCGGCCGCGGCGCGCGGGGCTCCAACCGGCGCGCCAGGGTATGGTCCAGTGTAGTTACCGTGATGTTGACATGCAGGTGGCTGTTGGCGGCGATCCTGCGGAGCAAATCCAGGTCGCGGGTGACCAGGTCGCTCTTGGTGGTGAGGGATAGGACGAGGCCCTGATGCCGCGCCAGGACGGCCAGCAGCGAGCGGGTGATCCGGTAGCGACGTTCGGCGGGCTGATAGGGATCGGTGACCGTGCCAACGGCGATCTGCTGGCCGCGCACATCGCGCCGTTGCAGCTCGGCAGCGAGGACCTGTGCGGCCCCTACCTTCGCGTAGATGCGGCGCTCGAAGTCCATCACCGTCGCGGGAATGGTTTCATAGGACGGGTCGCGTGGGCGGTGGCGATAGTTGGCAACGAAGTACTCGTGCGTGTAGCGCGCGTAGCAGTAGACGCAGCCGAACGCGCAACCACGGTAGGGATTGATCGTCCAGAGGAACGCGACCCGCGGGCTGTTGCAGCGGCTGAGAACGGATCGCGCAGGAATCTGGTAGTAGGCAGCCTCCCGGCAATCCTCCAGACAGGGGGCCTGCATCGCCAGTCGGGCGATGCCCTTCGGGACGCTGGGCTCCACCTGTAGCAGAAGTCCGTTATCCACCGCCAGCCTCCCAGGCGCAGGGGGGAATGAGCGCGCCGTCGCCAGAAGTATAGCGAACAGATTTTTGCCTGTCAATAGGGAGTGCAGGCGAAAACGGCACACCGTTGACTTGACAAAGCGTGCCTGTACGGCTAGATTAGAGGAGCCATCGCGCGCCGTTCGGGAACGCTCCTTCGAGCGGGACGGTGAGTGTTGGCGGTAGTTGTGGCGGGTGTAGCTCAGTGGTTAGAGCGCCAGGTTGTGGCCCTGGAGGTCG
>JACQGL010000211.1 GCA_016199525.1 Armatimonadota bacterium
CGCCAATCACCACGAGGGTATCGTCCCAGAGCTGCAGATCCGTGAGCCGCTGAAAGAAGCGCGCCAGGCACACATCGGCGTAGGCGATGCTGGCGTCGTACTGGGCGATGACATAGCGGCGGTCCGTGACCCCTTCCAGCCACTCGGAGAAGTAGTTGGCAAACCACGGGCTCTTCCAGACCGGGTCCATCGAGCGGTGGGCGGAATCTTTCTCATTCCCCTCGTAGAACAGACGATGGAAGGGTGGGGGAGGCATGTAGGGCGTGTGCGGGTCCCAGTAGTGCAGGAAGAGAAAGAACGGGCGTCGGTGCGCCGCGGCTTCATCCAGTAGCCGGCGGGACCGATCCGTGACCTCCTCGCCGTTGCGCCATGGCAGGCTGCCATCGTGGTTCCAGCGCGGGTACGCTTCGTAGCGTTCGAACCCGCGCTGGAACCACTGACCCATGTTGTCCACCGCGCCAGTGAAGTAACCAGCCTCGCGCAGCAAATCCGGCAGGAGCTGGATGCCAGGAGACAGCTCCTGCCGGCCACCCTGCGCCACGATCTGGTGCGTGAAAACGTCTTGCCCGGAGAAGAGCGTGCTATGGGCCGGGTGGGTGGGGATGTGCGGGCTGATGCACTGGGTAAACCGCACCGCCTCGGCTGCCAGCCGATCCAGGTTCGGCGAGGTCTGCCGCTGATAGCCACAACAGCTCAGATGGTCGAGACGGAGACAATCGATGATGATCCAGATCAGGTTCATTCGTCAACGAAAGGTTTCAATTACTCGGGTGTTAGGTGTTCGGTGTTTGCTGCGGGGGTCATGCCCTGCTTATCCATCTCCGTGATGCGTGGCGCGAGCTCCTCCTCGGGTGGAACAGGGAATGCGCACCAGGTGGGTGGCACATACCGAAGAAGACAGCACCCCGTCGATCAGCAGGTGGCCGGCGGTAAGCCCACGGGAGGTTGCCACTGCAAACCGCGCTCCCGGTTCTGGACACTGCTTCCACCCGCCTCCATAATTGGCCGACTACGAACGAAGCGAAGACTAATCTTGCCACCATCCACGCCGCGGCACGGGCCGGGAGGCGGGGGGCTGACGGCCGCCCTCCGGGCGATGGTAGGGAATGGGCACGTACTCCACACTTGGGCGACGCTGGCCCGGCTGCGGGTAGAGCTGCATCAGGTCGTAAACGCTCACCGGTATCTCCGTGGATACCCGCAGTCCCATCTCACGCGCCTGCTGCACGTCGATCGGGTAGTCGTGCGTCCACCGCCCCTCGGTGAGTGTTTCAACAATTCGTTCCGCCACCTCATCGGGGTAGCGACCGCGCACCAGGCCGGCGACTGTCTCCCGTACCTGTCGTATCGCCTTGGCGGCCACGTCGGCAAGGATCAGGGTTCGGTCATCCCGGTTGGGGTTCGGCTGCGATGTCGCAGCCAGGATGGAAACAGCGGGGTACTCGCCCACCTGCGGGTCCACCGGCCCTAGAACGGCGTTTTCATCCATGACAATCTCATCTGCCGCCAGCGCAATGAGCGTGCCGCCGGACATGGCGTAGTGCGGGACGAGAATGGTGGTCCGTCCCGGGCGACGGCGGAGCGCCTGGGCAATCTGTTCACTGGCCAGCACCAGGCCTCCGGGAGTGTGCATCACCAGGTCGAGCGGCGCGTCGGGCGGGGTCAGGCGGATCGCCTGGAGCACTGCTTCCGAGTCCTCGATGGAGATGTAGCGAGCCAGCGGCAGCCCCAGGATGTTCATGACTTCCTGGCGGTGGATCAGCGTGATGACGCGAGTGCCGCGTTCCCGCTCCAGGGCGCGGAGACGCTGAAGCCGGGCGTGCTCGATCAGCCGGCGTTGCAGCCCGGGCCACAGCGTCAGCGCCAGGAAGAGCACCCAAAACAGGACAGCGCCATCCATTCCGACCGGGAGCATACCCAGGACTGGGCGCCCGCAAACCTGGCGCGCGCCCGTCGGAAGAGCGGGAGCCGGCGGAGGGTGAAGGAAAGCGAATGACAGGAGCGGGGAACGGGAAGCGCAACCAGCCTTGCATCCCGTGCCTCGCCTCTCGTGTACCGCCTCTCATGTCGTCCCCACAGCGGTTGTGGCCGCCGTCCGTTCTTGCTATAATCGGGTTAGACTGAAGGAGGTGATGGCTAACATGGACAGTGCTAGTCGAGGTGACTGTGGGGGCTGACGGCCTCTCGGGGGACTAAGTCCCCAAATCCAACCAGTTCACCGGCGGGGTCGGCGCAAGCCGACCCCGTTTCCGCTGCGGTAACCGCCGCTCCGCCGCCCTGGAAGCCTGCCCGTCTGGCGCTGGCTGGTTCTGCACAGGGGGCAGCAGTATTGGGCGCAAGCATTGGCCCCCAGGTTCAGCGTTCAAGCCCCGACACCCACACGCGTGCTCCCACACTCCCGGCCCATCTGGCGAACCTTGATGGGCCACCGGCTCGTTCTACCCGCCGTGCCAAATGCCGGCGCCGGCCGGTTCGCTACGAGGTGACAGCCACCTCGTAGTCACGCCCCTCCCAGCGGCCGGCTGCCGGCCAGAAGAGGGTGAAGCGGATGGGAGCCTGCTGCGTGGGAAGAATAGGGATGTCCACGAATTCGATCCCCAGGGTGGTGGGCAGAGAGGCCGTGTCTTCCACCGTCCGCCAGCTATCGCGCGACCAGCGGAGCCGGAAGGCAGCGAGCGCCTGCACCCGCAGCGTCATCCCGCGCCTGACGGAGCGCGCGTGCCGGTTGGGTTTCCAGATCTCCAACGGCTTGCACTGGGTGCGCTCCCGGTAGCGTCGGGCGACCTCCGGGATCACGTCGAAGACGCGGCCATCACACGCCGATCGGAGCAGTTTGATGTATTCCGCGTGGGCCCACATCAGGGGCATAGCAGAGCCGGTGGGCTGTCCCAGACACATCCCGATCTCCGGCCGGCCCGGCTCATCCCAGACCTGCTCCGGCAAGAGGCCGGTAGGCGATGCAAATCCCTCCATCGCGCGGATAAACGGCCTCACATCGTGCTCGGCGGCCAGCTCGTAGTGCCCACGCTCCCCGGTCAGCAGCGGCCAGGCTCGCCCTCTCCCCCAGCCCTGGTATGGGCCGCCGTTCTCTCGCTGCCCGTAGCCATCGTGATTGTAACGGCGCCAGCAGGGCCCGAAGGGGGTATCCACTTTGAGCACGGCGTCCACTACCCGCAGGGAGTCCACGATGAGAGGGTCGTCGGCGCTCCGGATGCCGTAGCGAACCAGCTCCAGGAACCCGGCGTCCACGATCTCCTTCGCCGGAAACTCGTGGCGTTCCCCGGGCGCCTGGTTGTGGATCGAGAGGACGCCGCGATTAGGGTCCTCCACCGGCTCGGGGTCGGCAATGTCCACCGGCAGGATACGGATGAAGTGCCGCCTGACGTCGGGAACCAGCGTACCCTCTGTAGTGACCGTCCAGGCTTCGATGTGGCATTCGAGGAAATCCGCGTACTCCTCCAGGAACTGGGCCGTTGCCTCGTCTCCCCGCTCGCGGGCGAAAAGGGCGGCGCAGATCAGGGCCGCGATGTGGGCGGCCAGGGTGGAGGGGGAGTAGCCGCTGTTCTCCTCCCACCGCTCCTGTTCCGTGGCCGGCCCGTGGCTGATGAGATAGCTCGCCGCGCGGCGGACCATGGGGTATGGATCGATCTCCCACAGGGCGTTCTCCCGGCGGAGGCGCCAGGCGAGCAAGATGGGGAAGGCGACCTCATCCAGCTGGATCCCGCGCTGGTGCGGCTCGCCGTCGATCCAGAAGTTCTGGGGGAAGCCCCCGTCCGGCTGCTGGCTGACGGCGAGATAGATCAGCGCTCGCCGCGGCGTCTCAGTGTCCCCGGCGGCGAGCAAACCGGAGACGCCGTTGACCAGATCTCGGGTCCAGACCAGGTGATACCCTCCTCTGTCTTCATCCCCTTTCGCTTCTCCCCAGGGGATGGAGAGGGACGCGATGAGGGCGCCGGGGTAGGTCTTGTCCTCGTGGGCGAGGAGGAGGCAGAAGCTCTTGCAGTACAGGTTGCCGCTGTCACCGGACATCCGTTCGAGGTGGAGCATCTTTCTGGCGAGGCGATCCCACTGCGCGATGTAAACTCTCCGGCGCTCTCGGAACGGAGTAGCGAGGGCCTGGAAGAGAGCTGTCACCGCGCTGTGCCGGCTATCGCCGAACGCCAGCCCCAGCGTGAACTCTGTACGGCCCGCCAGATCCAGCTTCCCGGTGAGGGCGACGTTGCCATCCAGCGCCTGATCGAACTCCCAGTTCATCTGGAAGTTATCGGCCAGATCCGTCCAGCCATCGCTTTGACCCACGTAGCCACAGGAAAGACGGGCAAACGGCGCCGTGGCTGCCAGCGCCAGCCAGGTACCGGTTTTCTCCGCCATCAGGATCTCCCGACCCGCCACCTGCAGTACATAGGCGTTGTTCCCCCACCCTCCCATCCCCAGGTGAGGCGCACAGAGGACGTAGACCCGCAGCCGGGATAACCATCGGCGGTCACCTATCAGCCGGGTGCGCTGGAGGATACAGGGAAGGTACGGATCGGTGATCACCTCCTTCAAGATGGCGTAACGCCCTTGCGGGTCGGAGTTGGTGATCTGGTATCCCAGGTCGTGCAGGGTCAGAGGTTCCGTCCGTGTACGAAGGTGCCGCTGCTCCTCGTGAAAGAAGCTTTGCCCATCCGTGACCAGGTATTGAAGGTCGCGGAGCTGGGGGTAGTCGACGGTGGGGTAGTAGGCCTCCGTGAGAATGCCATTCCAGAGGGTGAACCAGACCCGGCTGGCGGCGGAGTAAGCCGTTCCCACGCCGTCCTTGTTGGCGTGCGTCCACCGGGGATCGAGGCCGGGTCGCCCGAAAGCCACGTGCGTACCGCGAAGGTTTGGTATCGTCATTCCCGATGCTCCGGGGTAGGAATCGCCCCGCCGTCCCGAAAGCTTTCGGGACGGGCTGGGGAGCTAACCGGGCCCCCTATCCGCAGTCTGCGAACCGCAAGCAAGGGTGTTAGGGGCGGAGGGCAGTTGTTCAGGTGTGTGGATGTTCGGGCCGCCGGCGTTCAGGTTCGACCGGCCCGCACACCCCCATACTTCCATACCCCCACACCTGGCGCTCTCCCACTAACGGATGCCCGGTCGCGCGCACGGCAACAGACCCGCCGCCAGAGCCGCCACGGCCAGGCCGGCCAGGAATAGCCCGGCACGGAACGATGCGGGGGCATACGTGAGTTCGACGGTCGTCTCCCCGGCGGGAACGGCAACGGCCTGGAAGGCCACGTTAGCCCGCAGAACGGGCGCCGTGCGTGCCTGCCCGTCCGCGAGGCGCAGGCGTGCCCTCCAGCCAGGAGCCCAGCCCTCCGCCAGAATCAGCAGCCCCAGCCCGGCGGCACGCACCCGCAGCCGCCTCCGATTCGGAGACGGCCGCTCATCCGACAGGACTTCACCGCCAGGCCCGCTCCCATCCGCCCCTTCCCGGGCGACAATGGCGATCCTGGCGTTCGCGTTCTTGCTCAGGCGCTGCTCCAGCCAGTCTAACCCCTCCTTATCCGCTGCCGACCGCCACGCGTGCGCCAGGTAGGCTTCGCGCGCCTGGGGGTACCGGTACACGGTCCACGTGCCACCCGGCCCCAGGGTCACCGCCAGGGAAGCCCCCAGCAGCGGAAAAAGCGGCGAGCGCAGTGCGGATGGCGGCAGGAGGACCATGTTGCCGTTTTCCGGCGGCGCAGCGTCCCGACCGCAGAGCCGCGTGGTAAAGGCGCGGTAGCGCCCCAGGTGTAGCGAATCGTAGCCGGCGGCGTCCCGCAGACGGTAGACCAGGGCGGCGTTAGGGGGAAAGACCGCCCGCGGCGGGGTATCCCTGAGGCTCCAACCCTGGTTGAGCGTGGCGATTCGCCCTCCCGCCACGTCGGCGCGAAGGCGCTGGGTTTCGGGGGTCTCCGGGTAGGCCCAGCCGGCAGGAGCGGACGGCACCACGCCCGGCGCGACGAGCAGCATCTCCAGCGCCACCAGTGAGATCGCCGCCACGGCCAGCGCCGTCGCGGCACGTTCACACACGAGCCGTCCCCGTGCGGCTGCCGCAAGCAGGAGAGCGCCCACGATCGCGCCCCCAGCCGCCAGGCGTAGAGAGGGCGCCATCCCATCGGCTGCTAGCGCAGGCAGGCCCTCACTGGCGTGCACTTCCGCAAACCCCACGATACCGACCCAGGCGACCACGAGTAGCGCGGCCACGGCCCCGCCGCCCAGCGCCGCCGCCCGAATGAGGCGGCGGATAGCTGACGGATCTCCGGTGGCGAGCATTGCCACCAGGGAATTCAGGCCCAGCCCTGCCAGCGCGGCCATTCCCAGGCAGAACAGGGCCAGGATGCGTGCGGGAGCTCCGGTCTGCCCGAAGCCCGGGATGCCGAAGTAGAGGAGCCGGTTCAGCGGCGTGCCCAGGGCAATCAGCAGGGACAGGACGGCCAGCAGCGCGGGAAACAGGCCCGGGGATCCCTTCAGAGGGCGCCATCTGGCGAACAGACCCACTGCCGCCAGCAGGACGGCGACGATTCCCACCGAGCCGGCGTACTCCGCGTACGAAGCCGCCCCCCAGTAGGTGCCGTGCAGCGGCTGGCCGAACGTCTGCGGCGCCAGCAGTCCCACCATCTGCACGGGCGGCAGGGCGTACCCCACGTAGCCAGCATAGCCTTCCTCCGTGGGCGGGCTGGCACGATGGGAGAGCCGCGCCAGCTCGAACGCCGGCGCCAACTGCGGGGCCGCGACTGCCAGACCGACCGTCAGGGCCAGGGCGCCCAGGCCCGCCATCCCCGCCGCAGCACGGGCCTTCCGCCGCCAGGCGTGGCGCCCGACCTCTATTCCCACCCGTAGCCCCACCGCCAGCAGCCCGTACAGGGCAATTTGAAGATGGCCACCCAACAGCACCAGACCCAGCGCACCGCCCAGCCAGACTGCTCGCCACGGGTTGCGCTTCACCACCGTGTCTTCCGCAAGCAGCAGAGCGAGGGGAATCCAGCAGCCCGCGCTGAGGAAACTTGGCAGGCAGAGCCAGGCCGTGGCGAAACCGGACAGCATAAACGCCAGCCCGGCAACCACCGCTCCCGCGGTTCCTGCTCCCAGTCGCCGCACCCAGAGGTGGGTAAACAGGCCCGCCAGCGTCAGGTGCAGGGCCGCCACCCATCCCATGCGCGCCGCCGTCGTCGCCCCGAGCGGGAGCGCGAAGAGCGCGTGAATGGGATACAGCGGCGCGCCCTGCCCATTCGCCAGGAAGGGTGAGCCGCAAAACTGGTGCGGGTTCCACAGTGGGATGACACCGCGCGCCAGCCACTCTGCCACGAACCCCCGCCAGGGATAGTGCTGCGCCATCCCGTCCCAGAGCAACGCGTCCCAGGGCAATCTTTCGGCAGACGGAGCCAGGGCTTGCCAGGGCGAGAAGTGAGGCAGCAAACGCGCGGGCAGCAGTACCTGGCCGCCCGGCAGAACGTCCCACAGGAGGAGCGCCGCAGTGAGCGGATAGAGTAGGAAGATCAGGACGCCGCTCCAGCGCGGCCGGCGAACGTCCAGTACTTGTTGGCTCCGAAGTTCCAGAAGGCCACCACGGGAGTGGCAATCACCTTCCCGATGAGCGCACCCGGATCCCGGCTGAGAGGGGCCAGCCGCCCTACCAGCGCCACGGGAAGTGTGTGCGCCACCACCGTAACGATTGCCACGTTAAACCACAGCCCAACGATGTTCACCAGTACAAACTGCACGAACTGGCGCCGCCGCGACGTGCGGCCGTATCCGCGGAAGGTCCAGCGACTGTTCCAGATAAAGCCGTTGGTAACCGCCGCGAGGAAGGAGAGCGAGGCCCCCACCGGAATGTGCAGTGACCACGCCGCTGCCCGGTCCTGAAAACCCGGCCAGGGAGCGGTGAGGTGCCACAGTTGCGCTTTCAAGTTCACGGGGTTAAGCAGGAGCCAGAGCAGCCCGATGTCGATGACAGTGCTCACTGCTCCCACCAGGCAGAACTTGACGAACTGCCGGATGCCCCGCCGCGCCACCAGAGCCTGAACCAGGTCCACAGTCTTATAAGCCACCACTATCTGCTCCGTTCCTCACCCACCTTCGGGAAACGCGGATCGCAGAGCGCAGGCACGCGCCCGCCCGTGTGGACGCCCGTAGGGGGCGTATGGGCGGATTACGGATTATTGCTGCTTGGCCTCCGTGCTTCGCGTTCTATAACTCCATGTCCTCTCTTCGGCACACCGCGTTCCGCACCCCACTCATCCACTCTCTGCTCTCCCTGTTCCACGGCACGCATTGCGAAGGCCTCAACGCCCCCGAGACCACGTGACTACGGGAAACCGACCGGTTTCCCTGAAACCCAGCGACCGGTACAGACGGCAGGCGCGCTGGTTCTCAAGCGTTACCGCCAGGCTGACGCAGTAAAAACCCGCCTCCCGGAAGCGATGCAGGCAGGAGAGCAGCAGGGCCCGCCCGGTGCCGCCCCGATGCTCGGGAAGGACAGCCAGGTTGCCAATGAAGCCTTCGGCCGGGGCGCGGGTGCAGGCCATCACGTCTCCCACTACGGCCCCATCCCGCGTCAGGAGCAGCGTCCGTTCAGGATCGAACTGCCCGAATCGCCCGTTAAGCGCCTCGCGCCACATACGCTCGCAGCCGGCGGGGGTGGCGAAGTAGGACCAGTAGAGGCGGCTATCCACGGTGTTGTAGTAGCTGAGATGATCCACCTGGGCGACCTCGGTGAGCCGGGATGCGTCCCAGGGAATCACCTCGTAGCCGGGCGGCAGGTTGGGTCTCTCGGATAGCGTATCGAGGTTTAGGCTCATGCCAACCCGCCAGCGGTAGATGATCCCGACACGGTCCAGGAGCCGGGCAATCATAGGGGAATGTGAGTAGTGGGCGCCGCGAGGGGACGTCGAGGTTTGGCCCATCGAAGCACCGCCCGTACATAAGAAGGCCGGGCGGGCGCCAACGATTGCAGCGCACCCGGCCGGTGTCTCATTTCACCCCGAAGGGCCCCCGAGCCAATCTCCGCTGGCCGATTACCGGAAGTAGACGATATTCCGTTGGGCCACGGCGTTGGTGGGGTCCATTTCGAGGACGACTTCAAATCCCGCGCGCGCCTCCTCGTACATCCCGACCATCGAATAAATCAGGGCGAGATGGTTGCGTGACTCGAGGTCCGTCGGGTCCAACTCGACGGCTTTGCGCAGCTCCTGAATAGATTCTTCGAACAGGCCGGTGAAGCAGTAGACGAGCCCTATCTCCCGGTGGGCCACCGCGTTGTCCGGGTCGGCCTCGAGCGCTGCCAGGAGCTCCTGCTTCGCGGCCTCGTACTGCCCCTCGACCTTGTAAGCAATGCCTCTCCGCAGGCGCTCCCCTACCGAGAGGTCATACGCTTGCGATCCCATGGTAGGCATGGTCTCCTCTCCGCCGACACCAGACGCATGTTATGAGGATGGATAAGGACGTGGGCGACGAAGCGAGACCCTAAGCCGTCGGCATATTACTGGCAGTATATCAACCAGAAGCTGAAAAATCAAGACCGCGGTGCAGCCAAATGGCCACTCTCCCATCGCTCGCCCGGCTGCACCCGGTGCCCGCGAGCGAATGCCTCGCCGGACAGGCGCGCCCGTCCTTCGGCCTGCACCTCCAGCAAGAGCACTGCGCCGGGCTGTGTCGCCAGGATCGGCCCTTCACGCGTCACTGTCAGCACCGTCCCAGGCAATGATTGGGGATCAGGGGATGCGACGACGCGAGCGCGCCAAAGTTTCACCCGCGCTCCGTGGCGGGCCGCATAGGCCCCAGGGACGGGGTTGCATCCGTGGATGCGGTTGTGGATCGACGCCGCGGGTTGGTTCCACTCCACGGCGCCATCCTCCGGCTTGAGCCGGGGCGCGTAGGTGGCGCGGGCGTGATCCTGCGGCACGCGCGGCGCGCGGCCCTCCTCGATAAGCGCCAGGGTGCGACGCAGGAGGTCCGCGCCACGCACGGCCAGTCGCCCCGCCAGGTCCCCCGCCGTGTCCTCGGGGTGGATCGGCTCCGGCTCCTGAAGGATGATGTCGCCGGTATCCATGCCGGGGTCCATATACATCGTGGTGACGCCCGTTTCCCGGTAGCCGCGGATAATCGCCCAGGCGATTGGCGCGGCCCCTCGCAGCTCCGGCAATAGCGATGCGTGCAGGTTGACGCAGCCAAGCGGCGGGATCTCTAGCACCGCGGGGCGCAGGATCTGCCCGTAGGCAACCACCACGATTACCTGCGGCCGCAGGCTGCGCAGCTCCGCCACGAACTCCGGATCGCTCGCCTTCTCCGGCTGCAGCGCCGGTAGGCTGAGCGTCTGCGCCGCCTCCTTTACCGGGGAGGCTTGCAGGTGCAGCCCGCGACCGCGCGGGCGGTCGGGTTGGGTGACGACCGCTCGCACGCGCTGGCCCGCCCCCGCCAGGGTGCGTAAGGAGGGCACCGCAAACTCAGCCGTTCCCATAAAGACGAGGTCAAGCATTGGCTTAAGTGTTCGCATTGCGGATTGCAGGTTGTAGGACAGGAGCCACCAAATTCCGTGTTCCGCATTCGGAATGAGGGTTAGGCATTCGGCATTCGGATCCGGCCCTGCTCATTCCCAATTCTCCCCTTCTTACGCTCTCTCCCTCTCTACACGCACGGTCCCCGTTGCCGGGCAACCTCGACGTCGCGAGCGATCTGCTCCTTCAACGCGTCCAGGGAAGGGAAGCGTTGCTCGTCGCGCAGCCGGTGGCAGAAGTAGAGGGTTAGCTCGCGCCCGTACACATCGCCCTCGAAGTCGAGTAGATGCGCCTCCAGTGTTCGGCGGCTGCCCCCCACCGTCGGTCGGACGCCCAGGTTAACAACGGCCAGGTGTTTCTCGCCGTCCCACGTGACGACCGCTACGTAAACGCCATCCGCGGGCAGTAGCTGCGGCTCCAGCAGCTCCAGGTTGGCAGTGGGGAAGCCGAGTTCACGGCCGCGCGCATCGCCAGGGAGCACCCGACCCCGCACCGCGTAGGGCCGACCCAGCAGCTCGCGCACTGCCTGCACCCTCCCCGCACGCAGCGCCAGCGCCACGCGGCTGCTGCTGATCGGCGCGCCCTCATAGAGCACCGGCGCCACCTCTCTCACCTCCAGGCCGTAACGTGCGCCCAGCTCTCGCAGGGTCTGCACCATCCCCTGCGCGCCGCGCCCGAAGCGGAAACTGGCGCTGCAAAACACAGCCAGCGCGTGCAGTCGATCCCGCAGCACGTCCCGCACGAACTCCTCCGGGGTGAGGCTCAAGAATGCGGGCGTTACCCGGATGATCACCGCCAAGTCCACGCCCAGGGCCTCCATCAGCGCCAGCCGTTCGTCCACAGGCGCCAGGATCGGCATACGCGCGCTGGGGCGGAGCACCTCTAGAGGATGGCGATCGAAAGTGAGCACGACACAGGCGGCCTCGAGAGAGAGCGCTCGCTCGCAGGTGACGCGGATGAGCGCCTGGTGGCCGCGGTGGAGGGCAAAGAACTTGCCCACGGTGATGACGCTGCGCTCCGGCCCCGGGCCCAGATTCTCCAGTCCGTCAACGCGCCGCATGCGCTGTCCCGAACACTTTCCGCGGTACGAGCAGCCAGCGGGTGGCCTGACGGAGTGGTTCAGCAACGGCCAGCAAATCGCCGCTCTCATCCAACAGCCGGAACGGGCCCGGCGGACAGTCCGGCGGCGCGGGGATCGGTTCGCCGTGGCGCACCCGCGCTGACGCTGCGGGCGGGAGGGTAATCGCGGAGAGATGCGCCAGCGCCGCCGCGAGGGGGACCACCCGCGCCGCCAGCTCGCTGGATGCGGCGAGCGCGCCCAGATCGGCGAGCCGGACGGCATCCTTCACCCGAAACTGCCCGATCGCCGTACGGCGCAGAGAGACCAGCGTCGCGCCGCAGCTCAGCGCCCGTCCCAGATCGTCCACCAGCGTGCGAATATAGGTCCCGCTCGAGCAAGTCACCGTGAGCCAGAGGCAAGCGCGCGGCCCCGGCTCGAACCGATCCAACGACAGGGAGTGGATGGTGACGCGGCGAGGTTCGCGGGGCACTTCTTCTCCGGCGCGGGCGCGCTCGTAGAGGCGCCGGCCGCCCACCTTAAGGGCGGAAACCATAGGCGGCGTCTGCCAGATCTCCCCCTGGAAGCGCCCCAGGGCCTCCCGCACCAATGTTTCGGTAACCGCGCTGGCATCCGCCTCGGCCACCACCTGGCCGCTCACATCCTGGGTATCTGTGGCGATACCTAGCATCGCCTGGGCAACGTAGGTCTTCGGCAGGGCGTGCAGGTATTCCACCAGTCGCGTGGCGGGGCCCAGGCAGAGCAGAAGGACACCGGTGGCGGCGGGATCCAGTGTGCCGCTGTGGCCGACGCGGCGGATGCCCAGGGCCCGGCGAGCAGCGGCGACCACGTCGTGGGAGGTCATGCCGGTCGGTTTATCCACGTTCAGCACGCCCACCAGCGGCGCTGGGACGAGGCCGCCGGTGCCACTCCCAATGCCGGCACCAGCGGGCTCCCCCGCCTGGGGTGCCCGCACCGCGGATTGATCCGATGCGGCAGATGGGACTTTCATGGCATCGCCAGTTGCGTCGCCGCCGCGGCGATCACCTGTTCAACAGCGACTGCCAGGGGACCGGACAGCGTGCAGCCAGCCGCCGCACGGTGGCCGCCGCCGCCAAACTGCCGGGCCACCTGGCCTACATCCGTCTCGTCGCGTGCGCGCAGGCTGACGCGGATCTCGCCCTCCGGGCCCTCGCGAAACAGAGCCGCCACTCGTACGCCGCGCACAGCGCGCAGCTGGTTGACGATCCCCTCTGTTTGCTCATCACACGCCCCGACGCGGGCGAAGTCGTCCCGACGCAGGACGCTCCAGGCCAGCGCGCCGCCCGCCGTCACCTCCAGCCGTTCCAGGGCGATACCCAGAAGCCGCGCTGCCGCCAGGGTCCGCTGCTCGTAGACGGCCCCATAGATTGTCCCCGGAGAGGCGCCCGCAGCCACCAGCTCGCCGGCGATGGTAAACGTCCGCGGGGTCACGCTGCCATAGCGGAAGGAACCCGTATCTGTAAGGATGGCCGTCAGCAGGCAGGTGGCGATATCGCCGTCAAACGGCGCCCGCAGGGTCTGGAGCAGTTCGTAGACGATCTCCCCCGTCGCTGCGGCGCCGGGCTCCACAAGATGGATCTGGCCGAACAGGTCAGGGCCGGCGTGGTGGTCGATATCGATCACCACTGGGGCGGCCAGCACAGCCGCCTCGGCGCTACCCAGGCGGTCGGAGCCGTCGGCGTCCACTCCGATCCCCAGGTCCGCGTGATTCGGATCGGCGGCAGTCCGCACCCGGGACCAGTGAGGGAGGAAGCGCCACAGCTCCGGCACCCCGTCCGGGCTTACCAGGGTGACGGTCTTCCCCAGCCGCTCCAACCCGAGGCCCAGAGCCAGGAGAGAGCCGAGGGCATCCCCGTCAGCGTGCACGTGACAGGCGATGAGCACGTTACGGGCGGTGCAGATCGCCTGAGCCGCCACCTGAATCTTCGTCTGGTCCATCCCGTGGCCCTCGCTCCCTCCGCTCCCCTTCTGTCTCTTCTTGTTCCCGTTTGGCCTGCAGCAGCAGCTCCTGGATGCGCGCCCCGCGCTCGATCCCCGTATCCAGAGAGAACCGGATTTCGGGGACGATGCGTAACTTCGCTCGTCGCCCGAACTCCCTCCTCACGAACCGGCTGGCACTATTCAGCCCCCGCAGCCCGGCGGCCCGCTCCGCATCCGATCCCATGATGCTCACGTAGATGCGGGCGTGGCCCAGGTCGGGGCTAACTTCTGCCCCGGTTACGGTGACGAAGCCAATGCGCGGATCCTTGACTTCGCGGCGGAGGATCTCGCTGATCTCGTGCACCAGCAGCTCCTGGATTCGCTCCTGACGAGTGGTTGGCATCGTGGGGGAGTGGATTCCTGTCGTACCCTGCCCCGAACGCTTTCGTGGCCTGCCTCGGGTTCCGTTCCCTGCTACCGGGAACGGCGTCTGTTCCCTATGATATGCGGCGACGGCACATCCGTAGGAGAGGCTCATAGTAGGAAACGCTCACCGTGGCCCGTACAGAGAACAACGTCCGTTCCCACCCGGTACGAGGGGGTTCCCAACCTTGTTCGTCGAGATTCATAAGGTACGGCGAATTCCGTTAAACGAATTCCATCTCGATGGAGAGTACCTGAACACGGGGATTGCTCTCAATCCAGTCGGTCGCCTTGCTGAGCACCTGGTTGGTGAACGCCTGATCGTTGCTGATGCAGGCGATGCCGAGCACGGCGCGGCGCCAGGTATCCTGCTCACCCACCTCGGCGACGGAAACGTTGAACCGCTGCCGAATGCCCGTGAGGAGGCTCTTCAGAACCTGCCGCTTGTCCTTGAGAGAGTTGCTCTCCGGAATAATCAGCTCTACCGTGCAGATGCCAACGACCATACGAATGACGAAGGGATGGGGCAAGGATGAAGCGAGCGAACCGAGGGTGGCCGCCGGGGCTCGTTGCTTCGTCTTCTCGTTCCTCTTTCCTTTTCCGCCTCCCACACAACAGAACGAGGAACGACGCCCGTACGGGCGCCGTTCCCCGTCCACACAGCCGCTGTGTGGGGAGCGCCGTGGATCAGCGAAGGGCCCGCGCTACCTGCTCCGTCTGGTAGGCCTGCAGGACATCCCCCTCCTGAAAGTCGTTGAATCCGTCGACGAGGACGCCGCACTCGTAGCCTGCGGCCATCTCGCGGACGTTCTCCCGAATGTGACGGAGACTGTCGACACTGCCTTCGTGGATCACCTCGCCGTTTCGGGTCACGCGCACATCAGCACCGCGCACCAGGCGGCCATCCTGAACATAGCACCCCGCCACAACCTGCCCGCTGGGAAGCCGGAAGGTGGCGCGCACCTCCGCCTTGCCCAGCACCACCTCCCGGTAGATCGGCTGGAGCAAGCCACGCATAGCCGCTTCCACCGCCTCGAGCAGCTCGTAAATGATGCGATAGGTGCGGATCTCAATCCCTTCGTCCTGGGCGGCCCGCCGGGCGGCGGCATCGGCCCTCACGTTGAATCCGAGGACGATAGCGTTCGAGGCGGAGGCGAGCAGAATGTCGCTCTCGCCAATGTTCCCTACCGCCGCGCGAATGATGTTGACACGCACTTCGTCCGTGGAGAGCTTCACCAGCGCATCGCGC
>JACQGL010000210.1 GCA_016199525.1 Armatimonadota bacterium
GAGATCCAGGTGCTGGTGGATAAGTACCGTCTGGAGGCCTATGGCCTCACGATTACGGACGTCGTCAGCGCCGTCTACAGCGGCACCGCCAACATCCCTGGGGGATACGTTACCGAGGGCCCGCGCGACTACGATGCGCGCCTGGTGGGCGAGTTCAGCAGCGTGGATCAGCTGCGGGCGATCCGCCTCCCTGTGCGCGCCGGCAGCGGCGCCATTCCTCTCACCCTCGCCGACGTGGCCACGGTTCGCGACGGCGTGCGCGACCGCGATAGCGTCACCCGCGTTTGGCACCGCAAGCCGGACGGTCAGTGGGAGGGCCGCGATGGGGTCGGCATCGTCATTACCAAGCTGGCGGACGCCAATACGATCGACGTGGTGGATGGGGTTCGCGCCGCTATCGCCCGCATCGAAAAGGAGATGCCGGGCAACCTGAAGTTCATCACCGCTCAGGATGCGTCCCTCAACATCCGCTCCCAGCTCGCGGATATCAACTTCACCCTGTTCTTCGGCGCGCTGCTGGCGGTGCTGGTTGTGTTCCTCTTCCTCCACAACCTGCGCGGCACGATTATCTGCGCCACCGCCATCCCCGCCTCGCTGATCGCCACCTTCATCCCCATGTATTTCCTCGGGCAGTCGCTCAACAGCATGACGATGCTGGGGCTTTCTCTGGCGGTGGGGATCCTGGTGGACGACAGCATCGTCGTGCTGGAGAACATCTATCGCCATCTGCGCCGCGGGGAACCGCCGCGGGAGGCGGCCTTCAACGGACGCACGGAGATTGGCCTGGCCGCCATCACCATCACCCTGGTGGACGTGGTTGTCTTCCTGCCCATGCTCTGGATGGGCGGCATCGTCGGTATGTTCTTCCGCGCCTTCGGCCTCACCGTCGCCTGTTCCACTCTGTTCTCCCTGCTGGTCTCCTTTACGGTGACGCCGTGGCTCGCCTCGCGCTGGTACCGGCTCGGGGAAGACATGGAGCGCCGCACGGGCGTCTTCCTCTGGCTGGAGCACGGCTACCAGGCGGTGGATCACTTCTACCGCCGCGTGCTCGGCACCGCGCTCCAGTACCGCTGGACCGTCGTCCTCGGCGGTTTCGGGTTTCTGGTCCTCCTCATCCTCTGGATCTTTCCCGCTGACGGCAACTGGCGCATTAAGATCGGCTACATACCAATGTCGGATCAAAGCCAGATCGGCGTCATCCTGGAGATGCCCGAGGGCAGCTCGCTTGCGGAAACCGACCGTGTGCTGCGGCAGGTTGAGGAACGGATTACGCAGATCCCCGAAGTGAAAACCATGTTTGCCACCGTGGGTTCGATCCAGGGCGGCGCCCGGTCCTCCCCCGAACGGGGGCGGCAGTTCGGCCAGATCCAACTCCAGCTGGTGGACAAACCAGATATCCTGCACAGTCTCAACCCGTTTGCCAACCACACCCAGCCGCGGGAGGACTGGCGAAAGCGAACAGACCAGGAGGTGGCCGCAGACATCCGGCAGAGGACCGCCGACATCGTGGGCGGTCGGCTGGTAGCGACCCCCATCCGCGGATTCGGCGGGTTCAGCGCCCCGGTTCAGGTGGAGCTGCTGGGTTTCGATTTGGGCCCGATGCTGGCCACCGCGCGCCAGATTCAGCAGCGGATGGCGCAGGTGCCGGGCCTTATCAACGTGGACGTATCCCTCCGGCCGGGCAAGCCGGAAGCCCAGATCTTCATCGACCGCGACCGGGCTGCCTACCTCGGCCTGGACGTGCGCCAGGTGGGCGCGGCGGTGCGCAGTGCCGTGGAAGGCAACATCGACGCCAAGTACCGCGAGGAGGGCGAGCAGTTCGATATCCGCGTCCGCTACCGGCCGGAAGACCGCGCCCGCCGGGAGGACCTCGCTAACCTGGTGGTGGGCATGGCGCGGCGGACGGATGGCCAACCCGGCCACCCCGTTTACCTGAAGGATGTGGCCCACATCGGCATGGGTGATGGCCCCACGAAGATCGACCGCAAGAACCGGCTCCGCAAGGTCGCCATCTCGGCTTACCTGATGCCGGGGGTACCTGCGGTCGGGATCATGAACCAGGTGAACGCCGCTATTGCCGACGTGCCGCTGGGCAGCATCCGTATGAGCGTAGGGGGAGACCTGGATCGCGCCAAGACCGAGTACCCGCACATGTTCGTCACGCTGGCCCTCTCGGTGATGCTCGTCTACCTGCTGATGGCGGTCCTGTTCGACAACCTGCTACATCCATTCACCATCCAGCTCTCCCTGCCCATGGCGCTGGTGGGCGCGTTCATCGCGCTGATAATTACGGATCAGCAGATCACGATCATCTCCCTGACAGGCTTCATTATGCTGGCGGGGATTGTTCAGAAGAACGCCATCCTGTTGATCGACTACACCAACACCCTGCGCGCGCGCGGCTACAGCCGCGATGCGGCGATCAAGGAGGCGGGGCCCACGCGCCTGCGGCCTATCCTGATGACCACCGCGGCAATGGTGGCGGGGATGATGCCGGTGGCGCTGGCGATTGGCCGCGCAAGCGAATCTCGCGCTCCCCTGGGTACGGTGGTCATCGGGGGGCTGGTCCTCTCCATGCTGCTAACGCTGCTGGTGATCCCGTGCGTCTATACCCTGTTCGATGACGCGCTCGCCTGGGTAGCTCGCCTGGTCGGGTGGGGCAAAGGCCAGCGTGCCCTGGTGGAGAATGCCCTCACAGAAGAACCACCCGCGAGTGGCGGGTAGGCGGCGGCGATGAAGCTGCTCACCATCATCTATGACACAGCGATCGACGAGACGCTCACCGAGCTGCTGCAATCACTGGCCGTCCCGGGCTGGACCAAGGTCCCCGGGCTGCCCGGGCGCGGCGGCCGCGGGCCGAAGCTGAACAACCCCGTCTTCCCCGGCACCAGCAGCATCCTGCTCATCAGCCTCCCCGATGAGGATGTGGAGCGCGTGCGCCACGCCATCCGCCGGCTGCAAGCCTCCTTCCGGCTCAAGCCCGGCGTCACGATACTGGCCCAGGACGTGGAGGAGCTGGCGTAGAAGGCGTTAGATGTTGGGATTACGGATGGCAGGCTGGGACCTGCAAACTGGGAGGGACGGGGGAGTACGGCGTAAACGGGTCTTCCGTCTTTCATCCTTCGCCTTTCGCATGCCTCGCAATCTGGAAATCAAGGCCCGCTGCCCCGATCTGGATGCCGCTGCGGCGCACGCCCTGGCCCTGGGCGCCACGCCCGCGGGCGTCCTGCGCCAAGTGGACACCTACTTCGCCTGCCGCCACGGCCGCCTCAAGCTCCGCGAGACGGAGGGAGCCGACGCCGAGCTGATCGCTTATCAGCGGCCCGACCGCGCGGCGGCGCGCGCTTCCGATTACCTCGCCGTGCCCGTTCCAGACGCACCGGCTCTGAAGACGGCCCTGGCAAACGCCCTGGGCATCCGCGCAGTCGTGGCCAAGGTGCGGCGACTCTACCTCTACCGCGCCACGCGCATCCACCTGGATGAAGTGGAGGAGCTGGGTCGGTTCCTGGAGCTGGAGACCGCGGTTGAGGGGCAATCCGATGAGGAAGCGGCTGCGGAACTGTGTGCCATCCAGGAGGCGCTGGGAATCGGCACGAAGGATCTCCTACGCGGCTCGTACGCCGACCTGTTGCTCCGGGAAGGGTGACAAAGAGACCATTAAGAGCGTAGAAGGTAATGACGGCCGGGATCTCCCACGGTTACCCGGCCCACCTGTGCCCGGGTAAGCAGGGCATCAACATCTGCACTGGCCAGGAAAGGAGCGTTCTATGAGCAAACGGTGGGGCATCCTTGCCGGCGGGCTGGCTTTGCTGGGAGTGGCGTTCGCGCACGCCGAGGCGCCCAAGAAAGCCATCTGTCCGGTGAGAGGAGCCAAGTTCGAGGTCAAAGCCAGCTCGCCGTTCATCAATGTGAATGGCAAGCCCGTTTACTTCTGCTGCCCGGGCTGCCCCGCGGCGTTCGCGAAAAACCCTGAGAAGTACCTCGCTGCCGCCAAGGTGGACGTGGGAAAGTGTCCGGTGGAGAAGGGGGCGATAAAGAAGCTCGACCCGAATCTGCGGGCGATCGTGAACAACGAGCTGTTCTACTTCTGTTGCGCAGGTTGTCCAGAGGCCTTTGCGAAAGCGCCCCAGAAGTATGTTCAGCAGTTGGCCGACCCCGTGAGCGGCAAGAAATTCAAGCCCACGGCCCAGTCGCCCAGGTCCACGGTGGGCAAGCAGCTCTTCCTCTTCCAGAATGCGTCGTGCAAGGCCGCTTTCGACGAGGAGCCAGCCAAGTTCACCAAGCTTTCGGAACCGAAGCCTGCTTCAAGATAGGGGCATTGCCGTCCCCCTGGGTGAACAGCGGCGCAGGCCTGATGGCCTGCGCCGCTGTTCACAGAGCAGAAAAGAGCGCGGGAGCAATCTCCCGCGCTCCGGCGTTCATGGACGACGGTAAGTCGAGGTGCTGTTTCGCAGTTCGGCCCCACGCGCGTGGGGCCATCGGAAAAACGAACCAGACAGGGCAAGGAATCGCCAACAAGAACCCAAACTCGGCTTGAGGACTGGCTGGGTATTATCGGAAGTCCCGGTGGTGGACTCTTACCGCCGCCGGCGACGCCCGTGCCCCGTTCTCAAGATGAGACCAGAAATTGAACTCAGAACGCTTCCAGAGAACGGTATTGCCCAGCCCAAACGTCCTGTTTTTGCTGGCAACCGAATGGTTTGATGGACCAGGAAACGGCTTGCGAAAACACTTGCCGCCCCCTACGTTTTGCCTTCGTAGGGGCACCGAAAAAGGCTTCGTCCCCTTGTCATCTGGCAATGCAAACTTGGAGGGTGGGAAGGAAGTTTGACACCTTCGGGAACCCCTCGTAATATGGTACCCAGACATCAGGACTTCGCGGCAAGACGAAAGAACGGGGCTCTTCCACCAGTGTGGTAACCTCGGGGAATCGACCGGGACCATGCCTATGCCGGTCGGTCGCGAGAAGGGGGCTGTGCAATGCGCGCACTCACATCGTTGGTTTGGATTGTGGGTTTGTTGCTGCTCACGGTCGTGGCAGCGCACGGCTACGGAGCTCAAGGTCACCGCCTGATTACGCAGAAGGTCTTCCAGGCGCTGGCGTCGTCAGACAGCGCTGCTTACAACTCCTACCTGAGCCTCAAGGGTTACTGCCCCGAAATCCAGGACATTCGCACCAGAGACGCATCATTTCGTCAACTTCGCCCGTCCGAAATGGTGATTGCGGAAACCCCGGCGGTGGACGACTACAGGGACATTGAGTTCGTCAACGTGAAAGGGGGAATCGGTGGTGGCGGCAGAGATGACCCCCACAAGAACGAGTTCGGCGTCGTTAATGATGTTGCGAACTCCGGGCGAGGCAGCATGTCTTTCACCGCTTTCAACCATTTCATAGACATCAGGAAGGGGCCAGGCGCTTTCGACGACTATGATGGTTACTCCTATAGCAAGGGTTCAGGCAGCAAGAATCAATATCAGAAGGCTGGTCAAGTCGCATCGTTCTGGGGCGAAAAACTGGCGGCGAACACGTCCGGGTTCAAGGTGGACAAGGCGGTCAACTGGTGGTTCAACGACGAGTATGTGCACGTCTCAGGCCGGCAATGGTATAAGGGCTGCTCCCCGGCAATGGACTGCTACTCCTTCTTTCAAGACAGCGGTCGTTATGTGAGCAAGCAGGCAGAACTGGCGGCCAGGTTTCCGCTGGCCAACGCGACTGGAGCGTCAGGTCATGGGGTGCCTTACAGCGTCTTCATGCCTGTAGACAACATGGCTCGATACTGGTACGGCCGTTTCACCGATGCCCGTGACCCTCTTGCCCTCGCGCCAGTTATGCACGCCATTCAGGACGCCAGCCTCCCGCATCATGCGGGAGGCTGCCTGGGCAACTGGCACAGCCAATATGAGAATGACTTGGAGAAGAAGTTGTCCGGGTGGTTGGCCCGGGCCGAGTTCACCGACGGTGTCAAGTTGCTCGTTGCGGAATGGAGTCGTCCGGACCCGTCGCCGCCGGGCAATCTCAGGCCAAGTGACTGGGCAAGGACACCGTCAATCGATTGGGGAATAGATCAACTCGTGACCTGGATTGCGCTGAACGCATACGAGGAGTACCGAACAACCTACGGCGGCTTCACAGATGGTTACCGGCTGAATGAGGCAAGCGCTGAGCGGCTCGCCAGACTCGCCACGGCCATGAGTGTAACCGCGTTGAAGAAAGCCGCAGGCAATGCGCGGCTTGCTGCCGGCGGCGATCAGAGTGTCGTGATCGTAGCTCTGATGAGCCAGTGGTCCGGGACTAACCCCATTCCGATCGCAGTCCTCACTGGAAACACGTTCACGATCACCCTGCCCTCAAATCGGACGACCGGTTATCAGTGGCGCCTGGCCACGTCGCCAGACAAAGAGATCCTAGGCTCTGCCGGTTCCACCTACAATGCGCCGAGCAACGGAATCCCGGGCCAGGGCGGAACCGAAACCTGGACTTTCCTTGCCGTGGGCAAGGGAAGTGCAACCATAGTGCTCGAATATGTGCAACCCTGGGACACAAGCGCCCAGCCGGCCAGGACGCAGTTGTTTGTGGTGACGTGCGGTGCACCCCTTCCCATCGGACACACATCAGTGGGTTATCCCGGCGGCGATGAGCTGTTCGAACTCGCTGGGAGGTCGGTACCCCAGCGATGAGTGCAGCCGCTTCTCGTTGTAGACATCGTTGATGAAGCGGCAAAGCGATTGCTCGACCTCGGCGTACGTCTGGTAGTCCTGGAGGTACACCTCCTCGTGTTTGAGCGTACGGAAGAAGCTCTCGGCCTGGGCGTTCTCGCGCGGCGTGCCTTTGGCAGACATGCTAATGCGGGCCCCCGCCCCCTGCAGCCGCTTCACGTAGTCCCGGCAGGCGTATTGGACCCCACGATCCGAGTGGTGGATCCAGCCTGCCGGTGGCCGTCGCTCCGTCAACGCACGATCCAGGGCATCCAGCGCCAGCCCACTATCGATCCGTCGGGACAGACACCCGCCGACCACGCGCCGGGAGAAGGCATCCAGGATCGCTGCCAGATAGGCGAAGCTCTCCGGCAGCCGGATGTAGGTGATGTCTGCCACCCACACCTGATCCAACCCCTGCGGCTTCCACCTCTTCAGCAGGTTGGGGTAGACGCGCATCCCGTGCTCGCTGTCCGTTGTCTTTACCCATCGTCGGTGCAGCTGGCACAGCAGGCTCTCCTCCCGCATCAGCCGCAGCACCCGCTTGTGGTTGACGTTCCAGCCGTCCCGCTGAAGCTGCTTCGTGACCCGCCGGTAGCCGTAACCGGGAAACTCCAGGACGATCTGCTCGATCGCGTCCTGCAGCCAGGTCGCCCCCTGGGGGATACCCACGGGGCCTGGCGGGGGCCGGTAGTAGTCGCTTCTGCTGACCTGCAGGAGCGCACACGCCCGCTCCACCGGCAGCGCTGGGAACAGAGGTCGGCTCTCCTGGATCAGCGCCCGTTTCTCGGCGGCGCACAGCCCCCCTTTCGCAGCGTGTGGCGCAAAAAATCGATCTCCAGGTGGGCCCGCCCCAGGGCGGCGATACGGGCCTCTGCATCCCGATCCACGTATCCCGCGGCCTGCTCCAGCCAGGCATTCTCTCCGTGCTGCTCATACTGCTCGCGCCAGCGCCGTACCAGCGTCTGGCAGAGACCGTGCTCCCGGCATAGCTGGGACAGCCGCTTCTCGCCGTTCACCAGCTGGCGCGTCACCTGCAGCTTGAACTCCCGGCTGAATACTCGTCTGGCCATCGGAGTGCTCCCGCGCAGTCGCCCGTCCGCTCTTCGGGCCACCGCTCTGTTGGACGTGGCCGCCGTTCTCCACTCCGATGTGTGTCCGTTTTCAGGGGTTCACCCCACTATAGGACCCGCTTTTTTTGTTTTCCGGGTGGCAGCATAAAATGCGGACATTAGTGAGTGCACATTATTTGCACTCACTCCCTGCTATCCTGTCAGAGATAGGGGGAACTAGATGCAACCCGACGTGCCGCCCCGCCCACCCGCCTCCATTCCCCAGTGGGCGCGCATCCTCTGGCTAGACCGCGAGATTCGCGCGGGGCGCTACCCGAACGCGGCGCGGATGCGGCAAGAGTTCGGCGGTTCACGGCGCACAGTGTTTAACGCCGTCGCCCACCTGCGGGATTCGCTGGGCGCGCCGGTGCGCTACAGCCGGGCTCGCGGTGGCTGGTACTACGAGGACGCCACCTACGCATTGCCGGCGGTCTTCCTGGCGCAGGGAGAGCTGCTATCGCTCGTGCTGGCGCAAGAGGTGAGCCGCCAGTACCTGGGCACGCCGCTGGAGGCGCCGCTGCGCGCCGCGGTGGAGAAGATCTGCGCCTTCCTGCCAGACACCGTTTCCGTCGCCCTCGTGGAGATCAGCGACCGCTTCTGCTTCGCGGGCGCCAGCGGCCTGGAGGTGCCCCTGGAGCTGTTCACCATCCTCCAGCAGGCCATCCGGGAGCGGCGGGCGGTGCGTATCCTCTACTACACGGCGAGTCGCGACGAGATGCGGGAGCGCGTGGTCGAGCCCCATTTCTTCCGCAATGTGCGCGGCGATTGGATGGTGGTGGCATGGGACCGGTGGCGTCAGACGGCGCGGGAGTTCATGCTGGCGCGGGTGCACGAGTACGCGCTGCTGCCGGAGCGGTTCGAGCGGCAGCCGGACCTGACGCCGGAGCGGTACCAGGAGCACATGTTCCTCACCGAACGCGGGGACGAGCCGTGGGAAGTGGCCCTGCGGTTTGACGCCTACCAAGCGCGCTGGATCCGGGAGCGGCGCTGGCACCCTACGCAGCGGCTGGAAGAGCTGCCGGGCGGGGAACTAGCGCTGCGACTGACCGTGAGCGGGGAGGGCGACCTGGTGCGGTGGATTCTGGGATACGGGGGCCACGTGCGCGTCCTGGAGCCGGAATGGCTGCGGGAGCGGGTGGGGAGGGAGCACCGGGAGGCTGCCTCCCTCCCCGGTGAAAGGACACTCGAGGTCCAAGATGACCGCGGATGAGCCGGTGCGCTTGTTCTGGGGCAAGGCGGGGCGGGCAGAGCCATACCGGGTGCATCCTGCCGTGTTCCACATGCTCGACGTCGGCCTCGTTGGCCGCGAGCTGGTGGAGCGCGCCCCGGCCGGGGCGGCGCGGCGCCTCGCCGGGGAGCTGGGGCTGCCCCCGGAGGGAGCATCAGCCGCCATTGGCTTCATCGTTGCCCTCCACGACCTCGGGAAGATCAGCCCCGGATTCCAGGAGAAGGTGCCCCCGCTCACTGCAGAGGCGCAGGCGCTGGGGTACTGCTTCCCTCGGGCGAGCGAACCGGATCACAGCCTCACCACGCAGATCTCCCTGGCCCGGGCCATCGGGGACTGGACCCACCGGGTGGCCCGCGCGATCGCCGCACACCATGGGAGCTTCCACGGGCTTGGCTTCCACGGCGCGACTTGCCCGGGCCGGCGGGCCTACGGCGACGGGCAGTGGGAGACCGCCCGGGAGTGGGCCGTCGCCGCTCTCGCGGATGCCTTCGGCGTGGATGCAGGGCCGCTGCTGGCCTCGCGCCCGATCTCCGCCGGCGCTGCCATGATCCTGGCGGGGCTCACCACCCTGGCGGACTGGATCGGATCGGACCCGAGCCGCTTTCCACCGGCGGAAGGGGCCTTCCCCACCATCGAAAACTATGTGCCCGAGGCGCGACGGCGGGCCGCCGCCGCCGTGGAAGCGGTCGGCTGGAGGCCGGTCCCGGGACGCGCAGACGTGCCTGGCTTCCCGGAGCTGTTCCCGGGCTACACAGCGACGCCGCTACAGGAGCTGGCAGGGGAGGTGGCGAGGGCACTCTCGGGCCCGGGGATCGTACTCATCGAGGCGCCGATGGGAGAGGGGAAGACAGAAGCGGCACTCTACCTGGCGCGGATCTGCATGGCGCGCTTCGGCCATTCTGGGATCTACGTGGCTCTGCCGACCCAGGCGACGTGCAATCAGATGTTCGGCCGGTTCCAAAGCTTCCTGGAGCGCGGCTGGGATAGGGAAGCCATCCACCTCCACCTGCTGCACGGGCTCGCTTCGTTCCACGACGCTTACGACAACCTGCCCCATCTCCCGCGGGAGGTCCCGGAGGAACTCACCCCGGAGGCGGTTGGTGGTCCCGTCGGCGACCCAGGGGTACAGGAGGCACGGGTCTACGCCGCCGGCTGGTTCCGCGGCGGCAAGCGCGGCCTGCTCGCACCGTTCGGAGTGGGGACGCTGGACCAGGGACTGATGGGTGTGCTGCCGGTCCGGCACATGTTCCTGCGCCTGTTCGGCTTGGCGAACAAGGTGGTGATCCTGGACGAGGCGCACGCCTACGAGACCTACACCACGAAGCTTCTGGTCGAACTGGTTCGGTGGCTGCGCGAGCTGGGGTCAACCGTCGTCATCCTGTCCGCCACGCTGCCGGCCCGCAAGCGCGCGGATCTGCTGGCCGCCTATACGGGCAGCCAGGTTGTGCTTCCGGATGTGCGCTATCCGCGCATTGCGTGGGCCGAACCGGGTCAGCCCCCAAGAGCCGACCAGCCGAGAGCCGAGGAGCCGGACAGCGCAGCCAACCCGCGACGCTACATTCCCCCGCCCCTTCACCTCCGTCCGTGGCCGGAGCCGGCGGGAACGGTAGCCGACGAGGCGGCCCGCGTCGAGCTGGGGCGGAAGCTGGCCGCCGCCCTCGCCCCGGGCGGCTGCGCGGCCTGGTTCTGCAACACCGTCGCATCGGCGCAGGAAACCTACCTGCTGCTCGATTCCCTCCCCGAACTGAGGGGCCGGGTTCGGCTGCTGCACGCGCAGCTTCCCGTCTGGCATCGTCGGCGACGAGAGGAGCAGGTCCAGACGCGGACGGCCAAGGGCGCTCCTCCGGGAGACGGCATCGAAGTGTGGGTGAGCACACAAGTGATGGAGCAGTCGCTGGACGTGGATTTCGATGCGATGGTCTCGGAGCTCGCGCCGATCGACCTCCTTCTGCAGCGCGCGGGCCGACTCCATCGGCATGAGCGCAGGCATCGCCCAGCAGGCGCCCCGCTGCGGATCCTGTGGTGGCTGCGCCCCGCGGCAGACGAGACGGACGAAGAGCGCCCCGCGTTCGGGGTGGACGCGCGCGTGTACGAGCCGGTCTACCTGCTGCGAACACTGGCGCTCCTCCGGGCGCCCGTTTGCGTGCACGGCGATGAGGAGATCGAGAAGCTGGTCGAGGCGGTCTACGGCGACTCCCCGCCGGAACTCCCGGCAACGTTCCAGGAGCTGCACGCGCGCTTCGAGGAGGAGGCCCGGTGCCGGAAGCAGGGCGAGCAGCAGCAGGCGCTCCTCACCGCTATCCCCCCGCCGGACAGTGACGATCCGTTTACGCCGGCCCAGCGCCTGGCGGACGAGGACGATCCCACCATCGCCCACCCTCTGCGCGCCCTGACGCGGCTGGGTGACCCCACAGTCACCGTGGTCTGCGCGGAAGAAACGGGGGGCGCCTTGCTGGTGCCGGCGGGGGAGGGGACGGTGGACCCGGAGACAGCGCCGCGCGATCCGGCGGCGCGCCGGGAGTGGGAGCGGAGCTTGCTTCTCAGCTCGGTCCGCCTCCAGCACCAGGGCTGGGTGCAGTATCTCGCCGGCCAGCCGGTGCCGCGCGCGTGGAGAGATTCGCCCGCGCTGCGCAACTGCCGGCTGGTGCGGTTCCGCGGCGGCAGCGCCAGCGAGGGACCCGGCGAGCTGCGGCTCCACCCGGTCCTCGGCCTGGTCCGTGCGCCGCGGGTGCTGCGCCGTCTTGGGGGTACCTGACCACTATGCACCCGTCGTTCAATCTCGTCGACGAGCCGTGGATTCCCTGCCTCACCCCGGAGGGGCAAGCGGTGACGCTCGGCCTGCGTGACGTCCTGCGCCGCTCCGCAGAACTCGCCGAGGTGCGCGCGCCGTCGCCGCTCGGCACGGCGGCGCTCATACGGCTCCTGCTCGCGGTCTTGCACGCCACCCTCCGGGGCCCGCGGGATACCGCCGAGCGCGCGTGTCTCTGGCGGGGTGTCTGCCGGCCTTGCCAGGGGCGGCGGGATACCGCCGAGCGCGCGTGTCTCTGGCGGGATCCCCGGGCTCTCCTCGATGCGGTGGATGGCTATCTGGCCAAGTGGCGCGACCGATTCGACCTGTTCCACCCCGAGTACCCCTTCTGGCAGGAAGCCGCGCTCCGGCTGGAGAAGCCGCGCCGGATCACGTTCATCGCGCTCGAACTCTCCGCACCGGAGGAGTTCGGCCTGTTCGACCCGCCCATCGACAAGGCGGCGCACGCCGCATCCGCGGCGGACGCGGCCCGGTACCTGGTCACGCGGCAGTCCTACACTCTCGGGGGGCTGGACCGCGCCCAGAACAGGCCCTATGGTATGCAGCGCCGCTTCGAGAGCAGCCCACCGGTGCTGGGGGCGCTGGTCTTCGTCACCGGTCGGAACCTGCTGAAGACGCTGCTGCTGAATCTGGTGCCCTATACTGAACGGGTTCCCATCCCGGCCACGGCGGGTCGCCCGGATGCCCCGATCTGGGAGCGGGACAGCCTCCCGTGGGGACCTGGGGAGCGCGCTCCCGACGGCTACCTCGACTACCTGACGTGGCCGAGCAGCGCGATCCGGCTGGAGCCCGAGTGGGAGGGCGGGCGGGTGGTCGTCCGGACCGTCCACATCTGCGCGAGGAACAAGGTCTGGCCTGGAGCGCTCGCGGGGGACCCGTTCTTCGCCTGGCGAGACACCCAGCCCCTGGCTTTGAGGAGAAGCCGGGCCCTCTGGCGGGATAGCGGCGCGCTTTTCGGGTTCGTCTCGGATGAGCGGGTCCGCCGCCAGGGGCAGGTGCCGAAGCCGCCCGTCCTGCGGGAGCTAGCAGCGCTCGCGTCCAGGGGAGTTGCCACCCACTGGGGGCTGCTGGTCGTGGGTGCGGACGCAGAGCGGCGCAAGCAGCAGGTCCACATGTGGCGCGCCGAGTCGCTCCCGCTCCCGCGGGCGGTGCTGGAAGAGGGGGACGCGGTCCAGGAGGTGGCCCGCGCCGTGCAACTGGGCGAAGCGGTGGGCGGGAGCCTCGGCAGCGCTCTCCAGAAGATGGCGCGGCAGTACCTCTCCCTGGGGCGCGAGGGCGCGCCGAACGGGGATGACGTCACCCGCCTGGCGCGCAGCTGGAACGCGGAAGCGCAGTACTGGCCGGCGCTGGAGAGCCCGTTCCGCCGCTTTCTCGCCGATCTCTGCGCCCCCTCCCCGGACTTCGATGCCGCCCTGCTAGGCTGGCAGGCCGCCGTCCGCCGTGCCGCCTGGGCCGCCTATGACACCGCGGCCCGGCAGCTCGGGGAGGATGCCGCCGCATTCCGCGCGCGCATCCACGGCGAGCGACTCCTCGGTGACTATCTCCACTGGCACCTACCCGCGAAGGAGAAGGCATGAACCGCTATGACGCACGCAAGCAGGCTCTCGCGGACTTCGTCCGCCACTTGGCTTCGCTCGCCCACCGGGCCAGGGAGGGCGATCGCGCCGCCCGGGCATCCGCGCGAGCATCGCTTGCCCGGCTCCGCCGTGGGCTGGACCGGCCGCCGGGCAGCGCGCCGGAGACGCTGGAGGAGGTGCTGCCTTACTTGCGGGCGGAGGCGCGCGAGGACGAATATGCCCGGGAGCGGGAGCTCTACTTCCTCATCGGGTCGCTCTTCGCGCGGCACCCCGGTCACAGCCAGGAGCACCGGAACCTGGGCAACCTGGGCGCCACCATGAGGGCGCTGGGGACCGACAACCCGAGCGCTGTCCAGCGCTTCACCAGCCTGCTGGCGGCGCGCCGGGATCAGCTTCCGGACCTGCTGCGGCAGGCCGTCAGCCTGGCCGCCGGCGACGAGGTGCCTGTCAACTACTACCAGCTCGCCCAGGACCTGCTCGACTGGGACGCCGACGACCGCCGCGTCCAGCTCGCCTGGGCGCGCGAATACTGGCCGCCGCAGGCGAGGCCGGAGCCAGCGCCAGCGTCCGGCACCACCGCACCCGTCGCAACCCAGGAGGGAAACCATGCCTAGCTCTGCCCACCCGTTGATCGTCGAGTTCCACTTGCTGCAGAACTTCTCCCCGTCCTGTCTCAACCGGGACGACACCAACACGCCGAAGAGTTCCGTTTTCGGCGGCGTGCGCCGGGCGCGCGTCTCCAGCCAGTGCCTGAAGCGCGCTATCCGGCTGCACATGCGGGACCACTACGGGATCGCCACCGGCACCCGCACCCGCCGGCTCGCCGACGTGATTGCCGATCGTCTCGCCAAGGAGGGGACGGAGCCGCGGCGGGATCCAGGTGAGGCGCTCGCCCTGGCGCGCTTCGCGCTCGACCAGTCCGGTTTCAAGCTCACCACCGGGGAGACGGAGGTCCGCACCCAGGTCGGCCTCTACCTCGCGGAGGGAGAGATCGCCCGTCTGGCGGCGGCCGTGGATGCTGATTGGGGCCGCCTGGCCGACGCCCGCGCCACCGCGGAGGCCGCGGCGAGGGCGGCCGCCGGGGCGGAGGGTGCCCGTGCCGCTCGTCCGCGCCGCCGGGACCGCGGCGCCGCGCCAGTGGACCTGCCCAATGTGCGGCAGGCGATCGAGGCAGTTCGGAAGACGGTGGACGCCTCCGACATCGCCCTCTTCGGCCGCATGGTCGCCGAGCACCCGCACATGAAGGTGGACGCCGCCAGCCAGGTGGCGCACGCCCTCAGCACGCACGCCTGCGAGCTGGAGATGGACTACTTCACCGCGGTGGATGACGAGCAGCCCGATGAGGACCCGGGCGCCGGCATGCTCGGCCTCGTCGGGTTCCAGAGCGCCTGCTTCTACCGCTACGCGCTCGTCCACCGGGACCAGCTGGTCGCCAACCTGCAGGGGAACGCGCGACAGGCAAACGAGACGATCGTCGCCTTCCTGCGCGCCTCGGTGGAGGCGATCCCCACGGGCCGGCAGAACGGCTCCGCCGCGCACAACTGGCCGGACCACATCGCCGTGCGGACCGGTGCCCGCCTGCCGCTGAACCTGGCCAACGCCTTCGAGAAGCCCGTGCGGGCCGGTCGGTCTGCTTCCCTCGTCCAGGCATCGGCGGCGGCGCTGGAAGCCTACCGGGAGCGGCTTGAGGGGGTCTACGGCGCGGATGGGGACTGGTTCGTCTGCTCCACCATCACCCAGGGCAACGGCTCCCTGGCGGAGCTGGAAACATGGCTGCGACGCCGGTTGCCGGAGGCCTGACCATGCCCACCCTCCTGCTGCGACTGGCCGGCCCGATGCAGAGCTGGGGCACGCGCAGCCGCTTCAACGACCGGGATACGGAGCGCATCCCCTCGAAGAGCGGCGTCATCGGCCTCCTCTGCGCCGCGTCCGGCATCCCGCGAGACGCGCCGCCGGAACGCCTGGTGGAGCTTGCCTCCCTGCGGATGGGTGTGCGGGTGGACCGGCCCGGCACACTCCAGACGGACTACCATACCGCCCTGCCACCCGAGCCTCCACCTGGCCGCGGAGGGCGGGCGCGAAGGGAACGGCAGGGCGCCGGAGCGATCACCTGGCGCCACTATCTGGCGGATGCCGTCTTCCTGGTAGGGTTGGAGGGCCCGGAGAGGCTCCTCCGCGAGCTGCATGATGCCCTGCGCGCGCCGGTCTGGCCGCTCTGTCTGGGGCGGCGCTCCTTCCCCCCCGGGCTGCCCCTATGGCTGCCGGATGGCCTCCGCGATGCGCCGCTGGAGGTTGCCCTGCGCGACTACCCCTGGTTGCCCGCCCGGCCGGAAGCCGCGCTCCCGCCCCCGCGCCCGCCCCGCGATGGATCCCTGGAAGCCGAGCTGGAGTGCCCGCCCGGCGAGGACGGGGAGCTTCGGCAGGACGTCCCTCTCTCCTTCGACTGGGAGCGCCGCGCCTTCACCGTGCGCCGCGTGCGGCGCGTCCACCACCTCGAGGTCCGCCTTCCCGAACCTGCGGATGGTCCGCTACCGGAGGGTCCTGATGTACCTTAGCCGACTCCATCTCGATCCCGGCGCCGGCGCCACGCCGCAAACCGATCGCCTCCTGCGCAGTCCTTACCTGCTCCACCAAGCGGTGTTCGCCGCCTTTGATCCACGCGAGCGCGGCCAGGGCGGGGTGCTGTATCGCCGCGAGCCGGAACTGCGCGAGGGGCGGGTGGTGATACTGGTCCAGAGCCGGCTGGCGCCCGACTGGCAGCGGGGCTTCGCGCGCAGCCTGGCCGCCGGGGAGCCGCCGGAAGTCCGGCCCCTCTCCCTCCGCCGGCGGCGGGGCCAGTGGTTCCGTTTCCGTCTGCGCGCCAATCCCACCCGGCGGACGCGGGAGGGGAAGCGCCGCAGCATCCTCAGTGGCCTGGGTCAGGGTGAACACCGCGACCCACCCTACTACAACGCGGTTCTGGCGCAGCTGGCCGCCGGCGAGGAACCAAACCCGCCTCCCGCGCGCATCCGGGAGTACGTGCTGGATCGTTGGCTCCGCCGCCAACTTCACGGTGCGGTGGCCGATCTGGAGTTCCAAATCACCGACGAGGATCTCCTGGAAGATGACAAGCCCGGGAATATAGCGAGCGGTTCCGATCCGCGACCGGCGCACCAACTGCAGTTCAAGAGCGTGCGCTACGACGGCATCCTCCAGGTGGCTGAACCGGACCGCCTCCATGGTCGCGTGGTCTGCGGCATCGGCTCTGGCAAGGCCTTCGGCTTCGGGCTCCTCTCCCTCGCCCCCGTGCGGTAGCGCATATGCAGGACCTTCGCCAGCTGCCCAAGCTTCGGGACAGCCTTTCCTATCTCTACGTGGAGCACGCGCGGATCGACCGGCACGAGAAGTCGGTCTCCTTCCGCGATGCCACCGGGGAGACGCCCATCCCGTGCGCCTCCCTCTCCCTGCTGATGCTGGGGCCGGGCACCACGATCACGCACGCGGCGGTGGCCGCCCTGGCGGATAACAACTGCCTGGTGGCCTGGTGCGGGGAGGAGGGCGTGCGCTTCTACGCCCATGGCACGGGCGGCACGCGCAGCGCCGCCGCTCTCCTGCACCAGGCCCGCCTGGTAAGCGAGGAGAGCGCACGGCTGGAGGTCTGCAAGCGCCTCTACCAGATGCGCTTCCACGAGGAGGTGGACCCCACGCTTACCCTGGAGCAGCTGCGGGGCTGGGAGGGCCGCCGCGTGCGGGAGGCCTACGCCCGCGCCGCGCGGGAGACGGGCGTCTTCTGGCAGGGGCGCAACTACGATCGCGGCGTCTGGGGTGTGGCGGATCCCGTGAACCGCGCCCTCTCGGCGGCCAACGCCTGCCTCTACGGCATCTGCCACGCGGCGATCCTCTCCCTGGGGTTCAGCCCCGCGCTGGGCTTCATCCACACCGGCAAGCAGCTCTCCTTCGTCTACGACGTGGCCGACGTCTACAAGACGGTGGTCACCATCCCCACGGCGTTCCGGTGCGCCGCGGAGGGATCGTCGGGCGTCGAACGGCGCACGCGGCTGGCGTGCCGGGATACGTTCCAACAGAACTGCCTGCTGGATCGCCTGGCGGAGGACATCCCGCGGGCGCTGGGACTGCGGCGGGAGGACGCGGAGGCGCTGTTCGCCGTGGATGCGGACGCGGCACTGCCAGGCAGCCTGTGGGACCCCGACCGAGCTTCGGGCGCGGAGGGAGGAGTGAACTATGGTGATCCTCATCCTGGAGCGGGCCTCCCCCAGCCTGCGGGGCGAGCTGACCCGCTGGCTGATTGAGCCGCGCGCGGGGGTGTTCGTAGGCGTGATGAGCGGCCTGGTGCGTGACAGGTTGTGGGAGAAAGTGTGCGACGAGGCGGGCGAGGAGGCTGCCGCCGTGCTGATCCACAGCGGCAAGACAGAGCAGGGTTTCCGCGTGCGCACCCACGGGGAACGGACGCGGGAGCTGGTGGACGTGGAGGGCCTGACGCTGGTGCGCGTTCCCTCCCGCGCGCTGCGGCCGCAAAGAGGGACCCGCCCGCCCGGTGAGGAAGAGAAATCCTGACCCAGGCCCCGAAAGCGTTCGGGGCAGGCAGCGCGAGACCGATGGCGGCTGTTTCTAGCGAACGTTCTGTTTGCTGTGGTCCCCACGCATGTGGGGGTGAACCGCGTCTGCAAAAACCCTCGTACCGCCGTCTGCCGTGGTCCCCACGCATGTGGGGGTGAAC
>JACQGL010000209.1 GCA_016199525.1 Armatimonadota bacterium
GCCTATGAGATCGTCGCCGAAATGAAGAAAGTTGAAGGCTTTGCTGGGTTTGTGTATTGGGAACGCCATATCTCGGGTACCTTGCTGGGACCGCTCTTTCGGAAGGCCTTGGCGTATTATGCTGGCCGCTCCGAACCCTACTCAGAAGAGCCGTGGCTGGCCCTGTTGGAGCAGCAATTCGGCGATCGAACGGCGGCCCAACATTTTCTCAAAGCCTACGATCTCTCCACTCGTATCATCCCCGAAACCGACGCCTTGGTGTATTCCGGGGGCGATGTGCTGTGCAGGGAGCTGCGCATGCCATACGCGTTCTTCACCGGAGAGTACCCCTGGAGCTACACAGCCTCGCCGGCCCGGGGCAGCCGCTGGGTGCCGGTGAAGCATTACGCGGAGTTCGTCGCCCTGGAGTCCGAGCGGTTCCGTGACAACACTGGCTCCGATCCTGATCGGCCTCCCTACTACCAGCAACCCCTCTGGGGCAGCGAAGGCGGCAGTGTCTTCGACGTGATCCCGCCGGTCCATATGCGGACGGTGCGCGCGATGGGCGTCGACTGTTTGCAAGAGGCCGAGGAAGCGCTGAAGCACGCCACAACGAATCGAGAAGCGGCGATGCGTACGCGCGATATCATGCACGCATATCAGTTGCTCTCACATTACTATGAGAGAAAGGTGATGGCGGCCATCGCGGCGTTGGTGTATGCCCACTCGCATCGCCCGCAAGATCGCCAGGATGCGGAGCAGTACGCTGACGAAGCGCTGCAGCGCTACTTGGACGCCGCGAATTTTATGCAGGACCGCCTGGACCCGTTCTACATCGAACTTACCGGCCAGCCGCTGAAAGAAGCGGGCGTTCCGCTCAGCGAGCTGAGGGATGCCGAAAGGAAGGAACGGGAGGAACTGCCGCAGATCTTTAAGTGGCCAGCGCAGAGGTGACACGTGGAACGTTATCCCGTCGTACACATTACCCCTGATCGATTGCGGTCTAACTACCCGCTGCAGACCGACTGGAACCCGGCCCTGCGTTTTGCTTTCCCAACTCTGTTTTCACCGCTCTGCCTTCAGGTGTCCTTGGGGTAGGTCTCCCGCGTCCCATCGGCGTAGACCAGGTTGGTCAGCCGGTTCTCGTCATCCCAGGTGTAGGTGGTCCGCTGCCCGCCCGCGTTCTCCGCCAGCAGGTTTCCGTTCGCATCCCAGGTCAGCGTCGTCGGCTGGCCCACCGGCGGGGTGACCCGCGTCAGCTCGTCCCCCGCCCGGGTAGAATCGCTTGCTCGCTCGCTTATACTGTATAGCATTGCGATCCGTGCCTCAATACATTTGTTGGAGCTCTATCCAGGCTGCTGAGAAGAGCAATCCATCCTCCAGCAATGCCTTGCACGGCTCCAGCCATGGGTTGTACCGACGTCCTCGCTTGTCAACGATATAGGGTTCCCAGACCTGATGCTCCTTGTCGAAAACCATCTCCCACTCCCCATCCACTGCTTTTCTCAATACTTCACCCACGTAGGCAACCACCGGGGCGATGAGATCCGGATCATCGGGGGCAATCCCCTCAGCGTCCTCCATCCTCCTCAGTGTGGCATCCACCACTTCCAAACTATCAAGGCTCCCGTCCATTTGCTCTCTTGGGATACGGAGTCGAAGGGCCAGCTGGTCGATCAACCCAGGTACACAATCCGGGAAGCTACTCCCGCCTGGCAGATGGCCCTCCAGGACGTGGGCTCCCCATCTACTCGGTTGTCTACTCTCAGCAGTTGCCATTTTGCACCTCTCCTCTATGCCACCCTTCGCTACCGAAGGGCTCTGAAGCCTTCCAGCAGGCACTCGTCGCCGCTCCCGAGACTGCCTGCTTCCCCTGGACAAGCCTCCCTCGGTAGGGATGGAATCGCGCGTGCACTCGACCTGCCCAGCGAACGCACATCATCTCCTTCACCGACCGGGCGCCCCGGCCGCGTCTTTCCTGCCGAGTTTGATACCCCGGACTAGTTTCTGGTGCGAAACTCGGGGTGTGGCGGTCGGTAGGTAAGTTCGGGTTGAGTGAACGACCCGAGCCACCCCCAATGTTGACCGACCGCTACGACCCCATCAACCTGTTCGACCTGCTGCCCCATCTCTGCCTGCAGATGGAGCCCGTGCTGGTCCAGTTGGATCGGCTGCTGGATGACGACGCGCTCTTCCAGCGTGCAAAGGAGGACCTTGCCCACCGGTACCCGCAGACCCTGACGCTGGGGCGGCCTTCCACCCCGGTGGAGGTGATCCTGTCCCGAAAGCTTTCGGGACAGGTGGTGCAACGCCTCTACGGCTGGAGTTTCGCACAGACGGAGTACTTCGTCTCCGATAGCATCGTGTTGCGCCCGTTCTGCCGGTTGTATCTGGAGCGGGCACCCGACGACACCCCCCACATCCGGTGGGCACAGTTGATCGGGCCGGAGACACTGGAGGCGCTGAACGCGCGGGTCATCGAGCGGGCCCGTACGGGGAAGGTGACCCGTGGGCGGCAGCGGCGCGTAGACAGCACGGTGGTGGAAACGAACCCCGAACGCTTTCGGGGCGGGCATCCCTCGGTCCCGAAAGCTTTCGGGACGGGTGGTGAGCCGCCTGTTGGGGCGGGCCAAAGCGATCCTTGGGGAGAGGGGCGGCCTGGGTCCCGAACGCTTTCGGGACGGAGCCGCACGCGGGCAGTGCGGCGGATCGCGCAGCGACTGCGCCGGGACTGGTTGGGCGTATTCTGGCGCGATCGGATCTCCGGCGGGTCCCCCACGCTTGATCTTCTAGCTAGCAACCACTTTTCGTCACACTTTCAGAGCGCTTGTAAGAAGCAGAAGTGTGGTTCAGGGACGGCGGCATGCGGCGGCGTCCGCACCAGCCCCCGCTCCTTCTCCTGGTCTTTCCGTCCTCCGCTTTTCCGTGCCTGTGTCGCAAGCATCCGGGGCGTCGGCGCTATTCCCCGGCGATGATGCGGTCCAGCTGCCGCGCGGAATCGAAGACCATCTGGTCGCCGTAGGCAGGATAGGGTGGCAGCTCCACGGTCAGGTAATCGTGGTAGTCGGCCTCCACGAGAGCGGCGTGGACCTCCTTCCAGGGCACATTGCCCTGCAGCAGGTGGCGGAACTGGCGTGTATTCGTGTCGAAGTCCTTGACGTGGACCTTAAGGAGCCACTGGCGCAGCTCGCGGAGCCAGAGCTGCGGGTAGCCATAGGCCATAATGTTGCCGCAGTCGAAGTAGAGACCGACGGCGGGGCTGTTCACCTCCGCCAGAAACTGCCCCATTTCGCGGGAGGAGAGAAGAAAGCGGTTCCAGACGTTCTCCACTCCCAGGCGGATACGGCGCGCGGCGGCGTAGGGAGCCAGCTCGCGCACGCTCCGCAGGGCGATTTCGTAGGCGGAGGCGTAGGGCTGCGTGTCATTGACGACCCCCGGCACCACCAGGACGGTAGCGGCCCCCACGGCGGCCGCGGTATCTACGGAGGCGCGGATATTTGCCAGGCCGGCCTGGCGGGTCTCCTCATTATCGCTGGAGAGCGGATACTGCCAGTGCCCACTCGCCATGACGCTGGGCAGCTCGATACCGATCTCTCGCGCCAGAGCGGCGTATTCCTCGCGTTCGGCGGCGGACGCCAGTGTGTTAATCTCCACGCCGTCGTAGCCCGCACGCTTCGCCAGGCGCAGCTTCTCCGCCAGGCTGGCGTCTCGCGGCAGGCAGCCGATGCAGATGCCCTTCTTCATACTCTCTCCTTGCCCTTGAACGAGTTTCCGCGGTAGGATTGCGTGCCGCCAAGCGGTTCTCCTGTCTGGCCTGCCAGCCTTCAACGCTTGGGGTGAATTCTCTCCGCCTACCAGGCAAGTAGTTCGGCAAACGCCAGGTCGTCACGTCCTGAGGACCGGTGGAGCCAGATACAGAAGTTGTGCAGGGCAGCCTTTGCAGCCAAGCGGGCTGGGAAGCCACTCAGCGCGTGAGACCGTTCCCGATCCAAGCGGAAGATGTCGAGCCGTCTGCCGTTCACGGTCTCGACGATCTGGCACTGGCTGAAGATGGCCAGGGTAACCACCCCGTACGGGAGCGAGGGTCGGCGGCCGGTCCCGACAAGTCGGGATCGGGAGAAAGATGAGCCTGACAGAAGTCGTCGACCATGACGAAGAGGAGGGTGAGGAAGGTGTCTGCATCGACCACGAGTGGGGCTCCTTTCTGGAGAAACAGGAATCCAACTCGTATCGTCGGACGCCGTTCGGCTGTGTAGCTCTCGTTAGCGAACGAAATTCACCCCCGGCGTTTAAACGACTGTGCGATGTAAGGAAGGGGAGGGGAGCACCTCCCCTTCCGCATCCCGATAGATCGGGACCTTTTACGCGTTAGTCGCCGCGCGCCGTGAGGGGTGGGAATGCCGGCCACAGGTCATACCGCCGGCGGACGGGATCCCAGCCGAACTGCCACACCTGCCGGTCCGGGAAGGCGCGGATGAGGCGCTCATTGTGCTCGCCCAGATCAAGCGCGTAGATCACGTCCTGCCGTTCCAGATCCGGCCCATTAGCGATGAGGCCCAGCGTGTAGGAGGCAGTCGGCGTTCCGGCGTCGATCCAGGGGGGATCGCGGCGCCGGTAATGGGGCACGGGGGCGAGCGCCTCCCGCCCGATGGCCGCTTCCAGCGCGCGGCCCAGGTCGGCGGGGCTCCGCGGCGGCTCGGAGAGCGCGCGCAGCACCTGCCGGTCAATCCACGTCCCATCCAGGCGGACGACAGCCGAGTGAGCCACGCGCGGGGAGACGCCCAGTCTAACGAGCCGCGCTTCGCGCGCGCGATTCGCGTCCAGGATGAACACCAGCGCATGGTGGACCTGCTTGCGCCGTACGTGCCGCAGTAACAGCGCGTTGGTGCCCCAGAAGCTGCCGCCGTACCAGGCAGCCAGCGCGGGCAGGTTCCCCGCCAGGCCGATGGCCGCGCACACCAGCGTGGTGCGCAGCGCGATGGCGCGCCCGGTGGAGCGCGGTAGAGACCAGAGAGCCGCTATCTGCCGCCCCAGAGCCAGTATCCCGCGCGCGCACAGCAGCACGATGGCGGGCAGCGCGTCGTAAAGGAAGCGCGGCCCGAAGCAGAGGTCCTGGTAGAAATAGAAAAAATAGGCGACAGCGAGCACCAGCGGCACCGCCAGGAGGAGAACATCCACCCGCCGCCAGCGCCGGCGTAGGGCCAGCAGCCCCAGCAGCGGCCAGAGCGAACTGACCGGCCACTCGAACAGGTACTTGCCCAGCGCGTCCAGGTTGCTCCACGTCTGCAGCAGCCCGCGGCCCGGCGTATGCGGCGGACCCCACTGGGAGACGCCAAATCCCAATCCAGAAGTCCCCCACTGCGCTTCGTAGCCGAACCGGAACGGCGACCCGGTGGTGGCGACGTTGAACGCCAGCAGCGGCAGGACCCCTACGGCGAACGAGGTAAGGAAGCCGCCTGCCGGCAGGCGCCACTCGCGTAGAGCCTGCGGGCGTCGGGGTCGCCAGCAGCATCCCACCAGCATCACGGGGGCCAGGGAGGCGGCGGAGAGCGGTCGGCATGTCGCTCCCAGACCTAGCGCCAGCCCTGCCGCGCACGCCAGCGGCAGGCTCAGGGAGGGTCGCCGTGCGGCAACCAGCGTGGCTGCCAGGCCCACGGCAACCGCGAGCATGATGGAGGCGTGGTTCATGAATTCCGCCGACATAAACCACGCAAAAGGCGATAGGCAGTAGAGGAGGAGCGCTAGGCGCGCGGTGGCCACCCCGTAAGCCGCACGGCCTGCCAGGTAGAGGGGTAGGGCTGCCAGACCACCCAGGATCGGATTCACCAGCCATGGGGCGCCCAGGATGACCCCGATGGTCAGCAACGCGGCGTGCCCCGGCGGATACTGCGCGTACCACCGCCCGCGATCCGCGACCAGAAACTCCAGCCCGAAGAATTCCGGGTGGGGTGGTACGGTTGCCCACAGGCGGCCGCTGGCGAAGATGCGCGCCTGGAACAGCTGCGCAATGCTGTCCTGGACGTGCGGGACGCGCTCGAACGCCAGCCAAGAGATAAGCGCCGCCACCCCCGTTATCCAGAGCGCCGCCGCCACGGGCACCCACCGCCGCGGGCGGTGCGGTGCGGGAAGCGCCGGCGCGATTGCCGACGTCCGGAGCGCCATCCAGACGGCCAGGCAGAGGAGGCCGGCGGCTATCAGACCCGCGGGCAACCATTCCCACAGCAGCCCCGCCCGCAGGGACCCCCAGCTGAACTCTTCCGTGATCGGCAGACCGCCGATGTGCAGCCAGCCCTGGAGCTTATTGTGCAGGAGGATTTCGGCAGCCGCGGGCAGTCGCACCGTGCCCGGCACTCCCACGCCCAGAATAAGCAAGTCGCGGGCCACCAGGAGCAGGAGGCCGCAGAGGAGCAGTGCGGCGGCGACGGCGCCCGTCAGCCGCGGGAGCGCGCCCCAGCGGGGAGCGTCCTTCGCCGTCCATTGTGGAGCAGAGCGCGACAACGTATCAGGGGATGTCGCGGCCACCAATTCCACCCACCGTGACATTCACATCCGGAAACCCGTTCGTTGCCGGGAGGATGGACCGCGCTTTCAGGTAGCGAATGTGGCCATCCGCGAACAGGTGATTCCTCCCTCCTTCCCAGCTCCACCAGCTGGCGTTCTTGGGAGCTTCGTGGTTGCTCAGCCACTCCGCCACCAGAACCTTCTGGCTGGGGAACGCCAGCGCGGCTTCCCTCTGCACCACCGGGGGAGCGGGGTCGGTGAAGGCGGACAACCTCCCCGTCATACGGGCGATCTGCTCAGGCGCCTGGTAGAAGCAGCGGGCATAGGCGTAGCTGGTATGTTCCCAGACCTGCTCTGCCGTGTAGTCGCTGGGGCACCAGAGCACGTTCCTATCCGATCCCAGCGCGCCGAAGTCTGGGTTCGGGGAATTAGTATTGCGCCATCGGCCATAAGCCAGGTAGGGTTGCAGCGACCAGCGCCAGTAGCGGCCCTGCCAGAGGTTGTAGTTGCCGGTACTGGGATAAGCCCCGTCGAAGTCACTGACGTACTGGGTGAACGCCATGCCGATCTGCCGCAGGTTCGATTGGCACACGCTCCTGCGGGCTGCCTCGCGCGCCTGCACGAGCACGGGGAAGAGCATTGCGGCCAGAATCGCCAGAACAGCGATAACAACAAGAATTTCAATTATGGTAAATCCGTGTTGCCTGCGCGCAGTTGCCACAAGGTTTCCTCCTGCAAAGCCGGGATGGGTTCTCAGCAACCAACTCCAGCGCGCCCGATCCATACAAAGGGAGGCCGGCGGGAGACTGGCGAGCCCTCGCGGGGTTGGCAGCGGAGCCACGGAATGCTTCGGCGCGCGGCAGCCGTGCAACCTGCCCCGTGGCGTTCGTGAGCCGGGCCGCAGACGTCAGTCCCCGTTGGCACTCTGCTGCAGTCGCTTCTTGAGCCGCTGTCCTCTCTCACAGGCCGGGACGCGCCGCCAGGGCTTTCCAGCGGGCGGCGTCCGCGCCGGACGCCTGAATCGCCACAGGTTCAGCCGCAGGCGCGCTTCCGGATCCCGCCGCGGGTGGCCTGCTTGAACTTATCCCGATGTGAGCAGCTCCCGTTCGTGCCAGGCGAGCGCCCCGGGAAGATCCTGCCGCCGCCTGCGCCAGCCTCAAATCCCCCACTTGTAGAGGATCCATTCTACCGCGTGCACCAGGTAGGCGATCAGCAGCACGGTGCCGACGACCAACAGGAGCCACTCCACACCCGTGGTCTGCGCCAGATCCTCGGCCCACGCAGGCACGCCCGTCCGGTTGGCCGGGGAATAGGACAGCCCCGAGAGGGCGCGACCTAAACCGCGCACTACCTCGGGATAGAGGGCATCCAGGCGAGCCTTGTTGTACGCGACGAAGGCAATCACCCCAAGCACGACCAGCGGGGCCAGCACGCGGTACTTGTGGTCCTGATGGTAGAGGTAAATCGGGCAGCCGAGACACTGCTGGCGCTTAGTGCGGGCGTCCAGCACCTTGCGTGGCTGAATTTCCTGCGGCTTGATGAAACCCGCAGCGGTTGGGCGCGAGCCAGCCAGCCGTTCCCCGCTGAGCGTGATCACAATCTCGTTGTCACAGTAACACCCGCGCCCCTTGCGCCAGCAGGGCTGGCGCGAATGCAGGATAGGGCATCTCCGCTTCACAGTGTCGCGGCAGAACGGCAGGTTCCAGCAGGGGCCGAAGAAGCGGTCGCGTTTCTCCAGCGCGGGACGACCTGCGAACGCGCCCGGGGCGATATCCGTGCGGCGTAGCGGCCGGCGCTGTCGCGCGTCACGGAACACTAGAACGGCGTGAACCAGCAGGTGCAGGCCGGCCGCGGCCAAAATCGCCACGCTCAGGATGTGGGTGTGGTAGAGTATCAGCGCCAGCGCGCGGTTGCGGACCTGTTCCGGAATGGCGGCGCTCGAGCTCTGAAACAGGTTGGGGGCGCCGAAGAACAGGCCTGCCCCCAGGATGGCGAGCGCTATGCC
>JACQGL010000202.1 GCA_016199525.1 Armatimonadota bacterium
GGCGGCGCTCGGCATCGCGCTGCTGAAGAAGCGGCAGCCAGAGGACCCGCCTGCCCGCCGGGAGACCTACCTGGGACGCGCGCTCCTCGGCTGGGTGGGCGCCGCAGCACTCCGCTATGGTGGCCGCGCCGCCTTCGGTCCGGACCCGGTGGGGATTACATTCGCCCTTCACCTGGCGCTGGGATTCTGGGTAGCGGGGGTAGTGCCGTGCTGGATGCGCGGCACGCGCACGAAGACGGCGCCTCCATCCGATTAGGCAGTCGTCCGCCGCCAGGGCGCACGTTGCACCCACAGATGGTAGATGGTGAAGCGTAGTGGCAGAGCAGGCTGCTAACGCCCTGGCACGCAGCCTGCCAGGGTTGGGCAGGCCGCGTCTCCAGCAGCCCCTCTCCCTTATCCTGCATAGGGCGGCCCGGACCGGACCGAAGCCGGACTTTCACCGGCAAACCCAACGGGACCTATCTGGATACGAGGCCCCGAAAGCTTTCGGCGCAGGCTCCCTTTCGCGCTTCCCTGTCGCAACGTGCTGTTCGCGGTTCGGGGCTACCGCCGCAGGCTGGCCAACCTCTCCCAGTAATCGGGAAACGTCTTGCGCACGCAGCCGGGGTCCTCAATGCGGATGCCGGGCGCGCGCAGGCCCACCAGGGCGAATGCCATTGCCATGCGGTGGTCGCCGTACGTGCGGATATCAGCAGACCGGACCGGCCGCGGCGTGATCCGCAGGCCGTCGGGAAACTCCTCCACCTCCTGGCCCAGACGGCGTAGCTCCGTGGCCACGGCCGCCAGGCGGTCGGTCTCCTGCAGGCGGGTGTGCGCCAGGTGGCGCAGAACTGTCGGCCCCTCCGCGAACGGGGCCAAGGCCGCCACCGTCTGTGCCATATCGGAAATGGCGTTCAGGTCCGCATCCACCCCCTGCAGCCGTCCCGAAGGCTCTCGGGACACCTCGATGCCATCCGGCGCGCGGCGAACCGTGCACCCCATACGCTCCAGGAGGGTGAGCAGGCCCAGATCGCCCTGGACGGAGCGTGTTCCCAGGCCGGGAACGCGCACACGCCCCCCGGTGAGCGCGGCGGCGGCGAAGAAGTAGCCCGCCGTGGAGGCATCCGGCTCGATGGCGTACTCCCGCGCCCGGTACGCCTGCCCGCCGGGGACGCACATGTGCCGGTAATCCTGATGGCTTATCTGCACACCGAAGTCCGCCATCACGGCGGCGGTGAGGTCGATGAACGGTTGGGAGACCAGATCACCCTCCACCACAATCTCCAGGCCCCGACGGGTAAGCGGCCCCACCAGCAGCAAGGCGCTGAAGAACTGGCTGCTCTGGCTGCCGGGCATGCGGACGCGGCCTCCCTCCAGGCCATCGGCGGTCACCTCGATGGGGAAGCTTCCCGTGCCCGGGAGGGAGCGAGCCTGCGCGCCGAGCGCGTTCAGGGCGCCCAGCAGGGGCCGCATCGGTCGCTCTCGCATCCGCGGCGTGCCGTCCAGGAGATAGCGACCGTGTCCCAGGGCCACGAGGGCGGTCAGGAACCGCGCCGCCGTCCCCGCCAGGCCTACGAATAGCTCCGCCTCGCGCGTCCTGATGTACTCGGGACCGCCCCGGCCGTGGACTACGAACCGTTCTGCCGCCGGGTCCTCGGCCACGGGAATTCCCAGGCGGCGCAGGGAATCCGCCATTACCGCCGTATCTTCGCTGAACAGGGCGCCGTGCAGGACGGAGGTCCCGTTGGCCAGGGCAGCGATGAGCAGCGCGCGGTTGGTGATGCTCTTGGAACCGGGAACGCGCACCTCCGCATCCACGGGCGCGGAGAGCGGTTTGATGGCCAGCGTTTCGATGGAGGTGGACATCGCCGCCATTATAGCAGGTTGCTGGTCTCCGGTTTCGAGTTTTTGGCTTGCGGAGGTGCGTTCGTGTTCAGTAGGTAGCGCAGGCATCCTGCCTGCCCGCAGCGGCCTCTATACAAGGGCATGCCCCGAAAGCTTTCGGGGCGCTACGTCTCGGGTCGGCCCTTGGCACGAATTCCTTACCCACTCATCTCGAACGCACCCGGCTTGCGGTCGCCGTGGTCGTCGGGAGCAACGCCGCCATTCCCGGCCAGTGGACCGGCGCCTACGAGCTGATCGCCAGGAACCTGACCGTCCAGTTCCAGGAGCATAACCGCGCGTTCCAGACGCGGACGGACGTCAGCCCACCCAAAGATGAGATGGTCGAAGGAAAGCGGGACGTGAGCCTGGCAGAGACGCTCGACCTGCTGAACGCCATCCGCACCGGTGGTGAAACGCGTACGCCGATGATCGAAGGCTACCGATCGCTGGTGCTAACCGCCCGCCGTTCCGCAGAAACGGGGCGCGTGGTGCGATTTGGGCGTGAGTAGGATCAGGGGCCCCAGGCGCGGAGGCGATACTCGGTGGCAAGGACTATGCCGGGATGGCTACGCTGTCCCCAGAGCGGGATTGGAGGCCTTACCGTTTGCAGCCCACTGACGGGGGTGGGATGGACCAGGACAAGAAGGGCGAGAAACGTTGCGGTAGTTCTGCTTAAGGTAGGCTGTTAACCACCGGACGACAGCCTCCAGTGGTAGGTTCGCGTTCGAGTTGGCAAGTGCCCAAATAGCCCGTGTGCGCTACGGGTTATTACTCTTTATCTTCCGGATCCCATATTCTTTCCGATAATAATCGAATTCCATTAGTATTTCTGGAGGCGGACCCGAATACACGGACGGGGTGTACGCTAAGCGCAAATCGCCCCCCTTCTCTACAACCCACGGCCACAGCGCATCGCGCGCATCGAGACGCGCGAGATATGCGTGAAAAATCTGGGCGTCTGCCGGCACATTAAAGATGTACCGATTTAACACAAGTATGTTGTCTTCGAGCGTGATACGTTGGTCTATGGGGGCCGCTTCCACTCTTTTTACGACCTCGCGAAGTACGTCGACATCATACTTAGCGAGATCCCGGATCAGGTTCTCAACTGCTTTCAAAGTATCTACACTGCCTGGCCCAGTTCTCGCCCGCTGGGGCCCAGATGCGAGTTTCTGGAAAGCCTCGTCTACCAGGCGCTGCTTTACCCTCCTTGGCCGATCATTCCTGGCCCGCCGGGTAGTGCCGTCTGGGCTTGCTGAGCACCCGGCAGACAATAAGACGAAAACGCTTACTGAAACAGCCGCCAGCACAGCCCCTCTGACCCGTACAGAGAACATCTTGTGTCCTCCTTCTGCAACCGCCTCTTGCAGGTCGAGTGCTGTGCGCGTCGTGCTGCTTCATTCAGATGGCCTTTGGCAGGAGCGCGCGCAGTTCTTCCTCGCGGGCGGCATCCCAGTAGGCGCAGTCCAGCTCCAGGAAGACGGACGCGTAGGGCAGCATCGTCTGCGTCTTCACGACCAGCACCTCGAATTGCGCGGCGGCGGCGCCAATCCGGCGTATGAGTTCGCTGTGGGGCGCCTGATTGACCCGGTAGCCCGCGAGCGCTGTGTTCAGCCGCGCGCGGTAGGCCTGGATCCCGGGCGCGGCGGCCTCGCTCACCAGGGCCATCTCCGTGTCCAGCCAGGGAACGGGACGCACGTGGCGAGCCTCGTTCAGCAGAGCCAGCGCGCGCTCCAGCACCGCCGGCAGATCCTCATCCGCTACCACGGTGGTAACGCCACGAGCGCTATGGCACGGGTAAGCTCCATCCGCGATTAGAATCCAGTTTCGATGGCCGAAGCGGCACACGCTCTCGCGCAGCGCCGCGATCCAGGCGGCGGTTGACTCTGCCATTGCGCCCTCTCCACAGTCCCGATTGCATCGGGACGGTCTGCTGCCGGGTTCCGGAAGGGTGGCTCCCGCCGCCCAGCCGGTCAACGGGAGCGCTGGCGCTGGCCGGCTTCGTCTCCAGCGGTCACTCGCGCGCGGGTGGACGGCCCCAGGTGGAGATTGCGGAGAAATGACTTCACAGAAGCCGCCACGCCCGCCGCATCCAGTCCCCACTTCTGCAGGAGCAGCGGGCGCGCCCCGTGCTCGATGAATTGGTCCGGAAGTCCCAGGCGCAGCACGGGCACATTCCAGAGGCCGTGATCCTGGAACAGTTCCAGCACCCCGCTGCCAAAACCGCCCATCCGCACCCCGTCCTCGATGGTAACCAGCACCCCGCACCGACGCGCGGCGTGGACCAGCAGCTCCAGATCCAGCGGCTTGGCAAAGCGGGGGTCAACCACCATCGCCTCGAAGCCTTCCGCAGCCAGCAGATCGGCGGCCCCCAGGGCGGGTTCCACGCCGTAGCCGAAGCCCACCAGGGCCACGTCGTGCCCGTCACGCAGAATCTCTCCCACCCCGATGGGCAGCGGCTCCGGGTCATCCAGAATGGGCGCGCCCGTTCCCGTGGCTCTCGGGTAGCGCACGGCAATCGGCCCATTATGGCGGAGGGCGGTAGCCAGCATCCGCTGGAGTTCCAGATCATCTCGCGGGGCCATCACCACCATGTTGGGCAGACAGCGCAGGTAAGCGATGTCGAACGCTCCTTGGTGGGTCGGACCGTCCTCCCCCGCAATCCCGCCGCGATCCAGGCAGAGGACCACGGGCAGGTTCTGGACGCAGACGTCGTGGATGACCTGATCGTAAGCGCGCTGGAGGAAAGTGGAGTAGATGGCGGCTACGGGGCGCTTCCCCGCAGCGGCCAGTCCGGCGGCAAAGCAGACGGCGTACTGTTCCGCCATCCCCACGTCGTAGAAGCGCTCCGGAAACACCTTCTGAAAATCGATTAGCCCCGTGCCATCTGGCATTGCCGCCGTAATCGCCACGATCTTCGGATCCTTCTGCGCCAGGCGAATCAGCGACTGGGCGAAGACTTTAGAGTAGGTGGGCTTCCCGCTTCCCTTCGCGCGCGGCTCCCCTGTCTCCGGGTCGAACCCACTGGTGGCGTGCCATTTGAAGGGGTTGGCCTCCGCGGGCGCATAGCCCTTGCCTTTCTGCGTGATAGCGTGGATAAGCACTGGCCCGCCAATCCGTTTCGCCTGCTCCAGAGTGACACGGATGATCTCGATATCGTGGCCGTCGATCGGCCCCAGGTAAGTCAGTCCCAGCTCCTCGAAGAGCATCCCGTGGATGAGCAGCTGTTTGGCGCCGTCTTTCATCCGGTGGACCGCCTGCCAGATACGGTCTCCCAGCGGCAGGTGCTGGACGATCTGCTCGATCTCCTGCTTGGCCCAGAGGTACCGAGGATCCGAACGCGCCCGGCCAAGGTACTTGGCCAGCGCTCCCACATTGGGCGCAATGGACATCGCGTTATCGTTGAGGATGATAATGAGACTGGTGTGTGAGTGGCCGGCGTTGTTGAGCGCTTCGTAGGCCAGGCCACCGGTGAGCGACCCGTCCCCGATCACGGCGACCACGGTTTCGTCCCCACCGCGCAGGTCGCGCGCACGCGCGAATCCCAGGGCACCCGCAATAGAGGTAGAGCCGTGGCCTGCCTCCCAGCAATCGTGCGGGGTCTCCGAGCGCTTACAGTAGCCGCTGATGCCGCCCAGCTGCTTAATGGTGTGAAACCGATCGCGGCGTCCGGTGAGCAGCTTGTGAGGGTAGCTCTGGTGGCCCACATCCCAGACAATCTTGTCACGAGGGCTATCCAGCAATGAGTGCAGGGCAATAGTGATCTCTACCACGCCCAGATTGGGAGCGAAATGCCCCCCGGTGCGGGAGATACCCTGGATGATTTCGGTGCGAATCTCCTGCGCCAGCTGCTTCAGCTGGGCCAGGGAAAGGCCCTTCAGATCGCGCGGGTCATTGATGTTATCTAGCAATCTCATCATGGGGGTGCGGGTTGGGTCACGCTGCCGGAGGCACGGCGGCGGAGGAAGCTGCCGAGGATGCCGTTGACGAACCGGCCGCTCTCCTCGGTGGAGTATTTCTTGGCGATCTCGACTGCCTCGTTCACGGCCACGCTATCAGGCACATCGTCACGGTAGAGGATCTCGTAGAGGGCGATGCGTGTGACGTTACGGTCCACATTCGCCATCCGCTCGAGCCGCCAGCCCTCCGCCAGATCGCTGATGATCTGATCCAGCTCGGGCTGGTGGGCGAGCACGCCACGGCAGACATCCAGGACGTAGTCGCGATCCTCGGGCGCGAGCGTCACTTCTTCGAATGCGAGTTCCAGGACTTCGTCCAGCGGCAGCTTGCCCACGTCAACCTGAAAGAGGATTTTCATCGCCAGTTCGCGCGCGAACCGCCGTCCGGAAAGCGTCCGGGATCGAGACGTGTTTGCCATGCCCTCTCTGGCTCCTCTCTACTGCCGGTTGGCCATTGCGGGGCACGTTGGCCCTCCCCCGCGGGGACCGCCCACCGTCGCCGGAACAGTCGGGGGCGCCCGCCAGGTCGAGTTCACCCTTCACTGCGTCTTGTTATTCATCGCGGCACCGGCAACCTGCCTCTCGCCAGCTGCTCCGCAACCGGGCGGCGTTTGGCCCGCCAAGGCGCCTGCCGCAGGGAGTTACGCCCCGTCCACGGACATCCGTCGCCGGATGAAGTTGGTAAACACCTCGCCGCGCCGGAACCAGGCGTTGCGCAGGATCTTCTGCTGGAAGAGAATCGTGGTTCGTATCCCCTCGATGTGCGTTTCCGCCAGAGCGCGATCCATCCGCTGGATCGCCGCCGTGCGCCCAGGCGCCCAGGCCGTAATCTTGCACAGCAGCGAGTCGTAATAGGGGGGCACCTCGTAGCCCACGTAGATGTGCGTGTCCACGCGGATGCCCGGGCCGCCCGGCAGCCACATCTCGGTGATCCGGCCGGCGCTGGGGGCGAACCGATGGTCGGGATCTTCCGCAGTGATCCGGCACTCGATACAGTGGCCCTGGATGCGCACGTCTTCCTGCTTGATGGTAAGCTGCTCCCCCGCGGCGATGCGGATTTGCTCCTTCACCAGGTCCACACCCGTCACCCATTCCGTTACCGGGTGCTCCACCTGGATACGGGTGTTCATCTCCATAAAATAGAAGCGGCTGCCACGATCGAGAAGGAACTCGACCGTGCCCGCGTTGCAGTAGTTCACGGCGCGCGCGGCCTGAATAGCGGCCTCGCCTGCGGCCTGTCGCAGTTCCGGGGTGAGCGCCACGCAGGGGGCCTCCTCCAGCAGCTTCTGGTGGCGGGACGTCTGGATGGAGCACTCCCGCTCTCCCAGGTGGATGACGTGGCCGTGCTGATCCGCCAGGATCTGGAACTCTACGTGGCGGGGCTCCTCGATGTACTTCTCCAGGTAAACGTCGGGGCTGCCGAACGCCGCCGCCGCCTCCGTTTGCGCCAGCTGCACGGCGGCGAGCAGATCGTCCTCCGTGTGGACGATGCGCATTCCCTTGCCACCGCCCCCCGCCGCCGCCTTGACGATCAACGGATACCCAATCTCCGCCGCTGCCCGCACGGCCTCCATCTCGTTTTGGAGCACGCCGGCCGTGCCCGGAACGGTGGGAACGCCGTGCTGGCGCATCAGGCTGCGCGCCTGAGCCTTGTCCCCCATCCGGCGGATGGCATCCGGCGGCGGGCCGATCCACGCCAGGCCACACGCCTCGCACGCCTCCGCGAACGTAGCGGTTTCGGAGAGGAATCCGTAGCCGGGATGGATCGCTTCTGCCCCTGTGATCAGGGCGGCGCTGATGACGTTGGCAACGTTGGCGTAGCTTTCGCGGGTGGCCGGGGGACCGATGCACACCGCCTCATCCGCCAGGCGCGCGTGGAGGCAGTTCTCATCTGCTTCGCTGTAGACGGCGACGGTCTCAATCCCTAACTCGCGGCAGGCACGGATCACCCGCATGGCGATCTCACCGCGATTCGCGATCAGGATCTTGCGAAACATCGGTAAGCAGCTCGGCCGCGTCGGGAATACCGGGCGGGGTGTCAATAGCCCTGGTGGCCCTCCGTCGGGCAGCGGACCAGGCCGTGGACGGGGTCATACTGGTAGGGCAGCCGGGAATCCGGGCAGGCCAGTATCGCGTCTGTCAGACCCTGTGTTTTCAGCTCCTGCAGGCTAGGGGGCAGATTCTCCTCGCTCGCCTGGCGCATCGCGATTACCTGGCGGATTTGCCGGAGGTTGCTGACGCACTCCACGCCCCGAGCCCGTGCCTGCGGGGACATCACCCGCTTCCCCTGCGGAGTGCGGCTGTCGCTGAGCATGGGTGGCACTAGCAGCACGGCCAGCAGGCCGATGATCAGCACGATCACCAGCACTTCGATGAGGCCAAACGCGCGTCGGACCGTCGGGCGCCACATCGGGACACCTCAGCTTTCCGGGGGAGAGACTTCCTCCGGGAGGGTGGTGAGCACAAGCAGCTCCTGGCCGTACTCCACCGGATCTCCGTCCTCCACGAGCACCTCCTCCACGACACCGGCGACCTCAGCGGTGATGGGATTGAGAATGCGCATCGACTCAATGTGCCCCAGGGTCTGGCCCGCCGCCACACGATCCCCCACCTGCGCCGGGGGCGAGGTATCGCGGAAGATGCCTACCATCCGCGCGCGCACGGTAGCCGGGGCCGGAGCTGGCTTCTCGATGACGGCGCCGGAGCCCTCCAGCGCCCCCGGCGCGAGCGCGGGCGGCCCCGCGGTCTTCAGACTAATCCGCCAGTTCTCCGTCTCAATGGCCAGCTCCGCCAGGCCCGCTTCGGCCGCCAGACGGATGATCGCCTCGATGCGCTCCAGATCCATCCCGGGCTCCGGAGATGCGCGCGGAAAGGGACGGGGTTACTTGGCGCGCTCCAGGTAAGTATCCGTCCGCGTGTCCACGCGGATCCGATCCCCGATGTTAATGAATAGCGGAACCTGCACAACGGCTCCGGTCTCCAGCTTCGCAGGCTTGGAGCCCCCCGAGGCTGTATCGCCCCGGAGGCCAGGGTCGGTCTCTACCACCTCGAACTCCATAAAAAAGGGGAGTTCCGCACCGATGATCCGGTCCTCATGCGTGAGCGCCTGGACCTCGGTGTCTTCCTTCAGGTACTTAACGCGGTCGCCAAGGAGGGTAGCGGGGATGGGGACCTGCTCGAATGTCTCCATATCCATAAAGATATACTCCCCATTCTGGCCGTAGAGGTAAGTCAACGGCTTGCGCTCCAGGATCGCCTGCTCCATCCTTTCGCCCGCGCGGAAGGTCCGCTCCAGAACCGCACCCGTGCGCAGGTTCTTCAGCCGCGTGCGGACGAACGCGCCGCCTTTCCCCGGCTTTACGTGCTGGAACTCGATGATCTGGTAGATCTCGCCGTCCACAATGATCCCTATCCCATTTCGAAAGTCGCTGGTATCAATCAACTGTGGCGCTCCGTGCGTTCTTATTTGTCTGACTCGCCATCTGGGCGGTGCGAAAATCGCGTCAAAGTGTAGCACCAACGCCCCTGCGCTGTCAATCGCGCCCGGCAGCCGCAAGATCGGTCGCCAGGCGAGCGCCCGACCCGCCGGCACAGGTTCGCGGCTCGCTTGAGGTCCCACCGCTCGATGCCGTCCACCGGTGCCCGAGGACGGCGGAACAGAGAGTGCGGAATGGGAAACCCGCCACACCGCCAGATCACAGAATCAGGCGCACTGCCGTCCAGGCGGCTAGAGGGGGCTGGCGGACCCTTCGGCGCTGTCGCTTGGATGGGCGAAATGAATTGAAAATTACGAAAGGAGAGGGGTATGCTACGCACACCCGTTCCCTTTTCATGCATTACCCAGGGCGTTGGGCGCGTTCCGTTCTACTGAACCTGCATGGGCATAATCACCATCAGGTAGGCCGCGCCGCCTACGGGACGGATGACTGCCGGGGTCAGCGGCTCGTTCATCTCCAGATAGAGCCCTTCGCTGTCGAGCACCCCCGCCACATCTAGCAGGTAGCTGGCGTTGAAGGCGATCTCGATGTCATCTCCCTCGCGCACCACCTCCAGCTCCTCGTAGGCCTTCCCCACCTCGCCCGCTTCGGCAGTAACAACCAGGTTCTCGCCCTCGGTCCGCAGGACGACACGGTTGGCGGCCGAGGCATCCCGCGCCACGATCCGCGCTCGCCGAACCACGGATTGGAACTCTTCGCGCGGGATCGTCAGCCGCCGTTGCCACTGGGTGGGGACCACCCGTTCGTACTTGGGAAACTGCCCTTCGATGAGGCGCGTGATCAGGGTGACCGTCTCCGTCTTGAACAGCGCTTGATTCTGCCCCAGCCGCACCTGGAGTAGCTGCTCTTCATCATCCTCCAGCACGCGCTCCAGCTCTCCCAGCGCCCGCTTGGGAATGATGACCGTGGCGGTTCCGGAGCCCTCCTTCACTTCCGCGTCGCGGAACGCCAGCCGGTGGGTATCCGTGGCCACCAGGCGCAGGTGCTTGTCCTCCAGGCTGGTATAGACGCCGGTGAGCATCGGGCGAGTGTCGTCGCTGGACGCCGCCAAGACGGTCTGCCGGATTATCTCCTTGAACAACGGCTGCGCGATCGAGAAGACCACGTCCCCGCCTACCTCGGGAAGCGAGGGGAACTCATCCGCAGGCAGCCCGTGGATGCGGTAATCGGCGCGGCGGCAGCACAGCACCAGGTGGTTCTGGTCGTCCGAGGCCAGGGAGACATCCGCCTCCGGTAGGGCGGCCACGATCTCCGCGAGGGTGCGTGCGGGGACCGTAAGACTGCCGGATTCCTGGATTTGCGCGGGCGCCAGCACCTCCACCCCCAGATCCAGATCGGTGGCGCAGAGCTTCACCGCGTTGGTGCCAGGCTCGATGAGCACGTTCTTGAGTACCGGCAGGCTGGTGTGGGTGGATACAGCGCGGCTGACGATTTGTAGACCCTCATATAGCGCTTTGCGGGAAATGGTGAGCTTCATTGGCGGCTGGCTCCTCTTGTCGTTCGCACAAATTGGAACATCTAATGCGTGAAATCTAACCGGCGCTCATTCGGGGACGGACCTTCCGTGAGGCATAGCGGGCCCTCCCCCCTAAGCCTGGAGGGGCCGCAGGTGAAAATGCGTCGTGCCGGGGGCAAAAATCCTTCCCTCGACCGGCCCGGAATTATAGCGCGGCCAGGGGACCGGAGTCTCGCCCGATTCGTGGTCATCGCTGCCGCCCTGGGGCGGGGGCACGCCCGCAGCCCTCGGGCGAGGAGGAGGATGGGTGCGCGCCGACGAAGTGGGCAAACGGAAAGCCGATGGCCCGCAGGCAAGGGCCGTTCCGGCGAGTTAATCATTGTTCCGTACTTCGGAGGTCGGTTTCACCATGTGCCAGAAAATTTTTCTGGCCGAAGCCTTCAGAATCGCTCGAACGCGCCAATAATCACGTAAAACAGCAGAACGGCCAAGTCACCGAACCAAGGGCAAACCTTTCGAAAGACTGGGACGCAAAGCCAAGAGTCTACCCCGGGCCTCTGCCCGGCAAGATGGTCTGGCTGCCGGAACCTGGGCTGACGAGGGCTTGCTCTTTTCCGCGCGACGGCGTTCCCGCCGACGCAACGGAAGGCAACCGAGGAAGTCGGATGCAGATTTCTGTTCAAGAGGCTGCCAAGGCATTGCAGCGGGCACGTGGCCGCCGCCCGGGCGCTACATCGGGGACCGTGCGCACGATTGAGGACCTCGCCCGCAAGCACAACGTCAACCTGGCCGACGCGCGTCGCCACGCCGAGCGGGCGCAAATGATGGAAGAAGATCCGGCGCGCGCGCGGCGGGTGCGTGAACTCGCCGCCCGTGTCAAGGCGGGCGAGTACCAGGTGGACGGCGAGCAGGTGGTCGATATGGCCCTGCGCCGCTGCCAGGCGGATCGCGCCGCGGACCTCGATTAGTTGGAACCCCTTCCGAGCAGGCCAGAACCGCCGCCGGAGTGCCACAGCGCAGGCATGCGCCACGATTCCCTCACGCGGGCAGCAGTCCCAGGCGCTCCGCGCACGATCTCATCATCTCTGTTTCCCAATCGGGCCGGCGTGGGTTCCGTGGGTGCGGCGTGGGCGTGCTGATCCGCCCCGTCAGGTGAAGGAAGATCGCCGCCGAGTGCTTGTAGGCGGGCACCGGGGCGCGAAACGCCACGTTCCCCAGATGTTGCAGGGCGTGCGACAGCCCCAGGTAAGCCGGATCCCCCGTCTCCCAGGCACGGTCGCGGGCGGCGAACTGATCGGGGCAAAAGGTCGCCAGACCGAGCAGGTAGTCGCTGCCGTACTCGATCATATCAATGCCCAGGTCGTTGCCGGTGTAGATGGCGAAGTCCGGGCGATGGCGATCCCGTAGCGCCAGCCGGCGCAATTCGGTGAGGTGGTCGAGCGACGAGTGCTTGGCGCCCCGCAGGGTCTCGATCTCCATCAGCCGGAGGAACACTTCCTCGGGCCAGATCTCCCCGTTCGGGGCGAACATACGCCCCAGCTCGAACGCCAGTGCCGCGGACAGACCCTCCGTGGCCTGGCGATAAACGGCAGTGACCTCCGTCGCCGGACGGCCGTGGAGACGCGCCGTCTGAAACAGGATCGGCGTACCGCCCCGCGCCGCGATGGCCTCGATCTCACGGCGATACAGGGCCACTACATCTCCTTCCTTGCCTTCGATGTAGGCGCCCGCCACGAACGGCGCGCCCGGACCCAGCGCCATGCGCGTCAGGTCGAGCACGCGGGCCTTCTCTACGTCGCTGAGGTAATTGGCGTAGCCGGTATCCATGTTGACGGCGTTCATCAGCCCCGCCGCGTGCGTGGCGCGCACGTGCCGGACGAAGTCCTCCTCGTGAGTGGATCCGTCCTCCCGCAGGGGAAGGAGGGTGGCGGCGATGCCGCGCACCTTGCGCCCCGGCTTCACACGGCGCAGCAGCGATTCCAGCTCCGACATGCTCGTGCCCTCGTTTTGCAGTAAGGCGATCTATCGCCATCCCCAAAGAGGCGCCGTAAAGGGCGCTCCTACGTGTCACTCGTTCCGTTCGCGGCCAGGCAATTACACAGGTTAGGGGAATAGCGTGATATCTCTCCACATCCGCGAACCCCTTCCCAATGGGAAGAGGGAGTATCCATCTCCAGGCGACGGCTTCGTAAAGAGGATGCTCGGGGTGCGAACCAAGTTTCGGGCAACCCACCAAGCCCCGGTTGAAGGAGACCCTTTCTTGCCTGTCGCTTCTCCGTGCACTCGCGGATCATCACCCACGGCGGCCATCAGTACCCAGAGGCCGATCTGGAGCTCTTCGGGAAGGTGAGCAGGTCGTGGGCGAGGGTTGTGAGTGGCCGGATCTTGCCTGCTTGAATGAGCGTCCTCAGCACGTCACGCTGCGCGCCGATACTGTCCGCAGAGGCTCGGGCGTGATGCAGGGCATACCAGAGCGCACCGAGCGCAACGTGGTAGGTGCAATCGAGCGCGCCGTCCCCTCTGGCAACGGACTGCAAGCGGCTCGGTAGCGGCTCGCACGTCACGAAGACGAAATGCGGCATGCGCCCACGTCTCTTGGATGCCAGGTTGGTCGCCTCAAGACGGACGTTCTGCGCCCGGTCCGAGCGGATGGTCCATTTGCAGGACACCGAGGCGTGAAGGAAAGCGGCTCTCGCTGACTTAGCCGTGAGCCTGTCCTCGTCCAGATCGATCTCGGACCAGGGACGGCTCACCCAGCCAATCACCACATCGGGGGCAACCAGGTACTCGCCACTCAGCGCAAGGGAAAGCTCGCCCGTCTGGTCCGCATCGATGATCTGCTGCAAGCGGCCCAAGTGGCTGTAGTCATGAAACCGGTCGATTCGCCGGTTGCAAGCAACCTCAAATTGCCCCTCTAGGCCGCGCCCCCGGATCTCCTGCTCCAGCCAATCCCGAAGAGCGTTTTGCAGGGCGTTCCCCGGCTCTGCCTCGCGTTTGGTTGCCTCTTTGATCTGGACGCCAAGCTCCTGCTCTAATCGCTCGCCCATGGCGGCAGCGATAGCGCAGGACGCAGCGTTGTCCGTGTCCGCCACGCTCAGGGTGCGTCCGTGACGGTCACTGGTTCTCCATCGGAGCACCCGCTCAGCGATCTCCCTTACTGGGTCCACCGTCTTCCCTACGCAGCTCGCTTGATACCGGCAATCACGAATTCGCTGTGCATCCGTTGCTCAATCATGCTGTCTGTCTTCGTGCCAGATCGAGCAGGCATCATCCGCTTATCGCGGTCAAGCCGTCGTTCTGCCACGGGGGCAACCTGGAACCCCACCGATGCTGCGATATCCGCCAGACAGTGGTGCGTCTGCACGTCGATACCGCGCATCGTAGACGTGCCTACGACGATGACTACTGCCCGCTCGGGCTTCAGGATGCGGTGCATCTCCACAATCGTCGCGCGCATATCACAGTAGTACTTCTGAAGAATACGAGCTTTCCCGCTGTCCACTCCGGCGACCTGGGTAATCACTGCATCCACCATTGGCGGTAGGGGCTCGCCCACGAAGTCCCGCGTACGCTCCGTCCCGATGTAGCGGGCACGTAGCGCTGCTAGATCCTCAACCTGCCGCCCGAACCAGACGAGCGAGAACTTATGGGCGCGCATGTAATCAATCGCATTGGCGTACGGAGGCGAGGTGACCACAAGATCGGCGAACCGGTCTGGGAACGGCAGGCAGCGGGCGTCGGCCCAACACAAGAGCGGTCGCGACTCGTGATCTGGCAGCAACCGGATGCTCTCGATGTTCCTGGCTACCCGCGCCTCGAACTGGTCTACGGCGTTCCTGGGTTTCTTCTCCAAGACCCGGTGGGGGCGACTGTGCGCCAGATCCCGCGCCCTGGAAACCCCGCCTGACTTGGTGATGATGATGCTGGAGAACGCCACCTCGAAGAAAGATCGATTAGCCGGCGTGCTAATCCGCTCGATGGCGAGCAGCAGCGCCATTAGCTCCCTCTGGGTCTCCGGCAGGAACCAGTAGTCGAGGAATTCGCGGGTTGGCTCTGTATAGCGCCGGGCAATCTCATGAGCCACGGCTTCCGGGTCCATCAGGCGATTACGCGCCTCCTGGACGATACTCTGGGCCAACGAGACCAGCTTTGCGGTATCCAGCGGAGTCGCTTTGACCAGCGCCTGCTGGACCGCCAGCGGGTCCAGATCGCAACCGACGCCCCACCGGCCTGCCAGATACGCTTCAAGAAGCGCCGTACCGGAACCCATCATCGGATCGACCACCACGTCTCCGGGGCAGGTTAGCCGCTCGATGAACAGGCGGGGCAACTGTGGGGGGAACTTGGCCGCGAAGGCGTGGAAGTTGTGCGATGCGTAGCTACTATCTTGCCCCTTGAAGTCCAGATCCCCCAAGAGTAGTTCCAGAACTACGTCCATCGGGTCGATCTCCCGCGGGCGGGGCAGTATCGGCTCCGATCTATCTTCCTTTAGAGACAGGGCCAACGATAGCTGATGCATCGCTTGTCTTCTCGGGTAATGCGGATTCGCGGCAGGAGAAATCGCTGGGCAAACCAGATCTGTCCTGGGAGCAAGTGGAGGTGGGCGTAGGCCTTCCTGTATTTGCCGTCAGCGTCAGCTTGGCAGCTGCCATATGAAGCGTATCGCGTGGGGTGAGTCCCTGGCAGCTACAACAACTGTTCGACGCAGCATCACCTACCACCTCTGACATCCTGGCGCGGAATGCTAGAATGCCCCCCCTTGCGGGGAAGGGGCCGGAGCACGCGGAAGAAGACCTCACCTGCCTGGTACATCCCTTCCCTCGCCCGGAAGGGGCCGGGGGCGGTCGCACGTGAAAGTTGATACCACCCGTTGACCTTGCGAACTTTCCTAACCGTGCCACCACACGCCGGTTGCCACCCGCGGGCCGCTCCCGCCGACGTGTACCCTAGCGGCCCGAGAATCCTCGTGGCCGGCACTGCAGTTGTGTAACAATAAGAGCGGCTCCGTCCGGCCAGGAAACGAGCCTGGCGCGGCAAGTGGCCTCAACACGGGAAGGCGCGACCCAGTGGAACTCCTAGCCGATTTCTTTCACCGCCTCCATAACCTGGAAGAGCTGATCCGCTGGGGCGGCTATACCGTCCTGGTAGCCATTGTCTTCGCCGAGACAGGGCTGTTCGTCGGCTTCTTCTTGCCGGGGGATTCGTTGCTGGTTACGGCGGGGGTGTTCGCCGCCCAGGGCTACCTGGACATCGGCCTGCTGATCCTCCTGCTGTGCATCGCCGCCACCACGGGACAGGCCACGGGTTACTGGTGGGGCGCCCGGTTCGGTTCCTTGCTCTACTCGCGGCCGGATTCACGCTTTTTCAAGCGCAAATACGTCCTGAAGGCGCGCGAGTTCTACGAGCACCACGGCGGCAAGGCGATTGTCATCGCGCGATTCGTGCCCATCTTACGCACCTTTGTGCCTATCGTGGCGGGGATCGCGGGGATGAATTACCGCCGGTTTACGATCTATAACCTCTGGGGCGGCATTGGCTGGGTGGTCGGCATGTGCCTGATCGGGTACTTCGTTGGCCGCCTGATGCCAGGCATCGTCCGGCGCATCGATCTCCTGATCGCCGTGGTCGTCATTCTCTCCTTTATGCCTGCTGCCTACCACATCTGGAAGGAGCGCCGCGCTGCCCGCGCCGTGCCGGAGGCCGAAACCGAAACCGCCCCACGCTGATGCCACTCCCTGGGCGTACTGGATGTACGGGCGTGGGTGGATGGCCCTCCCTTCACCTACTCTCGGCCCTTCCTACCGCACTCTCCCTCCCCCGCACACACCGCCTCACCCTTCCTCAGCGCGGTTCTTCAGCGCGCGCAGCAGCTTCTCCACATTCTCGCGCATCTTGCGGGCGATCAGACCGCGGATCAGGGGCCCGATGAGCGGGATCTCGATCTCGTAGTCCAACACGCTCTCGAAGCGAGTACCGCCGTCCTCGGGGAAGAACTGCCAGGCGCCGCTGTAGGCCTTGAAATCGCCCCGGACGAGGCGGAAGTCGCATCGCCGCGCCTGCGGGTCCCAGTGGTCCTCCTCCACCCACTTGATCGTCACCTTGAACTCGGGAATGAGGGCTTCCCAGGCGACCACCAGCCGGCGACCGTCAGGGGAACGCTCCTCTACCCGCGTGCTCTTCACGTCGGGCATAAACTCCGGGAACCGCTCCGCTTCCCGCGCGACGGCGTAGACGCGATCGGGGGGTGCGTCCACGTGAATGGCAGTGGTGATGCGAGGCATGGGCGTCTGGGTTGGGTTCAGGGTGACAGACTCGGGTGCCACCACACGTCCTGGTAGAACCCCTCCAGGTCCTGCTCCAGCCTCGCCTGGCTCGGGTGAACGCGCAGGTTTCTGGCGGGGAGCGTTCCCACGAACAGACGGTCTGACGTGGTTGGGTCTGGTTCCGGCGCGGGCAACGGGCCGTTCACGTGCATGCGCAGCGCGCTCAACGACGGATCGACGATGAAGAGATCATAGGCGGCGGTGTAGGCTTCCAGCAGAATGATTTCCTTCGCCTGGGCGGATGTTACACGGCGCACCAGGGAGGCTGGCAGAACGACTCTAACGCAGACGCTTTGATCCTGGGGATCAACCAGCAACTCGGCGACCGTTGCCCTGCGGGACGCAGCGGATTCGGCCAGCTTCCGCAGCAGGTTGCTCTCCCGTTCCGAGCTGGTACGGCTTTGCGATGAGCGCCCCCATGTCGCCAGCCGCCGGGACGCGGTGGAGGCATTCGCATCGTTCCGGGGCAGGCGCGTGGATGCGGACGTCAGGATCGCCATCACCAGGATAATCCCGAACACCGCCGCCCCGACGACCATCACGATGTTCTGCACCGACTCCCGCACGGCCACCGCGGTGAGAATCGGCTGGTGGCGGCCCTCGATCACCGCCTGCCACTCCGCCCGGCGCTGGCGCGCCTCCAGCAACTCCTGGGCGCGGGCCAGCTTTGCCGCGTCCGCTTCACTCGTCGGGATCAGATCCAGCGCCAGGCGGTACCAGTGGATCGCGTCTTCGAGCCGCCCCTGGTTCTCGTAGATATCACCCAGGAGAGAGTGAGCGGAGGCGTTGCCAGCGTCCAGCCGGATGACTTCGGCGCACAAGTCGGCCGCCTCCGACCACCGGCCACGCATGCGGAGCAGGTTGGCGCGCGCCAGCAGTGGGTAGACTTCCTCGGCGTGTGCCTGCGTGGGCAACTCCCGCACTGGAGTGCCGCATTCCAAACAATAAGTGCTCCCCGCCGGGAGTTCCGTTCCACACTTCCGGCAGCTCATCGCCGCCTCCCAACCCGGGCGCCGCGCGCCCGGAGACGCTCCTCACTTCAGTGCGGATTCCGCGCCTATGACCACTAGCCCTCCCCGTTACAGACCGGGGAGTATATAGCGAGGGAAGAGGTCACCGCCGCCTCTAGGCAGGTGCTGCTGCTCGCGCTGCGCCAGCTGCGCCGCCTGGGAGGAGGGAGCGATCATCTGCACTTCGGCGAACTTCTGGTCCGCCTCGCTATAGCGCTGCTGGTTCATCAGCCGGACGCCGTAATTGTAGAGCACCATCGCCTTGGAGGCCAGCGCGCCCTCCCGATTGCTCATCATCGCCTGCCGCTCTTCTTGCGGCACGCCGCCCACGTTGAGGCGCTCGTTCCACACCTTTATCGCCTGGTCGTAGTAGGAAAGGGCGCTGTCGTAATCGCCGCGCTCCGAGGCCAGCCGGCCCAGGCAGGTGTATGCCTCACCACAGTAGGTGTAGATGGCCGTGGCCTGGTGATAGACCCGCTCGGCATCCTGGCGCCGGCCCACTTTCTCGTATTGAGCGCCGAGCTGCACGGAGGCAATCGCCGCGTTGCGCCGCACGATCTCGCGGTGCTCCGCCGGCGTATTCGCATCCTCCGCGGCTCGCAGCCACTCATCGCGTGCCGTCGCGTAATCGCCCCGGTCGTAGGCGTCCTGGGCGGTGCGGAAGCGGCTGCTGGCGGCGGCGGTCGCCTGGCCCTGCCGGGCGCTGTCCCAGGCGGTCTTGGCCACGTAAACCAGCCCCACGATCACCAGGCCCACCACCAGCCAGACGCCAAGCCAGCTAAGCAACCAGCGCGTGTTGTCGGAGAGTAGTGGCTGGCGCGGCAGCGGCGGCGGCTCCAGGTCCCGAGGGGACAGATGGGCGAAGGGATTGGCCACGCCGCCCGGCGCCGGACGGGACGCCGCCGGCACGGCGGCGCCATAGCCCATCGCCGCAGGATGTCCCGCGGGGAAGGCCTGCCGGGGCGTGGCGGCCGGATATCTCCCGGCAACGACGGGCCCCGGTGCGCCCCGGGGCTGCGGGGTAGGAATGGATCCCGGCGGCTTCGGGACGCCGCCCGCGCCGGACGACC
>JACQGL010000204.1 GCA_016199525.1 Armatimonadota bacterium
GGTCGCCGCCGGTGGCGCTGACCCTGTATGAGCTCCTCGGTGGCTCGCCGTAGCCGTAGTCTTGTCGAAGGAGGACGAAGATGAAGACCGGCGCCAAGATGCGCGCCTTGAAGCCGGTCGTCGACGCCATCGGCTTCCAGGGGCACAGCCTGCTCTCGATCAACGATCTCACCAACGACCAGATCTACGGCCTGTTCGCGCTGGCCCGGTCGCTGGAGCCCTGGAACCGCTCCATGGTCAACCTGTTGCCGGGACGCATCATGGCGGCCCTGTTCTTCCAGCCCAGTACCCGCACCCGCATGAGCTTCGAGACCGCCATGCACCGGCTGGGCGGCGCGGTCATCACCGAGACGACCCCGCTCATCTCTTCGGCAGTGGCCAAAGAGGAGACCCTGAATGACATGCTCAAGGTGGTCGCTAAGTATGCCAACATCATCGTCATGCGCCACTTCGATGAGGTCCAGGCGCGGGAGGCCGTGGCCTACTCGGAAGCGCCAGTCATCAGCGGCGGCTTCGGCCACTGGGAACACCCCACCCAGGCCCTGCTCGATCTCTACACCCTCTGGCGGACCTACGGCCGTATCGAGGGCCTGAAGGTGTGCATTGCCAGCCCCGACCTCATCGAGGCCCGGACCGGGCACTCCATGGCCTACGGCCTGGCCCGCATGGGCGCGAAAGTAGTCCTCGCCTCCCAGAAGAGCAAGCGCACTCCGGAGAGCATCTTGAGCACGCTCCGGGCGGTTAACGGGTCGGTCGAGGAGAGGTTCGACCTCGATCAGGACGGTTTCAACGACCTGATCACCGACATGGACCTGGTCTACCTCCCGGGGTCCAGCCTGCCCAAGGGCCCCGAGGCGGAGGCCTTCAAGAAGGTGATGGACAACTACCTGGTGCGCTACGAAACCGTGACCAGAGTGCAGCAGGAGCAGGGGCGCACGATCTACGTCACGCACACGCTGCCGCGCCGGCCGGGGGAGATGGACCTGCGCATCGATGAGACCCCGAGCCAGCTCTACTTCGAGGCGATCGCCTATAGCGTCTCCATCCGGATGGCGCTGATCCTGAGCATCCTGGGGCTGTGACGGCGGGGGAGCCTCCCATGGGGAACACGGGCGTTGCTGTGGTGGCCGTCGGCGGCAATTCGCTGATCAAGGATGAGCAGAGTAAGACGATCCCCGACCAGATCACCGCCGCCAGGGAGTCGATGCATCACATCGCCGACATGATCCAGCAGGGCTGGGACGTCATCGTGACGCACGGCAATGGCCCCCAGGTCGGATTCATCTTGCGCCGTTCTGAACTAGCCCGCCACGAGCTGCACGAGGTCCCCCTCGACTTCTGCGGCGCGGACACGCAGGGAGCCATCGGCTACATGTTCCAGCAGGCCCTCCACGACGAGTTCCTCCGGCGTGGGGTGCACAAGACGGCCGTGTCCATCGTGACGCAGACCGTCGTCGACCGCGACGATCCGGCGTTCCAGCATCCCACCAAGCCGATCGGCTCCTTCATGAATGAGGAGGCCGCGATCGAGAGGGCCCAGGAGGATGGCTGGGCGGTTGTCGAGGATGCCGGCCGCGGCTGGCGGCGCGTCGTGCCTTCTCCCCTCCCGATACGCATCGTGGAGGTCGATGCGATCCGGTCCCTGATCCAGGCAGGGTTTGTCGTCGTGGCCGTGGGGGGCGGAGGGATCCCCGTGATCGAAGATGCGCGCGGGTACCTGACGGGTGTGGAGGCAGTGATCGACAAGGATCTGGCCTCCGCCCTGCTCGCCAGCATGATCCAGGCCGATCTGTTCCTGATCTCGACGGCCGTGGAGAAGGTGGCGCTGAACTTCAACAAGCCCACCCAGCAGTGGCTCGACAGGATGACGCTAGACGAAGCAAGGCGGTACCAGACCGAAGGGCACTTTTCCAAAGGCAGCATGGGGCCGAAGATCTCGGCCGTCATCACCTACCTGGAGCGGGGTGGCGAGCGGGCGCTCATCACCAACCCCGAAAACATCGGCCGGGCGCTCGGGGGCGAGACCGGGACGTTGATCGTCCCCTGACCTAGAGCGGGATGTCCTCCACACGCTGATAGTCCTTGAGCCGGATGCCCTTCTCCCTGAGCAGGCGCCGGAAGTTCTCGACCAGCCGCCCGGCCAGAGGCACGATCTCGTTGATCTCCGCGGCATCCCACAGGGCGGGGACCAGGGTGCGGTAGTGGTCAGGCAGCAGGGGGAACGTGAACGCATCCACCAAGCCCTCGTAGTAGTCGTGCGTGACCCAGCGGCGGTTCAACAGGCACAGCGCCAGATTCATTTCATAGAGGACTTCCTGGACACAGGCCCTGATGTTCCGGGTGTCGTGGCGCTCGCGGCAGGAAAGGATGCGACCGTACGACTCGATGACGAGGTCGGGAAGTAACTCCTCGAGCGCCGTCCGAAACCGCTCCTGCGGCACAGACTCCCCCAGGCGCAGCCAGGCCTGAACCTGCCCGGGATCTCCGTGGAGCACCTTCAGCGTGCTGAGGATGCCCATGTGAAAGGGCCAGCGCCGGGACGGGTGGGTCAGGAGGGCCTCCAGCGTCGATTGGGCTACGGCCCGATATCCCACGGCGATCCCGCGGGAGACAAAGTGCTGTGCCGCCTCATCCGGCTCACCGCGAACCACGAAGAACAGTTCCAGGTCCGACCACTCGGTATCCGTACCCCAGGCCGTCGATCCGTACACGCCGCCGACGATCAGCCCATCGCCCAGTTTGGCAGCCATGCGTGCGCAGAGGTCAGTGGCGAGTTGCCATCGTTCCGCATGGTCCATCGGTCCCGCCTCCAGCGGGCATTCGGCGATGGGTCATGGCCTCCTCCGCATTGAGGGCCCGTGACCCGCAGGTGGGCGTCGATGTTCACCGCGCGGCCCGCATCTGCGCGGCCGGGTGGGGCGGCCAGGTCCTGCTCTCTCAGACCACCCGCGATCTGATCGACCGCCACCTTCCGGCGGGGGCCGGGCTCCGCGACCGGGGCGCGCACCGGCTGAAGGACCTCCAGCGGCCGGAGAAGATCTTTCAACTGGTGCACGCCGACCTGCCGGCTGACTTTCCTCCGCTCAAGTCCCTGGACACCCTACCCAATAACCTGTCCGTTCAATTGACCACCTTCATCGGCCGAGATCGTGAGCTGGCGGACGTCAAACGTCTTGTAGGAACCGCGCGCCTGGTGACGCTCACGGGCGCTGGAGGTTCGGGCAAGACCCGACTGGCGCTTCAGGCGGCCGCCGACTCGCTCGACGACTTCCCAGACGGCGTCTGGCTGGCGGAACTGGCGCCCCTTGCCGATTCCGGGATTGTGCTGCAAACGGTCGCCTCCGCACTCGGCGTGTCCGAACGGCCGGGGCAGCCGCTGCTGGCAACCCTGATTGATCATCTGCGATCGAAGCAGCTCATGCTCATCCTCGACAACTGCGAGCATCTGCTGGCGGCCGCGGCCGCCCTGGTGGATTCGCTGCTCCGCTCCTGCCCGCACCTGCGGATCCTGGCCACCAGCCGAGAAGCGCTTGCTATCACTGGGGAAGCCGCGTTTCAGGTCCCATCGATGGCTATACCCGACCTCCGCCAGTTGCCTCCACTAGAGGCGCTCGAGCGGTATGAGGCGATCCGGCTGTTCGTTGACCGTGCCGCGCTGGTCCAGCAGAGCTTCCAACTGACGGCCTCCAACGCGCCGGCCGTCGCACGGCTCTGCCATCGCCTGGACGGCATCCCCCTGGCGATCGAACTCGCGGCCGCCCGGATCAGGGTGCTCCCAGCCGAGGAGATCGCCGCCCGTCTGGACGACCGGTTTCGGCTGCTGACCGGCGGCAGCCGCACGGCCCTCCCCCGCCATCAGACCCTCCAGGCGGCGGTGGACTGGAGTTATAACCTCCTCTCGGACAAGGAGCGGGTGCTGCTGCGCCGCCTGGCCGTCTTCGCCGGCGGCTTCACGCTGGATGCCGTCGAGGCCGTCTGCCCGGGAGACGGTCTCGAGGCGCACGAGGTGCTCGACCTGCTGACGGGCCTGGTCGAGAAATCCCTTGTCCTCGTCCAACCGCAGGACGGACAGGTCCGCTACCCGCTCCTCGAAACGCTCAGGCAGTACGCGCGCGAGAAGCTCCAGGAGGTCGGGGAGGCCGACACCCTGCACGGACGGCACAGGGATTTCTTCCTGGCGCTGGTCGAGCGGTCTGAGACTGATCGGGGGACCGTGAAAGATGCCGACTGGCAGGAGCGGTTCGACCGGGAGCACGACGACCTTCGGGCCGCGCTCGACTGGTCGCTGGAGGCCGGAGAGGCGGACGCCGCCCTGCGCATGGGCGCCGTGTTGTGGTGGTTCTGGGAGGTGCGCGGGTACTGGCAGGAGGGCCTCACGCGCCTGGAAGCAGTCCTGGCTGCGGACACCGGCCCCGCGACGCCCAACAGGGTCCTCGCGCTTCATGGCGCAGGCCGGCTGGCGTGGGCGCAGGGGGATACTGCACGCGCCATCGAGCTGCTCGAAGACGGGCTGCGCCTATCCCGCCAACTGGCGTTCAGGGAAGGCGTCATGTTCACGGCCTTCACGCTGGGCATCGTGGCCCGAAGCGCAGACCTGAGGCGGGCGGCGGCGCTCCTGGAGGAAGCCGTGGCCCTGGCGCGAGCGAGGGGTGAGCTCTATTTCCTCGGCAACCGGATCGCCTGGCTGTGGCCTGTGGTCCACCGGCTGGGGAATTATGATCGCACCGTTGCCCTTGCGCGCGAGTGTTCGACTACCGCCCGCAGCACTCCTGATATGCACCCCGCGACGGTGCACTTCGGCCGGCGGGCCGAGGCGTGGATGGCGCGTCAGGAAGGTCGCTACGAACCGGCCGCGGCGCTGTATGAAGAGGCGGTGGCCGTCGCCCGGAAATGGGGCGGATCAAGCGGGAGACCGGCCAACCTCGTCTGGGGGCTCGTGGAGCTGGCAAGCCTCTCGCAAGAACAGGGAAACTACGAGCGCGCCATCGCTCTCTATCAGGAGAGCCTTGCCATATCCCGCGAGATGGGATCCAGAGAGTACATCGCCTCGTCGCTGGCTGGATTGGCCGACGTGGCGCGGGACACTGGAGACTTCACCAGGGCGGCAGGGCTCTACGAGGAGAGCCTGGCCCTTGGGAAGGATGTTGGGCCTGTGCTCGTGGCCTCGGCTCTACTCGGGCTCGGCCTGGTCGACCGCTACCGTGGTGATCTGGCGCGGGCGCGGGCATTCCTCGAGGAGAGCCTGCGCCTGTTCAGGGAGATCGGCGACGTGGTCGGCGCCGCAGAGGTCACGCACACTCTTGGCCTGGTAGCGCATGACTGCGGTGACCAGGAACGCGCAGCGGCACTGATGCAGGAAGGGTTGCGCCTGGTCAAGAACGGCGCTTCCAGGTTGACCCTCGTGCGCATCCTCGAAGGGCTCGCGTCAGTAGCCGCAATGCGTGGGCAGCTCGAGCACGCCGTGCGCATGCTCGGGAACGCGGCTGCGGCGCGCGACGCCATGGCAACTCCGCTCCCGCCGTCGGACCGCGCCCGTCATGATTCCACGCTGGCGGTGGTGCGGACCGCACTCGGGGAACCGGCTTTCGCACTGGCCTGGTCCGAAGGTCGAGCAACGCCGCTGGAGCGGGCCATGGAGAACGTAATGGACGAAGAGGGGGGGCGAGCGCAGTGAGGTCGGGACTCCGTCTACTTGCGCTTTTGGGTATGCTCGCGCTGGCCTCGATACCGGCTCCGGCGCTTCACGCCCGGGCGATTCCACGGACGCTGAAGATCGCCGTCGGTATTGACGCCGACACTCTCGATCCGGCGGCCCTCACGACCGGATTGGTCATGGGCATGGCTGATTACATTTATGAGCGGCTCGTGACGTTCGACTACACGCAGAACAGAGTGCTTCCACGTCTCGCCACCCAGTGGCAGGTTTCGACCGATGGGCTCACCTACACGTTCCGGCTCCGCAGCGGCGTGACGTTTCACGACGGAGCGGCTTTCAATGCCGAAGCCGTGAAGTTCACCTTTGACCGGCTGCTGGACCCCCAGACACGCGCGCCGCTGCGGGAACCCCTGACGATCATCAAGGAAACCCAGGTCGTCGATCCCATGACGGTAAGGTTCATCCTCAGCCGGCCGGACCCCCTGTTCCTGACGTACGTGACGCATTGGGTCGCCTCGATCATCTCGCCAACTACCGTCCGCAGGGCGGGCGCGAACCTGGGCCGCGACCCGACGGGCGCCGCCACCGGCCCGTATATGTTCAAGGAATGGGCGCGCGGGAGTCACATCCTGTATGTGCGGAACCCGAATTACTGGGGCAGGAAGCCCGTCTTCGAAGAGGTGATGCTCCGCATCGCCCCGGACGCCGGCGTCCGTGAGACGATGCTGCTGGCCGGGGATGCGCACATGGCGGTCCTGCCGCCCGCCCCCGATGTCCGCCGCCTGCGAGAGCATCCCGGTTACGCGGTAGTGGAAGCCGCGACCTCCCGCATCGTCTACATCGGCATGAACACCCAGTGGGGTGCGTTCAAGGACGCGCGCGTGCGCCGAGCAATGAACTACGCCGTGAACAAGCGGGCGATCCTCGCGAGCGTGCTCTTTGACCTGGGGACGGTGGCCGACTCTCCTTGTGTGTCGATGGTGTCCGGGTACACTCCGGTCCAGCCCGGCGGGTGGCCTTTCGACCCGGGCAAAGCCAGGCAGCTCCTGCGGGAGGCAGGGTACCCGGACGGGTTCGAAGTCGACTTCATCACGCCGACCGGCCGGTTGATCCAGGATTTCCAGTTTGCGCAGGCCATCGCCGCGCAGCTGCGCAATTTCAAGGTCCGGGCGAATCTCCGCACGATGGACTGGCCGACGTACGTGGCCACCATTGATCAGCCCCTGGAGCGAAGCAGCCTCCGCCTGTTCGTGCTGGCATGGGTGCCCTTCCCGCTCGACTGTTGGAGCGTGTTCCATCCCATGTTCCACTCGTCGCAGCATCCCCCACGAGGCTTCAACTCTACTTTCTACAAGAACGTGAAGATCGACGAATTCCTGGACAGGGCCAGGACCGAAATGGACCCATTGAGACGCAAAGAGCTCCTCAAGGAGGCCCAGACGTTGGTCTGGCACGACGCCCCCTGGATCTTCCTGTGGAGCCAGAAGTGGTACGTGGCGACGGTCCGGAACCTGGAGGGCGTTTCCATCACGCCGTTCGAGATGTGGGACGCCATCTACGCGACGTGGAAGTAGCGACGCCCTTTGTCCCGGCTTGACCCGCTACCCGCGGCTGGGTAGTGTCCTAATGTGATTTTCTAGCAGCAGTGGAGTCGAGTCAGTGCCGGGCCCGGCA
>JACQGL010000205.1 GCA_016199525.1 Armatimonadota bacterium
CCCGTGGGTCGGGCGAAGCTGATCCTCAAGGTCACCGACTCCGCCGGCAAGCCCGTGGAAGGAGCGCAGGTGAGCGCCCTCGCCAAGATGCCGGGCATGGACATGGGCGAGCGCGAGGAACCCGCGCTCCCCAAGGCGGGGGAGCCGGGGACTTACGTCGCCCCGGCGGTGTTCGCCATGGAGGGCAGCTACCAGGCGACGATCAAGGTCACTGGCCCCCAGGGCCCCGCTACCGCCACCATCCCGTTGAAGACGGGGCAGGACACCGCGGTGCAGGCGGGCGGCTTCTCGCTCCGCTCCTTCCTTCCCTGGCTCATTGGCATTCTGATCGGCGCGTTTATCCTCTATCGCGCCTGGCAAGCCGGCCAGCGGCCCAACTGGAGGGCGATATTCAATCGGGGCGTGGTGAGCGGACTGCTGGCCCTGGCGCTCATGCTGGGAGTCTCTAATTATGCCATCAAGCACTGGCGCCGCGCGGGGGCGATGACGCCCGTCGAAGCGCAGGCGATGGAAATGTCCACGCCCCCTCCCCCAGGGACCGCAGCCGTGGAGCTGGCGGCCGTGCAGCGGGGCCTGGTAGAGAGCACCATCCGCTATACGGGGTCGGCAGTCGGCTATACGGAGCAGGATGTCTACCCCCGCGTCACGGGCTGGATCGTCTGGATGCCGTTCTACGCCGGGGATCGCGTGCGGAAGGGACAGCTGCTGGCGCGGCTGGATACCAGCGAGCTGCAATCACGGGTGGATGAGCGGCGCGCGAACCGCACCATGGCGGAGCAGATGGCGGCTATATCGCAGCTCGAATACCAGCAAGCCCTGGCCTCTGTGGCGCAGGCGCGCGCCGAAGTGACGAGCAAAGAGGGCGCCCTGGAGGAGGCCCGCCGCATGCACGCCAAAGCGCACGGAATGCTTAAAGAGAACCAGGCTATGCTGGTGGAGGCCCGCAATGAGCTGCGAGCGATGCAGGCGGAACTCACCGCCGCCCAGCAGGAGCGCTCGGAAGCCGACGCGATGCTCCAATCCGCCCAGGCGATGCAACCAGAAGCGGAAGCGATGCTTGCCTCGATGCAGGCGGACCAGGCCTACTGGGTGAAAGAGATCGCCCGCATGAAAGCGCTGCTGAATAAGGGCGCTGTGTCTCAGGAGGAGTTCCAGCGCGAGGAGGCGATGGCGAAGAGTGCCGATGCCAAGGTGCGGCAGGCAGAAGCCAAACTCCAGGCGGTTGGCAGCGACATCCGGGCGGCGCGCTCCCGGCTGGCTAAAACGGAGGCAATGGTCGAGAGCGCGCTGGCCAGGATTTCCCAGATGCAGGCCCGCGTGCAGGGGTCGGAAGCACGCATCGAGCAGGCCCAGGCTGAGATCGGGACCCACGCAGGCCATATCAAGACCGCCGAGGGCGACCTGGAGGCGGCGCGCGCCAACGTGCGCGCCATGCAGGCGATGGCCAACGCAGCGACAAAGAAGATCGGTCAGGCGCAGGCCGGAGTTCAGGAGGCGGCAGCGGCGCTCACTACCGCCAGCGTTGTCAAAGGCTACACCGAAATCCGCTCCCTGGTGGATGGCGTGGTCACCCAGCGGGTGATCAGCCCCGGAGTGCTGGTGAACCCTGGCCAGCTGATCCTGAAGATCGCCCAGATCAGCCCCATCCGCCTGCAGGCGAACGTGGCGGAGGCAGACCTCGAGAAGGTGCGCGTGGGAGCGCGAGCTGCGGTGCGGAGTCAGAACCATACGGGCAAACCGGTGGTGGCTCGCGTGACGACCATCACCCCCGCGGTGGACCCGATAGCGCGGACGGGCGTAGTCGAGGCCGTGATCCCCAACCGGGACAGCCGCTTCCTGCCAGGCCAGTACGTGGTAATGGAAATCTCTACGGGGCGATCCGCGGACGCCCTGCGGGTGCCCGCCAGCGCCATCCGGTGGCGCACTCCTCCCTCCGGCGGCGTCCTCTCCACTCAGCCCATGCCCTACGTGTGGGTGGCGGAACCCTCGGCGCGGGAGGGAGAATACGCCGTCCGCGCCGTGGACGTGCAGGTGGGACTCAGCAACGATACCTACGCCGAGATCCTCTCCGGCCTGGAAGAGGGGCAGCAGGTGGTGGTGGCGGGCTACCAGGACCTGCGGAACGGCGACACCGTGCTGTCCGTGGTGACCCCCGCTGGCGCCCAGCAGTACACCTGCCCCATGCACCCGGAGGTCGTTAAGGACCAGCCCGGGCGGTGTCCTAAGTGCGGGATGAACCTGGTGCCGCTGAAGGAGAAGGGTCAGGCAGGCACAGGGACAGCACCCCCGGCAGACCACGCACAGCACGCCGCACCGTCGCCCCAGAGGGATGACGCGCGGCCCGCCGCACCCGCCGCGGGAGCGGTGCGGTACGTCTGTCCGATGGATAAGGAGATCGTCCAGGACCAACCGGGCCGCTGTCCGAAGTGCGGCATGGAGCTGGTGCCACAGACGGAAGGGAAAGGACAATGAGTGAGCCGCGCCCTGAGGGTGTCCACCGCCCGCGCTACGAGGTGCGAGGCGTCACGCCCCTGCACCTGATCCACAAGTGGTCGATTGAGCACCCGTACGTGGTGATCGCCTTCTACGTGGCGGTGGTTGCGCTGGCCTGGCTGGCCATCACCCGCGCCATGCCGCGGCGCTTCGCCCCCTACGTGAAAAGCCCCCTCATCGGCGTGGTCACCATGATGCCGGGCCTCTCCGCTCAGGAGATGGAGATCTACATCAGCAAGCCGATCGAGGAGCAGCTGGTCAACATCAAGGGGCTGCGTTATATCCGCTCCACCTCGCAGGATGGCTTTTCCCTCGTTTCCCTGGAGTTCCACTACGGGACGGATGTGGAAAAGGCAATCTTCGACGTGCAGGCGCTGATGAACGTGATCCAGGCAAACCTGCCGGCCACCGGCGCCAACCTGAAGCCGTCCTGGGTGGTTGCCATCGACCCCCTTAACATCCCGATCCTCTCCCTCAGCCTGCGCGGGGACCCGGCGCAGGGCTGGGACGAGCTGCGCGTGCGGGAGTTCGCGGATAACACGGTGGTCAACCGGCTTAAGGAGATCACCAGCGTCTACTCGGTGGTGCCGTTCGGGGGCTACCGGCGGCAGCTCCAGGTAATTGTGGACCGCAATAGGCTGGCGGCCTATCGGCTCTCGATCCTGGACGTGAAGAATGCAATCGACCGCTTCAACGTAACCCGCGCCGCGGGCACGCTGACCTACGGGCCGTACGAGGGCATCGTGCGCGTGGATACCCGCGCATTGCAAGCGGAAGACGTGCTCAACTATCCGCTTACCAGCGTGACACCGGGCGCGGCCGCGCTCACCAGTGGCACGGCAGGCGGCGGTATGGGCGGCAGTACGGGCGGCGGCATGGGCGCGATGGGCGGTGGCGCTGAGACCCTTCCTCTCACCCCTCCCCTATCAGGCGAGGGGCCGGGGGAGAGGTTGGGATCGGCGGCCTCGCCCCGCATCGTCTATATCCGCGACGTGGCGCGGGTGATAGACACCCACTGGGAGCGCCGCAGTGCCTACCACTACCTCAAGCACGACCCGGGAGCGCCGGGCGAGGTGATTCCCTCCGTGGAGGTCTCCATCATCCAGGACCCGGGCGCCAGCTCGGCGACGGTGGTCCCCGCGGTGATGAAGGTCGTGGAGAAGCTGAAGAATGATAACCCTGGCCTCACGTTCGAGGTAGCCTACGACAACGCCCACTTCGTGAACATCCTGTTTGAAAACGTCTGGCACGAGCTGCTGATAGCCATCCTCCTCACCGGCATCGCTGTGCTCTTCTTCCTGGGGGAGTGGCGAGGCACATTGATCGCGATGGTCACCCTCCCCACCTCGCTGGGCTTCGCCGTGCTGCTGATGGTGCCGTGGGGAATGACGTTCAACAGCGGCACGCTCATCGGCCTGCTGCTCTCCATCGGCCGGCTGGTGGACGACAGCATCATCGACATCCACGCTGTGGAGCGCCACCTGCGCATGGGTAAGGACCCGAAGACCGCCACCATCGATGGCATCGCCGAGGTGCGGCTGGCGGTGCTCGCCTCCACGTTAATGATGGTCCTGGCGATGACGCCGCTGCTGTTCACGGGCGGCATCACGCAGCTGATGTTCCGGGAGCTGGTGTGGCCGATCATCTTCGGCCTGCTGGCCTCGATGCTCGTCTCCTTCACGCTCACCGCCCTCCTGTGCGCCAACCTGCTGCGCCACGAGGAGGCGCGCGAGGTGGATCGGCGGCATCCCGTACTGCGCTGGCTCTACGTACCACTGGATCCGTTCCAGCGACTCCTGGATCGCCTCGAGGCAGGCTACAGTCGCCTCATCAGGTGGATGCTGCGGAACCGGTTTAGCAACCTCGCCCGCATCATGGCGACGGTGATCCTGGGGTTCACTTTCTACTACTTCATCGGCAGCGAGATGATGCCACTGGCGGACGTGGGTCAGGCGAGCGGCCTCCTGGAGATGGCGCCGGGGACCTCCTTCGCGCAAACGGAGCGCGCGGTGCAGCAGCTCGAGCGGATTATGCTCAAGTACCCCGAACTGGAGAAGGCCAGCATCGAGATCGGCCAGGAAACGATGTTCGAGAGCTTCACCCCGTTCTACACTGGCTACCAGATGCCGCAGACGAACGCCGCCGCGATGATGCTTACCTTTAGCGATAAGGATGACCGCAAACGCAGCATCTTCAAGGTGATAGATGGCATCCATAAAGAGGCACTGGCCACCATCCCCGGTATCCGGCGGCTGCAGATCAAGGAGATGGGCTCGGACGTGATGGCCACCGCTGCGGCACCCATCCACGTCAATATCTATGGCCCCGACCTCCAGGAGCTGGACCGGCTGGGCCGGGAGGTGGAGCAGGTGGCCCGGAAGATGTCCACCGATCTGTACCAGCCGGCGACCACCTGGGCCATGGGAGTGCCCGACTACCAGATCCGCGTCGATCCGCAGCGGGCGCAAGAGGTGGGCCTCTCTCCCGAGAACATCTCCCAGCAAGCCTACTATGCCCTGCGTGGCGGTCTCACCAACGAGTTCTACCGCCTGCCAAACCTGCGGCAGAACACCATCCTCGTCCGCTACGAGGCGGAGGAGCGGCGGGGGCCGCAGGATCTGGAGAACCTGTACCTGACTACCGCGGATGGGCGGCAGGTGCCCCTGAAATCGGTGGCCACGGTGGAGCGTCACGTGGCGCCCACAGTAATCGAGCACGACGGCCTGCGGCGCGTCCTCGGCATCACGGGCTACTACCGGATCGGCCACCTCCCCTCCATGGACGTGGTCATGGAGCTGGTGGCGAACGCCTATCGGGAAGTCAACTTCCCGCCCGGCTACGGCATGGAGATGCGGGGCGACATGACCCAGATGATGGACAGCTTCCGGCGGCTGCTTACCGGCCTGGGGCTGGCGCTCATCTTCATGTATCTGGTGCTGGTGGCGCAGTTCCGCGGCTTCCTCCAGCCCTTGCAGATGATCGCCTCCCTGCCCCTGGAGCTGGCGGGGGTCTTCTTTGCCCTCTGGCTGGCGGGGCAGGCGTTCTCCACCGTCTCCATCCTGGGCATCATCGTCCTCACCGGTATGGACATCACCACCGCCGTACTGCTCATCGACATGATCATGCGCTACCGGGATCGCGGCGTACCGCGGGACCAGGCGATTATCGAGGCGTGCCCGCAGCGGCTCCGGCCGATCCTGATGACGTCCATGATCAGCATGATCGTCCTTCTGCCGGTGGCGCTGGCGCCGAAAACAGGGCTGGATGCCTATCAGCCCCTGGCCACGGCGGTGGTGGGTGGCCTGGCGGTGGGGACCGTTCTGAGCCTCCTGGACATCCCGATCATGCACACTTACGTGGATGACTTCATCCGGTGGCTCAACCGCACGATCCTAAACCGGGAGTGGCACTGGCCGGTGACAGCGTCATCCGAAGAAGGTGCCGCGCCGGGCAGCCCGCCGGCAGGAGGGCATTGATGGATACGCAAGAACGCAGCGAAGCTACCACTCCGGGACGCGGAGACAGCAAGACCCGACGCCGCAGTGACGGTGCCACGGCGCCGCGTGTCCCCGCGGCGGGAGCGTCCGCCGGGAGCCGCACACCCGAACGCCGGCTCACCTCCACGCTTTTGGGTTTCTGGTTCGGGCCGGGGCTACTGCTCGCGCTCCTCGCCATCGTGATCGTTGCCCCCCACCTGCCCTCCGGGGGCAGGGGCGACGTTTCATTCCCAACCTACCAACAGTCCGGGGACCACAATCGGCCGCCGTCGGCCACCGCATTGCAAGGGGTGACGGCCATAGACGCCGTGCCCGAGCCGGATTGGCTTCTGGGCCAGCGGCACGCGCTGCGCCTGACCGCGTCCCAGGTGAGCCGGCTCCGCCGGTTGCAGACCCGTTGGCAGCGCGAGACGCGCGCGCTGCGAGAGGCGCTGGACCAGGCATCCGCCGACTTCGATCGGGCGATGTCCGAAAACAAGGGGCAGGTTACCACGATCATGCAGCTCCGGGAACGTGCCGCGCCGGTAACGCAACTCTCTCGACAGCTCTCGGATGCCCGCCGCGCCTGGTGGGACGAAGCGTCCCGCGCGCTCAGTGCCGCGCAGCGGCAGAGCGCGGAAAGATTATGGACCGCTCGCTGGACGAAGCGCACGGATGACAAGGAGTCTCGCTGATGAAATCGTTACCGCTGCTTTCGCTGTTGGGCGCGGCCGCTTTGGCGATGTCACCCGCATTTGGGGCGCCTGAGACCGGCGTGTCCGATCACCAGAAGCCGCCCGCAGCGACGGCAGAGGCAGTGCTTGCCAGGCGCCCGATCATCAACCAACCGCTGACTCTGGATCAGGCGGTTGAGATCGGGCTGCGCGAGAGTCCGGTCACCCGTGGTGCGGTTCAGGAGGTGGAAGCGGCGGTGGCCCGCGTGGCGGCGGCGCGGGCAGAGCTCCGCCCCTGGGCGTCGATCAACACTTTTGTCGCCGGTGGCAGCGCCGCCAACGTGGTGGGCAGCAGCGACCCTGTGCAGCCGCGGATGTTGATGGGGGTGCCCGGCGGCAGCTTTTTCGATCAGAACGTCAGCCTGATGGTCCCCCTGTTCACGGGCGGCCGCCTCCCGGCGATGGTCCGGCAGGCGCGGGCGCTCCAGCAGGCTTCGCAGGCGGATCTGGCAGCGATGCGCCAGGAGGTCGTGCTGATGGTACGGGTGGCCTATCGGGAGGCGCAGGCGCGGCGGAGCTTTGTAGATATCTACCGCGCCACACTCGCTGCTCACGTGGAGCGGCAGCGGATCGATCAGGTGGCCTACGAGGAAGGGAAGATTCCGCACTTCTATGTCCTGCGAAATGTGGCCGAGGTAGCCAACAGCCAGCAGCTGCTCACGTATGCAGAACGGGACCTGGACGTGAGCCTGATTGAGTTGAAGACGGTGATGGGCGTGCACCTGGATTCTCGCCTGGAGCTGACGGACCCGCTGAAGTTCGAACCGAGCCACACCATCACCGCCGCCTACACGGGGGAGCGGGCGGCGGATACATTGGCGCGCGCTGCCGACGGCGCCACGGAAGCTCCAACGCTCGCGCAGCTATTGGAGGTGGCCGCGCGCCACCGTCCCGAACTCGCCGCCGCCGCCCGGCGGGTGGATGCCAGCCTAGCGGAGGTGAACGTTGCACGTAGCGCCTACCAGCCGCAGATTAGTGCCGGCGTGATGGGCGATTTTATGAAGATGCGCGGGGCCTCGCCCTTTGGTGGGACCACGTTCTCGGTCGTCGCCTCGCTTCCCATCCTGGACGGCGGCGTGCGCAAGGCGCGGCTGCGCGAGTCGCGGGCGGAAGCGAAGCGGATGGAGGAGGAGCGCCAGCAGGTAGCCCTCCGGGTGGGTCAGGAGGTGGCATCGGTCTCGCTGAACTTGCGTGCCGCGGAAAAGAACGTGCAGGCAGCCCAGACGGGGGTAACCTCCGCCGAAGAGGATTACCGTGTGTCCCTGCTGCGCTATACGGAGGGCAAGGGTATCAACCTGGAGCCACTCGACGCCCTCGCCGCGCAGGTGCGCGCTCAGAACAACCTTGTCCAGGCGCTGTTCGACTACAACGTGGCGCAGGACCAACTAGCACGCGCCCTGGGGATGCTGCCGACGCCTGGCGGCGCGCCAACAACCGGAGCACCAACGGAACAGGGAAGCGCGGCGGGCGCGGGAAACGGGTAGGCGATGAGCAGAAGGCCACCTGGCGAGGCCCGGTGGCCTGGAGGTGGCTCGTTGGGGATTGGGCCTGGTACGCGCCGAAAACGGGGGCTGATGTGGCGGGTGGCAGCGGCGACGCTTGTGCTGGCAGTCGTCAGCGCGAGCGCCCTCCCGGGAGCCCCCGGGGGAGCGGTGCAGGAGGTTACGGCCGACCTGATCCCGGCCGTGCCTCCGGAGCGCGTGTCGCCCCGGAACCTGGAGCGAATCACCCGCCGCTACCTGGGTACCCGCTACCTGCGGGATGCCCTCGGCGAGCAGCAGGGGCCGGATCCGGACCCCGTGTTCCGGCGGGACGGCGTGGACTGCCAGACCTTCGTTGAGCAAACCCTGGCGGAGGCCCTGGCGACCACGCCCGCGGAGGTGCGCTGCACCCTTATCCGGCTGCGCTACCACGGCGGTAAAGTGCGCCTGGACCGCCGGTTCCACTATTGCCTCCCTGAGTGGCTGGATAATCCCTGGCCTGTGCGCGACATGACGCGCGCTATTGCCGGCCGTCGCGTCCAGCAGTTGCGGGTGACGATCCAGCGCGAGCGCTTCCTCCGGCGGCGTGGCTGCTCTCCCGAGGTGGCGCGGCAGTACCCTCCCCTCTCCGTCCGCACCCACTACATCCCATCCACCTCCGTTCCCTGGCTCCAGAGGCGCCTGCCGGACGGCGGCATCGCGGTATTTATCCTGCGGGTCCCGAAAGCTTTCGGGATGGCGGGCCACATGGGCTGGCTGTTCCGCCGTGGGAACCACGTGATCCTGCGACACGCCAGCCAGCGCCAGGGCCGCGTGGTGGATGAGTCCCTGCTCGGCTTCCTGCGCCGCGGGCAGCACCGGTTCAGAGGGCTGGTGGTTCTGCAACCGGACGTGGCCCGCTGGAGAGGGTGAATCCGAAGGGCAAGGCACGCTGATTGGCAGAGGGAACTGGCCCCGAAAGCTTTCGGGGCTGGTCTCTATCCCTCGTCCCGCGGGCCGGATCGAGGCCGCGGTTCCATCGAAGCCCGTGCGTGCGAGGCCGCCAGCTCCACGCAGATGCGATCCACCCAGATCAGGCCCAGCTGTGTCCACGCGGTCACGAGCAGGGGTTGGGAGTCGCGCAGCATCTCATCTTCCAGATGCACTTCCAACGTCCTCTCACGGGCCTGGCCACGCGCATCCGGCAGATCCCAGGCGTTCCCGCGCCAGGTGAGCCGCAGCGGTGGGCCGGGGGGAACGAGCGGGTGGAGCGCCAGGTGGTAGGCGATTCCCGGAGAGATGGGGGCAGCGAACCGCAGGACGGCTTGGAATCGCGTGCCGTCCCGCCGCACTACCAGGCCGACCAGGTCTCCCGCGGGCACGGCGGCCCGCAAGGGCGCGTCACCGCGCGGGTAGCGGGAGCGGAACACCCCGGGCATCGCCAGGCCGTCCTGGGCCAACCCCAGCGAGGCATCCGCGGGCGAGAGCGGCGATAACTGCTCGAACAGCTCGTTCGTGCGCAAGAAGCTGTGCAGGAACCGGCCGATGCAGCGCATCTGGCTCCGGTGGCGTGCCGTGGCGCGCCGCTTGGCGATTCTTTCCTCCGCGGTGAGCGGCAGCGTTGCCCAATCGCCGTGCGCCAGGTGCGCGGGGGGGCCCAGCGGGAACTTCTCCCACCTCCCCTGCGGCACGGGCCAATCGCCATGATGAGTCAGGTAGCTGTATACGCCCCGCAATTCGTCGTCCCAGGCCCCATTGGGGCGGGCGCGGAGCGCCGCGGTAAGCAGGCAGAACGTGGCCCAGTGATCTCCGTGGTCATCCTGGGGATGAGGCGCGTAGATACGCGTGGGGCGCTCACGGCGCAGAGCTTCGGAGAGATCATCCAGCACCGCCCGGGCGCAGTACGGCGTTCCTGGCTGCCGGGCGTTCTCATACGGCACCCTGTCCGCCTGCGTGTAGCGGGAGCGGTAGGGCTGGTCGGGCGACCAGTGCGTCAACCACAGCTCGTGCAGACCACCATCGGGGTAACCAAGGAAGATGGCAGTTTCGTGCGGCAGGCCGAGTTCCGTGAGGGCAGCACGCGTCTCCTGCTGACGCACCGTTCCCAGCAGCCGGCAGGCGCGCCACAGGCCTCCCACGCCGCGCATCTCGCTGTAGGCGGCGAATGGGAAGCCATCCCCGTGGGTGAGGAACACGATCCTCACCCGCGCCCCGACGGCGACGGCGCGCTGCAGCAGACCGCCGAGGGCCAGAACCTCGTCGTCCGGATGGGGACAGAGGACGAGGAGGCGATCTTCGGGGCCGGGCGGCGAGTGAAGGGGACGATCGCCGTTGCGTGCCCGCAGGTTGGCGGCGTAAGCGCGCACCGCCGCGGCCGTCCCATAGAGCGGCGACCTGGCCACCAGTCCCACATACGCCCCCACCGGGAGGCGGACCTTCGGTCTTTCAGCCCTCATTAGTCAGCTCGCCAGCAGGCGAAGTTGGCTGGCAAGCAGTGGTACAAAGATAGAACGGAGCGACTGGGATTCGAACCCAGGAGGGAGCTTTGAGACCCCCTACACGCTCTCCAGGCGTGCTCCTTCAGCCACTCGGACATCGCTCCGTATGAGGTGAGCGAGATTGTACCACGGCGCCAGAGCAGTGTCAAGCAAGCGTCGGCCCCCCGGCGAACCTCACCGCCCCTCTTCGCGGTCCCGATGTATCTGGCTGGGTGTCGGCCCGACCTGGTCCTGATACTTGCTTCCCGGCCGACTCCCGTACGGGCGCGCGGCCGGCGAGGTGAGCCACTGGAACGAAATCTGGCAGATGCGCATGTTCGGGTGCAGCGCCACCGGCATCTTGCCCACATTAGAGAGTTCCAGAGTAACCGTGCCCCTAAACCCCGCGTCCACGAATCCGGCGGTGGCGTGAACCATCACCGCCAGCCGCCCGATGCTGGATCGGCCGTCCACGCGGGCCACGAGATCCTCTGGCACCTCCACGCGCTCCTTGGTTGTTGCCAGCACGAACTCCCCCGGGTGCAGCATAAACACTTCGCCGTCGGGGACCTCAACCACCTCAGTATATGCCGTTGGGTCATCCAGCCGTGGATCGATGTAGGGCTTGAGCGACGTGCGAAAGATGACGAATCGGTTGCCCAAGCGCAGGTCCACCGAGCAGGGCTGAATCTGCACGTCGATGTCTTCCAGAGGGCCGATAACGATTCGGCCCGCTTCCAGTGCCGCGCGGATGTCTCTATCGGAGAGGATCATTGGCTATCTGAAGGAGCGGTTCACCGCACCGGCGCAGAGCGGAGAGCGTGGATCTCCAAAGTGCGAAGCAGGATCCAGACCTCCGAGCGTCGGATCTATTGCCTCGATGGGCAGCGCCAGCGCACTGGCAGCGTACTCCTCTGGCTCGACGGGATACCAGTCTTACCCATACGGGGCCGTCGGGCCAGGCCGAAGCGACAGCGGCGGATGGCACCCGCCATCTCTTCCATCTTAACCGTTCCGATCTCCTGCCGTCCGTTCGCCCGGCAACGCCGGGAGTAGCAGGCGGCCTTCCAGGGGGAGGGTTGTTCTGCCAGACTGGATGTGATACGCTCTTCCAGCGGAAGCCAGGCACGCCTGGCCGCTGGCATAGCAGGTGTCCCCTGTTCGCAGCCGGAGAAGGAGAAGGATTGTCTGGCTGCCGAATTCGTATGAGATGGCAGCCGTGCACGGTTGTAGAGAGGTCTGGAGGACGCGCGTCAATTTTGTGCCCTGCCCGCCACCCAGTGGTGCACCTGCTGCCGGCGCTGCTTCTGCATTCCAGCGCACTACTTCGGGCGAGTGGTCGGCGGGCAACCGTGGCCGGTTCCTGCGCAAGCGGCTCGCGGCGCGGGCGGCGGTAGACCAGCGTGTCGGGCTGCCTCTGGGAGCGGCGCTATTCCGGATGCGCCCGGTGGCGGGGACGATTCGTTGCCGGCCATGGTGACTGATCCAGGAGAGCTGTCGGCGGCTGGTCAAGATTCCCCGACTCGCCGCCCCGCATCGCTGGCAAAGGTGGAGCGCGCGTGTTGCGTCGCCAGAACCCGATGACTCGCTCGCACCTCGACGTGGAAGCATTTCCTTCGCCACCACCCGGCCCCGAAGGGGAGGTATCCCTCCTCGAAGGCGCCGTGCGTCACGCCCTGTCGCTCGGCACACGCTGGCTGCTCGCGGACCAGCGGCCGGATGGCCACTGGGTGGGAGAGCTGGAGGGCGATACCATCCTGGAGTCGGAGTACGTGCTGCTCCGCCACTTTATGGGCTGCCTGGATGCCGACCGCCTGCGCCAGCTGGGGAACCATCTGCGGCACACGCAGCTGGCGGAAGGCGGCTGGGCGCTCTACCCCGGCGGTCCTCCTAACCTGAGCGCCTCTGTGAAGGCCTACCTCGCGCTGCGCCTGGCAGGGCTGGATGCCGATCACCCGGAAATGGTCCGCGCCCGCCAGATCATCCTGCGCCTGGGCGGCGTTACGGCCTGCAACACGTTCACCAGGATCTACCTGGCCATTTTCGGCCAGTACGACTGGGACGGTACCCCCGTTGTGCCGCCGGAACTGGTGCTGCTGCCCCGCTGGAGCTACCTTAACCTGCACGAGATTTCCTCCTGGTCCCGCGCCATCCTGGTGCCACTGGCGATTATCTGCGCTCACCGGCCCTATTGCCCGTTGCCACGCGGGATCAACATCGACGAACTGTTCGCGGGAGGGCGGCACGGCCCTCATCTCCGCCTGCCGTGGGACCGGCGCCGCCTTTCCTGGCGCAACTTCTTCCTGCTCCTGGATCGCTGCCTGCACTGGGGCGAACGGAGCGGCTGGAAGCCGTGGCGCCGCCGTGCCCTCGCCGTGGCGGAAAAGTGGATGCTTGAGCGCTTCGCTGATAGCGGCGGCCTGGGCGCCATTTTCCCTCCCATCGTCAACGCCCTGATGGCCCTCCGCTGCCTCGGCTACCATGACGATGACCCCGCCGTCCGCTCCCAATGGCGAGAGATCGAGGCGTTCGAAATTGTGGAGGAGGATCGCATGCGGCTGCAGCCATGCGTCTCCCCCATCTGGGATACCGCCCTCGCGCTGCTGGCGCTCACGAACGCCGGAATCCCGCCCGACGATCCGACGCTGGTGCGGGCGATCGACTGGCTGCTAACAAAGCAGACGCAGAAGCGCGGGGACTGGTCCGCCAAGCGCCCGCGCGTCGAACCGGGTGGCTGGTACTTCGAGTACGAGAACGAATTCTACCCCGACGTGGACGATACCGCGGTGGCGCTGATGGCGCTGGCCCGTATCCACCATCCCGACCAACGGGCCGTCTCCGACGCTGCGCGCCGCGGCCTGGAATGGGTATTTGCTATGCAATGCCGCACCGGCGGCTGGGGCTCTTTCGATGTGGATAACGACCGCATGATCTTCGCCCAGATCCCGTTCGCAGACCACAACGCGATGCTCGATCCCGCCACCGCGGACATCACCGGTCGCGTGCTCGAAATGCTGGGCCATTACGGCTACGATAAGCGCGACCAGCGCGTGGCTCGCGCGGTGCGCTTCCTGAAACAGGAGCAGGAGAAAGACGGCTCGTGGTTTGGCCGCTGGGGCGTGAACTACATCTATGGCACCTGGCAGGTGCTGAAGGGTCTGCGGCTTATCGGCGAAGATATGACCGCTCCCTACGTCCGCCGCGCCGTTGAATGGCTGCGCGCGGTGCAGAACCCGGACGGCGGGTGGGGTGAATCGTGCGACTCTTACGATGATCCAGCGCTCAAGGGCATCGGGCCCAGCACGGCGTCCCAGACGGCCTGGGCCGTGATGGGGCTGATCGCCGCGGGCGAGGCTCCCTCCGACGCGGTCCGGCGCGGCGTTAATTTCCTGGTCCGCACCCAGACTCCGGACGGCGGCTGGGACGAGCCCTGGTTCACCGGCACTGGTTTTCCCAGGGTGTTTTACCTGCGCTACCACCTGTACCGCAACTACTTCCCCGTGTTCGCGCTGGGAATGTACGCGCACGAGATCGGGATGAACCGGAACAATAAGGCAGCCGTAAATGGCCGCCAGTGAAACGGAAAAACAGCGATGAGATTTCCGCCGCACATCACCGTCGATCTGATCCGCTACCAGGTGGCCAGGGCGCTCCGCGGGGAGCGCCGCTACCCGATGGTGCTGATGCTGGAACCGCTTTACACCTGCAACCTGGCGTGTCTGGGCTGCTCGGTGGAGCGCCACACCGGCCGACTCCAGGACAGGCTGCCCCTGGAAGCCTGCCTGAAGGCGGTGGATGAATGCGGCGCGCCGAACGTCTCCCTCTGCGGCGGCGAGCCCACCATCTACCCCGAACTGAAAGAACTGGTGGAGGGCATCATTGCGCGGCGTCGGCATATCTACCTGTGCACCAACGCTCTCCTGCTCGATCAGAAAGTCTACGGTATTATCCCGCCTCATAAGCGACTGACCCTCAACATCCACCTCGACGGAATGCGTCCCACGCACGATTTTGTCTGCGACCGGGCGGGCGTATTCGATAAAGCAGTGGCAATGATCCGCGAGGGCAAGCGCCTGGGCTACCACGTGGTCACCAACACCACCGTCTTCAAAGATACGGATATGGAGGAGATCGAGCGGCTGTGCCAGCTGCTCACCGATATCGGGGTGGATGGGATGCTCGTGACCCCTGGCTACGAGTATGAATCGCTGCTCGGCCGGGACCTCTTCCTCCACCGTGAGGAAACGCACGAGAAGTTTCGCCGCGTCCTGGAACTCTCCCGGCGCTACCGGCTGACCTCTACGCCGCTATTTCTGGAGTTCGTGGCCGGCCTGCGCGAGCTGCCCTGCTCCCCCTGGAGTACCGTCACGCTCACGCCAAGGGGCTGGAAGGGCCCGTGCTACCTGATCGGCCTGAAGTACTACCCCACCTGGGAGGAGTTCTGGAACGGAGTGAACTGGGAGTACTGGGAGAGCCGGCAGGATGCGCGCTGCCAGAACTGCAAGATGCACTCGGGGTTCGAGGCTTCTGCCGTCCGCGAGGCCAGCCGGAGCGTGCGTGAGCTGGGGCGGCTGCTGACCTGGAACCTGCTGGGGTAGCAGCACCGGAATGGCATGGCTGTCCTGGTCACAGGGGGTACCGGCTTCATCGGCAGTCACATCGTCCGCGCGCTCATCGAGCGCGGCGAACGGCCCCGCTGCCTGGTGCGACGCGATAGCCGCCTGGAGAACCTGGCGGGCCTGCCGGTGGAGCGGATCGAAGGGGACCTGACTGATCCCGCTTCCCTGGCGCGGGCAGTGCGCGGCGCCGATCAAGTCTTTCACGCCGCCGCCGACTACCGCCTCTGGTCGCGCGATCCGGCGCAACTCTACTGCGTGAACGTGGCGGGCACGCGAGCATTGCTCCGTGCGGCGGCAGAGGCGGGGGCGAAGCGCATCGTCTACACGAGCAGCGTGGGGGCCCTGGGCATCCCCGCGGACGGCTCGCCGGGAACGGAAGAAACGCCGGTTGCTCTGGCCGATATGGTCGGCCACTACAAGCGCAGCAAATTCCTTGCGGAGCAGGAGGCGCTGCGCCTGGCCGCGCAGGGCGCGCCGGTGGTCATCGTGAATCCGAGCACGCCTGTGGGACCGGGGGACATCAAGCCGACGCCCACAGGCCAGATCATCGTCGATTTCCTGCGCGGTCGGATGCCCGCGTACGTGGATACGGGGTTGAATCTGGTGGCGGTGGAGGACGTGGCGGTGGGCCACCTCCTGGCCGCGGAGCGGGGTCGGGTGGGCGAGAAGTACATCCTGGGTTGCCGTAACCTGACGCTGCGCGAGACGCTGGAAATTCTGGCGACAGTGACCAGCTTACCTGCTCCCCGGGTTAGAATACCGTACCATGTTGCCTGGATGGTGGGCGCGCTGGACACGCTCATCAACGGCACGCTGCGGGGACGACCGCCCCGCGCGCCGCTGGAGGGGGTGCGGATGGCGCGCAAGAAAATGTTCTTCAGCGCCGAGAAAGCGGTCCGCGAGCTGGGATTGCCCCAGTCCCCGGTGGAGCAGGCGCTGGCGCGCGCCGTTGCCTGGTTCCGCGAGCATGGCTATGAGCGAGATACCGCACCGGAACCCCCGGAGGCGCGTGTTAAGCAGGGCGCCGGCGGCGGAAAGGGTCGCTTATGAAGGTTTACCTGGCCAACGAAGTGGGCTTCTGCTTCGGAGTGAAGCGGGCCATTAATATGACCCGCCAGGCCCTGGCAGAACACAATCACGTCTTCATTCTCGGTGATGTGGTCCATAACAAGACAGTCACCTCCGAGCTGGAAGCCCGCGGACTGGTGAAGATGGATGATATCGATGGCGTCCGCGGCGGCACAATGGTTATCCGTGCCCACGGCCTTCCAGGCGCGCAGATCCAGGAAGCTGAGGAGCGCGGCCTGAGCATCGTGGATGCCACCTGCCCGATCGTCGCTCAAGCGCAACAGGCCGCCCGCGAGCTGGAAGAGCGCGGCTGCCAGGTGGTCATCATTGGCGACAAGGACCACGCCGAGATTAAGGGGATCATGGGCGCCCTCAAGCGCCCCGCCCTGGTGGTGGACTCCATAGAAGAACTGCGCCAGGCGAAGCTGGATAAGATCCTGCTGCGCAAGGTGGGGGTCATCTTTCAGACCACCCATTCCTTCCAGCTCTGCCAGCAGATCGTCAACGAACTCATTATGATGGCCAAGGAGGTGCAGGTCATCAACACGATCTGCCGGCCGGTGCGCAACCGGCAGATGGATGCGGTGGAGCTGGCGTCCCGGGTGGATGTGATGATTGTGGTGGGCAGCCATTCCAGCGCCAATACCCTGGAGTTGAAGCACCTCTGCCAGAGATACAACCCGCGCACAATCCATATCGAGAACGCTGACGAACTCGACTTGTCCCAGTTTGAAGGTGTAGAAGCGGCGGGTCTTGCGTCTGGCCTCTCCACTCCTCCCGATCTGGTAGAGCAGGTGAGGGCGCGGCTGATCGCCTGGGACCAGCAGCGACGCGAATTGGTGAACAGCGAATAGGGCAGGACGAACAGACGGGGGAGTGAACGCACGCGGTGGCGGCTTGCTTGGGACGTGACCAGCACTGCCACCCTGGTCCGGTTCATTCTTTTATTCCTGCTTCGTTCTTTGAACCCCGTGAACCCCATCGCCATTGTTACCGCGGTGCCGCTCGAGTGCGCGCCTATTCGCCGACGGCTCGCGAAGCAAGGCATCTGGCGGAGTGCACAAGAGATCTGTTCGGGTCTGGCGGGGCCGGTGGTGTTTCCTCGCGGGTGGCTCGGGGGCATCCCCGTGGTAGTTGCGTGTACCCGTGCCGGGGGCCGCAACGCGCTGTGGGGCGCCGAGCAGCTGCTCAGCGTCTGGAAGCCCCGCGCCATCATCGCCGCGGGGCTGGCGGCCGGCCTCGCCCCCGACATCCGGCGCGCCGACCTGGTCGTGGCGACGGCGGTACGCTCTGGCGAGCGCACCCTACGCTGCTGGCCGGGTCCCGAGGTCGAGTTTGCCCGCTACGGCCCCCTGCTGCACAGCGAGAAGGTGCTGATCGACCCCAGCGAAAAGCGCGCCCTCGCCGCTACCGGCGCCCTGGCCGTCGATATGGAATCCGCGGCGGTGGCCGAGGTCGCCCTTGCCGCAGGGGTTCCGTTTGCCGCTGTGCGTGCTGTCTCCGACGCCGTGGACGATCCCCTGCCTCTGGATTTCAACCGCTGCCGCACCCCCAATGGTGACATCTCCCCCCTGCGCGTGGTACTGCGCCTCGCGCGCCAACCACGCGCGCTTCCAGGGCTGCTCCGGTTTGCGCGCCGCTGCCATGTCGCGACGTTCTCGCTCGCCGAATTCCTGGCGGCGTGGCTGCCCGGCTGGGCATCTTCCCTGCCCACCTGAAATGCCGACGATGGACATGGACCATGCGGCCCTCCACCGAAAATGCACATGCAGGCACGCGGAGACACGGGGATAGAGAGACAGAAAGAAAGCGAGATAGAGGGGCAGAGGGGCAGGAAACCCGGATGCGCCTTCTGCCGTCGCTCTGTATCTATCCGTCTCTCCCTCTCTTCTTTGTGCCTGGCGGGCACGCTGCTTCTCTCGGCCGCCGTCCCCAATGCGTTCGGGACACAGGCGCCGAAGCCGCTCTCGCTTGAGGAGAGCCTCGCCCAGGCGATGCGGGCCAATCCCGCCCTGGAGGCCGCCCGGCACCGCCGGAACGCCGCCCGCGTGGAGGCGGAACGCCAGCGCCCCGCTCTACGGCCGGAGGTCAATATCGTCGGCTCCCAGCTGCTCCGCGGCCCCGAAGTGACCTTTCCGCGTGGGGATGACTTGGCCACTATCGAGCCTCATTCACGGAGCCGATTGTCGGTGGAGGTCGAGCAGCCGCTCTACCAGTTCGGCGCGGGCAGCGCCGCCAGCAGCCGATCCAAGGCCCTGGCGGCGGCGGGCGAGCAGGAGTTCCAACGCGCACAGTTGGACCTGGCGCTGGACGTGAAGCGGGCCTATTTCGAGCTGTTATACACCCAGATGGCCGAGCGAGTAGCCGCGCAGGCGCTGGACCTGGCCCGCGAGCAGCAGCGCATCACCGCCGCCCTCCTGGAGCGGGAGCGGGTGGCGCGGCTGGAGCTGCTGGAAGCGGAACGCGGTGTGGCGGAGGCGGAAGCAGCCCTCGTCGGCGCCCGGAACGGGGCGCTCCTCGCTCGAGGGGAGCTGAACCGGCTGCTTGGCCGCCCGGTGGGCGCCACGCTGGCCATCACCCCGATGACAAACCTGCCCCCCGAGCCGCCGCCGACCGAGCAGCTCCTCCCCGAGGCGCTCCGCGAGCGCCCCGAAGCCATAGCGATGGAGACCGGTATCCAGTCGGCGGAGGCGGGGGTGCGCCTGGCGCGGGCGGAGCGGCTCCCACGTGCTTCCCTCCAGGGGGGCTACGATCTCCAGACACCTTCCGCCTTCGTGCCGCGCAGCTCCTGGCGGGTGGCGGTGGAGATCACCGCCCCTCTGTTCGAGACGGCGCGCATACGATACAATGTCCGCGAAGCGGAGGAGCAGCTCGCCGCCTTGCGTAGCGAGCAAGAGGCCCTGGCGCAGGGCATTGCCCTGGAGATCCACGCCGCGCGGCTGGCAATGGACGAGGCGGGAAAGCGCCACGAGCTGGCCCTGCGGATGGAGGCCGCAGCGGCGGAGGCGCAGCGCCTGGTCCAGCTGCGGTTCGAGCTGCTTCGCACCACGCCGGCCGAATTGGCAGGCGCGCGGCTCGCCCTCTCACGCGCACAGCTGGAGGGCGCGCGGGCGTTCGCCGATGTCTGGATCGCCCGGGCGCGCCTGGAGCGCGCTCTGGGGGCGCCGCTGCCGCCGCAACCTTCGGCAGTTGAATAATCCGGCGGCGTGGCTGCTGTTCAGCCTCAAGATCCTACTTCCGCTGGAACGCACGGGGTCTGGAAGTAGGAGCAAGAGCACGGTGGGTAAGGCGGCGGTGGCCTTCCGGAAGCCCCGACTCTTCGGGCCGAGGAGCCCTCCCGAACGCTTTCGGGAGGGCATTCGGGACTGTGCTGGTTCATTTAGACGACTGCTCAAGGGCTTTTCTTCTCTATGTCTCCTCGGCGGATCCTGGCGCTCGTGGCCCTCGCCCTCCTGGCGGGCGGGCTCACGTGGGCAGTAACGTGGCGACTGAGCACCCCGGCTCTGACCCTAAACGCGTCTGAAGCCGCGGCCCGCAAGGCCGTCCGCGTGGCCCCCGCGCGCCTGGAGGAGATCCGCGACACGGCGCTCGTCAGCGGCATCCTGAAGGGTGGGAGCGAGGCGCGGCTGGCCGCGCAGGTAGCGGCGCCCATCCTCACCGTTCAGGTGCGCGCCGGGGAGCGCGTGCGACGGAGACAGCGGCTCGTCCAGCTCGATAGCACTACGCTCCAGCGGCAGCTCGCCCAGGCGCAGGCGGCGGTAGACGGGGCCGGGAGCGGGCTGGCCAGAGCGCGCACGGGCGCACGGCTGAAGTCAACCGAGCTGGCGCACCAGGTGAAGCAGGCCGAGAGTGGGCTGGCCCAGGCGCAGCTTGCCCTGGAGAAGGCGGAGACGGGCGCCCGCGCCAGCCTGGCCGCAGCACGGAGTGAGGTGGAACGCGCCGCCGCGGCTTGGGATGCAGCCCGCGCTCAGCTCCAACGACTCCACGAAGGCGCCCGGCCCGAGCAGATCCGTGCCGCCCAGAGCGGCGTCCGACAGGCGCAGATCGCTCTGGAGGCGGCGCGCAAGAACTACACGGACAGCCAGCTGCTCCACGATCGTGGCGCGCTCTCTGGCGCTCAGCTGGAAGAGGCCAGGCGACAGCTGGATATAGCCCAGGCCGACGACGACCGCGCGCAGGCAGAGCTGGAACTCGCTCAGGCAGCCGCCACCCCCGCCGAGATTGCCGCCGCGGAAGCCCAGGCGCGTGAGGCCGAGGCGGGCCTGAACGCCGCTCGCAGTGCGGAGGAAGCGCACATCGAGGGAACGGCGCAGGAGGTTGCCACCGCGCGGGAGCAGGTGCGCCAGGCAGAAGATACGCTGGCGATGGCGCGCGCCGCACGCGATCAGCGCCTGCTCGCCGACGAGGACGTGCGCGCCGCCCAGGCGCAGCTCGACCAGGCCGAGGTCCAGCTGCGCCTGACCCGCGACCAGCTCGCTCACACCACCATCGCCAGCCCCGTTGACGGCATCTGCACGGAGGTCCACGCCCACGCGGGAGAGACGGCCGTGCCCGGGATGCCACTGGTCACCGTAGTCTCCAGCGCGGGCGTGCACCTCGAAGCCGCTGTGCCCGCCCGGCGACTCGACCAGCTCCACCCCGGCCAGCCCGCCCAGATCCAGGTCGATTCGCTGCCGGGCCGTGTCTTCGAGGGCCAGGTCCGAAGTATCTCCCGCGCCGCGGGACCGGACGGGCGGTCGTTCCCGGTGCTGATCGACGTGCTCACCCATGCCCCAGGTCTCACTCCGGGCGTCTTCGCCCGTGCCACCGTGGTGACCCAGCGCTCCCCCTCCGCGGTGGTCGTCCCCACCGACGCCCTGCGGATCATCGAAGATCGGACCGTCGTCTGGGTAGTAGTGGGGCAGCGCGTTGCCGAACGTCCCGTCGAAGTAGGCATCCGCGACGAGCGCCGAGCGCAGATCCGATCCGGCGTGCAGCCGGGGGAGCGGGTCATCGTCTCCGGGGCGGTAGGCCTGCGAGCCGGGGATCCCGTAACCATTGCCCACGACCGTTAATCCGCTATGGGCCTCACGCGGCTATCGGTAGAACGCCCGCTCGTCCTCTGCATGGCGGTGGCGGCACTTATCTTGCTGGGGCTGCGCGCGCGCGCCCAGCTCCCCGCGGAGATGGATCCTCGCGTGGATTTCCCCGTCGTCCACGTCGTCACCGTCTACCCGGGAGCAGGGCCGGAGGAGGTCGAAGAGCAGGTCACACGTCCGCTGGAGGAGGCGGTGGCGGGCGTCAACGGCGTGACGAGTGTCAGCTCCAGCTCCCAGGAAAACATTTCCTTCGTGAGCGTCGACTTTCAGCTCGGCACCGATCTGAACGCCGCCACCGCCGACCTGCGCGCCCGCATCGAGGGACTGCGCAGCGATTTGCCCCCCAACGTGGAAGCACCGACGATCACCAAGCTGGATATCAACGCGCAGCCGATCCTGGTGCTCGGTGTCACCGGCGCGCGCCCGCTCCAGGATCTGCGCGCCATCGTGGACGACGATATCAAGCCGCAGCTGGCGCGCGTCCCTGGGGTGGCGGCGGCTCAGGTGGTTGGCGGCCGGCGGCGCGAGGTGCGCGTAGCAATCGATCCCGCGAAACTCCAGCTCTACGGCCTCTCGATTCTGGACGTGCTGGAGCCGCTGCGGGCTGCTTCGCAGAGCGCCCCCGCGGGGAGCATCGTGCAGGGACAGCGAGATCTGTCCGTGCGCGTCCAGGGGGAGTTTCAATCCCTGAACGACATTCGCGCCGCGCCCATCCCCCTACCCCAGCCGAGCCGTCCAGACCTGTTGCCGCTGTCGCGCAGCCCAGCCGCGCCCAGCACCCCTCTCCGGCTCGGAGATCTGGCCACCGTGTCGGATACCGTGGAGAACCAGGAGCAGATCACCCGCGTGGCGCGGCGGGAGAGTATCGGCATCGTCATCACCCGCCTGTCGGATGCGAACACGGTGAGCACCGCGGCGGGCATCAAGCGCCAGATCGAGCGCCTGCACGCCACTCTTCCCCCGGACGTGCGGCTGGCCGTGCTCCAGGATAACTCCCAGCGGGTGGAAGACGCCCTGGAAGACATTTACTTCGCGCTCATCTTCGGCTCACTGCTGGCGGTGCTGGTCGTCTTTACGTTCCTGCACAGCGTCAAGGACACGGTGATCGTTGCCCTGGCGATCCCCACCAGCATTATCACCACCTTCCTGGTGATGTGGGCGGGCCGGTTCACGCTGAACCAGATGACTATGCTCGCCCTCTCCCTGTCGGTCGGCATCCTGGTGGATGACAGCATCCTGGTGCTGGACTGCATCCACCGTCACCGCCACCGGGGGAAGGAGCCGCACCAGGCGGCGCTGGACGGGCGCGCGGAGATCGGCCTGGCCGACGCCACCAACACCCTGGTGGATGTGGTGGTGTTCGTGCCCATCGCCTTTATGGGCGGGATGGTGGGGCAGTTCTTCCGCCAATTCGGGCTGACGGTCGCCACTGCCACCCTGATGTCGATGTATGTCTCCTTCAGCCTTACCCCGATGCTGGCCGCTCACTGGTTCCGCCCGGGGGAGGGGCTGGGATCGCCGCAGACCCGCTTCGCCCGCTGGTTCGATCGGCAGTACGGGGCCCTGGATCACGCTTACCGGGGTGTGCTGCGATGGGCGCTGGGACGGCGACCGCTGGTAGTGGGCGGAGGGTTCGGGTCGCTCGCCATCGCTGTCCTGCTGGCCTGGCGAGTGGTGGGGTTCGACTTCGTGCCACCCGTAGATCACGGCCAGGTAGCGGTGACCCTCCAGATGCCGCCGGAAGCATCCTTGGCCGCCACGGACCGGATGATGCGTCAGATCGAGGACGTGGCCGTCCAGGTGCCGGAGGTGGCCGAAGAGCGGATGTTCGCCAGCCTGGGAGAGATTATCGGCGGGTTCGGCTCACTGCCCGAGCGAGGGCCGCAGTTCGCCCAGCTAACGCTTACTCTGCGCGACAAGGACAGCCTCCTGGACCGGGTGCTGCACCCGTTCGGTGGCTCCGGCAAGCGGCAGCGCAGCGATGAGGAGGTAGCCGCGGACCTCCGCCGGCGGCTAGCGCAGATGGGAGCGGCGGGGAGGATCATCGTCTCGCCCGTGCGCGCGTTCACCGGCTCCCTGGCGCCCCTGCAGCTCGGTCTCTATGGTACGGATCTAAACGAGCTGGAACGGGCTACCGGGCGCGTGCTCGACGTATTTGCCAGCGTACCGGGGTTGCGGAACCCCGACAGTTCCCTGCGCCGCGGTAAGCCCGAAGTGCAGCTGCGCGTGGAGCGCGAGCGGGCGGCGGACCAGTTCGTCACGCCCGCGGAGGTGGCAGGCGCCCTGCGGGTAGCCTTAGAAGGTGATACCAGCGTGCGTTACCGCGAGGGCGGGCACAGCTATGCCGTCCGCGTGCAGCTCGCCCGCGCGGGGCGCAGCCGGCCGGAAGCGCTCCAGGACCTGGTCGTCGCGCGGCGGGGAGACCACCCGGTGTTCGTGGGCGACGTGACCACCCTCGGGTTCGGCACGGGGCCGACGAAGATTCTACGGCGGGACCGCGTGCGACGGGTGGTGATCACCGCCGAGCTGGCGCCCGGGGTATCCCTTGGGGCAGCCCAGGAAGCGGTGGAACGCCGCCTGCGGCAGGTGGATCTGGGCAACGTGCGGCGCGTCTGGGAGGGCGAGTACGACGATATGATCGAGAGCACGGGCCACATGATCAGCGTCCTCCTGCTCTCCATCGCCCTTTCCTACATATTGATGGCCGCTCTGTTTAACTCCCTGGTCCACCCGCTGACGATCGTGCTCAGCGTGCCCATGGCCCTGGTGGGGGCGATCCTGGGGCTGATCTTCACGGGCACCACGCTAAACATCGTGTCGATGATCGGCATCATTATGCTGGTGGGCCTGGTGGCCAAGAACGCCATCCTGCTGGTGGACTATACGAACACGTTGCGCGCCGGGGGTCTCGCGCGCGAGGCCGCGCTCCAGGAAGCAGCGCCCGTGCGCCTCCGCCCCATCCTGATGACCACCCTCTCCACCCTGTTCGGGATGCTGCCTATCGCGTTACGGATCGGGCGCGCCGCGGAGATGCGCGCCCCCATGGCGATCGCCGTGATCGGCGGCCTGGCGCTCTCCACGCTGCTCACGCTGGTAGTGATCCCCGTTGTCTATACCTACTTCGATGATCTCTCCCGGTGGCTGAAGAAGCTGTGGGGCAGGCAGGGGTAGTCACCACGGAGACGCGGAGAGGGAAGTATGGGGGAATGGGGAGTTTAGAATGGAGAGTGGGCGGGCCAGCCAGCGGGAGTGCGGGGGACAAGCGCCGGACGCGGGGCGGAGCGCAACCCGGAGGCCAGCTGGGCGTTGGTACTTACGGAATGATCGGCTGGCGGGCCGGGCAGTAACGGGAGCCGGGTTCGATCAGGGGGACGGCAGCCCAGTTTCCTCGAGACGCCATCAAACTACCGGCGGCCTGGCGGGGTCCTGATCTAGCCAGACTCTGAAGTTCCCGGGGCTGGAGCCCGATTTCATCGGGATTCCGTCAAGATGCGCGTGGAGAAGCTGTCTCCGGTAACCTGACGGAAAGCCGACGCAGCCGGGCTCATCCGGAGGACAGGCTTATGGGCAGCGGCGAACGCAGGGCGCTCAAGGCGATCATCTTCACTCTGCTGGCAGGGCTGCTTCTGCTCTTGTTCCCCAGGGTCGCGGCCGACATCATTATGCCCCCCCGCCTGGATGAGGACGACGCCGTCCTGTTCACGCGCTGCCTGGGCGCGCTGCTCACCCTCATCGGGCTAGGCTGCGTGGTCTACGTCCTCACGCACCGCTGAAGGTGCGTCCGAGATAGGGGAAGCGGACGGACGGCCGTGGTCGCCCGCCCCCTCCACGGATCACCCCGTCACCCTGTCACCGCGGCTCCCGCTCTCCCATTCCACCCCGCCGTGCGGGGCCCCGCCTACCGCCGCCCGCGGCCCCGCGGCCGGCGCACGCGGCCCATGGCGTGGTCGATCTCCTCCGCAGTGGCCTGTATCCGCTCCCAATCGTTCCGAATGCCGCGCTTCACGTGGGCGTGCAGGATGCGCGGCTCGGCGCCCTCCAGCGTGGCGGCCAGCTGGCTCCAGGCGAGGCGGAAGTCGGCGTCGCGGCCCTGCTCGTCCAGCAGCAGCCGGAACGCGCGCGCCTGGCCGAAGACCGTCCCCGCGGCCATCAGGGCAGCGGTCTCCGCCGAGCCCTCACGGCGCTCGCCCTGGTGGTGCATGTCCTCCGCCAGGCTCTCCAGGAGATCGCCCGCCCGCTTCTGGAGTTCCTCGGCTTTGGGCGTCAGCCGGTGCTCGGCCCGGGCAACTCGCTGCCCCGCCAGCCAGGCGGCAGGCGCCAGTCCTGCGGCTAGAAAAGAGAGCCCAAATCGCCTGCGTGTCATCCGTACCCCCTGTTTCTAACGATCCAATAGGCGCGCGCGGAGAGGATTCTTCCGGCGCTCCATCCGCCAGAGGGATGCCCGCCCTTCTTCTCGCACGGGTACCGCGGTGCCGGAGTGGGAACCGGCAGTCTTGTTCCGACCGCGGCCCGGGTAACGACCGCCCGCCGCCCCATCTTATCCTTCGGCCGGAGGTCAACGCCGCTCCAGAACCGGCGCCCACACCCTATTGGACCCGGCGCCCGCCGCCCGGTTCCTTGGAAGCGCGACCGGGCCACTGCCCATGCTAACACCCGTGCTCTCCCCCACCCTCACTCGTTCTCTTACTCGAGGGGCTGTCGAACAGGAGTAAGAGTAGGAACATCAGCACGACAGGTGTAACAACCCAGAGACAGCCGTAAGCGCTCTCATCCGCGCCACGGAAGCGATGCGCGCGTGATGCAGCTGGCGGCGGAGATAATGGTTCTGGAGGTGGCAAGCAGCGGCGGAGGTGCCTGAAGTCGGCGACGGTAGCCCAGGCACCTCCGCTCGGAGAACCTCGTCCAAAAAGAGGCGATCCACGTTCCTGGCGCGTCAGTGGCTATGAAACAGGTCGTCAGCGTTAGCCTGGGGTCGCGGAAAGGGGACCTGGAGGTCGAAACCGAGTTCCTCGGCCAGCGCTTCCGCATCCGCCGCGAGGGCACGGATGGCGACTTCCGCCGCGCCCTGGAGCGAATCACGGCGCTGGACGGTCAGGTGGATGCCATTGGCCTGGGTGGGATCGATCTGTACGTCTATGCCGGGGGACGCCGGTACACCATCCGGGACGCCGCGCGGCTTGCCGCCAGGGCACAGAAGACCCCGGTGGTGGACGGCAGCGGGATCAAGCACACCCTCGAGCGCCAAGCGGTCTGCTGGCTGGATGACCAGGGAGTCCTGCCGCTGCGCGGTTGCCGGACGCTGCTGGTGAGCGCCGTAGACCGCTTCGGGATGGCAGAAGCGCTCGCGGAGCGGGGAGCAGACGTCATTTATGGCGATCTGATTTTCGGCCTGGGTTTGCCGATCCCGATCCGCTCCATCGGCGCGCTGCGGCGCCTGGCGCGGGCAGTGCTGCCCATAGTCACCCGTCTACCGTTCCAGTGGTTCTATCCTACAGGCAAACAGCAGGAAACGTTTCAGCGGCGCTCACCCCGCTACTACCACTGGGCGGAGCTGCTGGCGGGAGACTTCCATTACGTGCGCCGTTACCTGCCCCCGCGTGTAGATGGCAAGGTCGTACTCACCAACACAGTCCGCGCTCATCACGTGGAGATGCTCGCGCAGCGAGGGATCCGATTACTGGTCACCACCACCCCCGAGTTTGGCGGGCACTCGTTCGCCACCAACGTAATGGAAGGGGTGCTGGTCGCGCTGCTGGAAAAGCGTCCCGCAGAGGCTACAGAGAAGGAGTACCTGGATCTGCTGGCGCGGCTGGGCTGGTCACCGCGGTTAACGCCCCTGTCGGTTTGACAGGTGTTGACGCCAGTGATATACTAACGCGAAAAATTGGGTAGGGTCCTGTAAGCACTGGTTTGCCCGTTGGGCATCAGTGCTTCTCTGTTATCGCCCGCATCCATTTGCCAGGCGGATGCGGATTGGTACAAGTGGTACAAGCAGGTTGCGGGCTTCTTGACCAGGGCGTATCCCGCGCCTGAACCGGGGTCCGGCCATCCGCCGGGCCTTTGAGTTAAAGGAGCACCAGATTGAGCGAAAGGCAAATCATTCTTACTGCCTCCGGCTACCGGCGCATTGAGAAGGAACTGAACGAACTTCTGACCGTGCGCCGCAGTCGGGTGGCGGGCGATATTCGGGCCGCCAAGTCGTTCGGGGACGTGGCGGAAAACCCTGAATACGAGAGTGCCAAGGCGGAGCAGGCGTTCCTGGAAGGTCGCATCCTGGAGCTCAAGAGTATTCTCAACTCCGCACGTATCATCGATGATCGGGATGCACCCACGGATGTAGTGGGCGTGGGCTCCGTCGTCCGCGTGCGCGATCTTGAACACCGGGATGAATGGGATTACACTATCGTCGGCTCTGTGGAGGCAGATCCGGAGGCGGATCGCATCTCCAACGAGTCGCCCATCGGACAGGCTCTCTTGGGCCGCAGGGTGGGCGATACTGTGGAAGTAAGCGTACCTGTTGGCAAGGCCAGGTACCAGATCGTCTCTATCCGCCGTTTACAGGACGAGTGACGGAACGGACGGCGGCCCCATCCGTAGCCCAACCGCCGAAGAGCGGCGATCCGGAGGAGGAATGACGAGGGACGAGCCGCGATTGCCAGAAAGCAGCTCTGCAAAGCCTGGTGATGAGCGGCCGTGCCCTGCGTAGGCGCGCTACGCGCGGCGCGGGTGCCGATTCCCTATTCTTGTCTTCACTCGGCGAAGGCAAGCAAGGGGCGGAAGCGCCGTCGCGAGCGCTTTCTTTTCGCCCCTGACTTTCCGACCTGCGGGGACCTTGTGGACGAACAGCAGGAACTCACCGACCAGATTACAGTGCGGCGCGAAAAGCTCGCCGAACTCCGCCGCCGCGGCGTGGACCCGTTCACCACCGAGCGGTACCCCCGCACACATACCACCACCGAAGCGGCGGCGGCCTTCCGCGAGTGGGAACAGGTGGGCGAAGCAGCGGACCCTCCCACGGCGGCGATCGCGGGCCGTGTGACCTCCCGACGGATAATGGGTAGGAAGGCCGCCTTCCTTGATCTGAGCGACCAGCACGGCCGGCTCCAGCTCTATGTCCGCGAAGACCATCTCGGGCCGGAGGCGTTCACCCTGCTCGAGTTCCTGGATGTGGGAGACATTATCGGCGCCCGCGGTCCCGTCTTTCGCACCCGTGCGGGTGAGATTACCCTCGACACGCACGAGCTGCACATCCTTACCAAGGCGCTTCGCCCGCTGCCTGTGGCCAAAGAGCGCGAGGGCCACGTTTGGGGCGGCCTCCAGGACGTGGAGCAGCGCTATCGCCAGCGCTATGTGGATCTGGCCATCCACCCCCAGGTCCGCGATCAGTTCCTGCGTCGCAGCCGTATTATCTCCGAAATACGCCGCTTTTATGAGGAGCATGGCTACGTGGAGGTGGAGACTCCCGTCCTCCAGACCGTTGCCGGTGGGGCGGCGGCGCGACCGTTCGTTACCTATCACCACGCGCTGGACCTGGAACTGCACCTGCGCATTTCTCTGGAGCTCTTCCTGAAGCGGCTGCTCGTCGGCGGCGTCGAGAAGGTCTTCGAGATCGGCCGCGTGTTCCGCAACGAGGGAGTCTCGACGCGCCACAATCCCGAGTTCACCCTCCTGGAGTCCTACGAGGCGTACGCGAACCTCGAAGATATCCAAGACCTGGTGGAGCAGCTCATCTGCCGCTTAGCAGTGGCGCTCTGGCACCGTCCGGCGGTGCCATTCCGCGGAGAGTGGATCGACGTGACCCCGCCCTGGCCCCGCCTGCCGCTCCTGGAGGGCATCGCCCGCTACGCGGGAATTGGCCCTGCCGAACTCGAAGAGTTCGACAGCGCGCGCCACGCTGCGGAGCGAGCCGGGCTGGACGTCAGCCAGGAGACCCATCTGGGCGGGCTCCTCGAAAAGCTCCACGAGCGGTTCACCCAACCGCACCTGGAGCAGCCGACGTTCATCACTGACTTCCCGATCGAGACCTCCCCTCTGGCCAAAAAGCGGCCTGATAACCCGCGACTCACCCGCCGGTTTGAAGCCTACCTGGCAACGCAGGAGATCGCCAACGCGTTCTCGGAGATCAACGATCCGATCGATCAGCGGGAGCGGTTCCTTGTCCAGGCGCGGCTGCGGGCCGCGGGCGACTTGGAAGCACACCCGATGGACGAAGATTTCCTTCGTGCCCTGGAGTACGGTATGCCGCCTGCGGGAGGCCTGGGGATTGGCGTGGACCGCCTAGTTATGGTGCTCACCGATACGGAGTCTATACGGGACGTGATCCTGTTCCCATTGATGCGCCCGGAGCGGTAGTCGGTGGCCCGAAGGAATCAGTCTCGTGGCCGTCACCCCGGATGAATTCAGATCTGTCCTCGCGCAATGGGCCAGCGGTCTCACCGTGGTGACTACCTGGCGGGTAGGCGGCATCCACGGGATGACCGCCAGTTCCTTCTGTTCTGTCTCACTGGCGCCGCCCCTGATCCTCGTCTGCGTGGATCGCGCCACGCGCATCCATGCCTATATCCAGGAGCAGAAAGCGTTCGGGGTAAACCTACTGCGTGTGGACCAGGAGGAGCTCTCGCGCCTCTGCGCGGGTGTGCACGGAGAACAGGGAAACTGGCTGGAGGGCGTCCCGTACCGGACCGCTACCACCCACGCGCCGCTCCTGGTGCATTGCCTGGCGTGGCTGGATTGTTCTCTCTGGCAGGCCTATGACGGCGGCGACCACACGATTTTCGTCGGCCAGGTGGAGGCGTCCGGCGTTAGTGGGGGTGAGCCGCTGCTCTGGTACAACCGTGGCCACCGGCGGCTGGCTACGGCGGCGCGGAACCAACCACCGACGGATGCGGATAAGCGCGGGTAAGCCGAGCACGTAGCGCCTGCCGTACCTGATCCGACTGACGAAAATCCCTCTGATGGCGCGCCCATCCCGATTTCTCGGGATCCGCCGCCAGGGCCGGATACTCGACCATTCTGGGGCAGAGGTGGTTCTCGCACAACCCCTCCAGCTCGCGCGCGCCCGTACGGGAGTGCGGCCCGGCAAACGGCGCAGGTCCCGACTGCGTCGGAATCGCCAACCGCAGCCCGAACGCCGCGCTGCCCTCCAGGGTGGCCAGGTAACCCGTGCGGTCCTGCCAAACGGACCATTGCTCTGGTTCCCGAACAACGGTGTGCACGCAGGTCACCGTTTACAGCGCGAGCGGGGGTCACGAATTCGGCGGCTCTGGTTAGCCAGACGCGCCAAAGGTGGGCTATAATCACACACCACGCGTAGTACGTTGCACGCGAAAACAGCCCCCGGCACCAACCCAGAGGCACTTGCAGCACAATGACCATGCACCCGCTCGACGCCATCCGACGCTTGCCGCTCGCCCACCTGCCCACGCCGCTAGAGCCCGCGCCGAGGCTAGGGGCGGCCCTCGGCCTGCCCCAGCTCTGGGTGAAGCGAGATGATTGTACCGGTCTGGCGATGGGCGGGAACAAGGCGCGCAAGCTCGAATACCTGGTCGCGGACGCGGTGGCGCAGGGCGCAACAGTACTGATCACCACGGGGGGCGTGCAATCCAACCACGCGCGGATGACCGCCGCTGCAGCCTGCCGGCTGGGTATGCGGGCGCTCCTGTTCCTCTCGGACGATCCGCCGCCCGAGCCACAGGGAAATCTGGTTCTGGACCGCCTGTTTGGCGCCGAGGTGCGCTTCCTGCCGGATGCCCGCCTATCCGAGGTGGATACGGCGATGGCTGAGGCCGCCCGGGACCTCGCGGCTCTTGGTGAGATACCGTATATAATTCCCGTGGGAGGCTCCACCTCGCGGGGCTGCCTGGGATACGCCCGAGCCGTCCGCGAGTTGGCGGAGCAAGTGGATGGCGCACAGATCCAGCCGGCGGCAATGGTCGCCGCCGTAGGCAGCTGCGGGACGCTGGCAGGCCTGATGCTGGGCGGGCGGTGCTTCCTTCCGCACTGCCAGGTAGTGGGTATCAGCGTCTCCCCACCGGCAGCGCGCGCCCGGACGCAGGCGGCCCGCATTGCGACGGATGCGGCTTCCCTTCTGGGGGTGGCCGAGTCGTTTGGCCCTGAGGACTGCCTCCTGTTCGACGACTGGCTGGGGCCCGGCTACGGAATTCCCACTCCCGCGTCGCTGGCAGCCATCGCCGCTGCTGCTCGCACCGAAGGGCTGATCCTGGATCCGGTATACACCGGCAAGGCGCTCGCTGGCGTACGCGGTCTGGCGGAGCGCGGTGTCCTCTCCCCGGATGCGTCGGTAGTGTTCTGGCACACAGGGGGCGCCCCGGCATTGTTCGCGTTCGCTGATCTCATGAGGGAAGAAGCGATGCGAACGACGGAGGACGCGAGGCAGGCTCAAACCAGGAAATGTAAAACGTGAGGGTAACCGGGTGGGGGAAGCAAGGATACCCGTCGTTGTTGATCCTTACGTTTTACGCATTACATCTTGTGCGTTACGTTATGCACACCCGGAGATAGAGGAATGGACACCGAGAAGTCAACGTGGAGAACCAAAGTCGGCCTGGCCGAGATGTTGAAGGGTGGCGTCATTATGGACGTCACCAACGCGGAGCAAGCGCTTATTGCCGCCGAGGCAGGCGCCGTGGCCGTCATGGCCCTCGAGCGGGTGCCCGCCGATATCCGTGCCCAGGGCGGCGTGGCGCGGATGGCTGACCCGCGCAAGATTCGCGAGATTATCAACGCCCTGCGCGAGTCTCGCTTCGAGATCCCGGTGATGGCCAAGGCCCGCATCGGGCACTTCGTGGAAGCTCAAATCCTGGAGGCGCTGGGCGTGGATTTCGTCGATGAGAGCGAGGTTCTTACGCCAGCCGACGAAGAGCATCATATCAGCAAGCACGCATTCCGGGTGCCGTTCGTGTGTGGCTGCCGTGATCTGGGTGAGGCGCTGCGCCGCATCGGTGAGGGCGCCGCGATGATCCGCACCAAGGGCGAGGCCGGCACGGGAAATGTGGTGGAAGCCGTGCGGCATATGCGCGCCGTCACGGGCGGCATCCGGCGGCTCCAATCGATGCGCGAAGACGAGCTGATGGCGGAGGCCAAGCGCCTCCAGGCCCCGTACCACCTGGTGGTTGAGGTAGCGCGCACCGGCAAGCTGCCGGTCCCAAACTTTAGCGCGGGGGGGATTGCCACGCCGGCGGACGCGGCGCTGATGATGCAGCTGGGGGCGGAGGCGGTATTCGTGGGATCAGGCATCTTTAAATCTGCCGACCCGCGGCCGCGCGCCCGGGCCATCGTCGATGCCGTGGCTTACTACGAAGATCCCAAGAAGCTGGCGGAGATCTCCGAGGGGTTGGGCGAACCGATGTCTGGTATCGACATCCGCCAGCTGGAAGAGAAGCAACTGCTGGCGCCGCGAGGATGGTAACTCAACCACGCATAGGAGTGCTGGCCCTCCAGGGGGATGTGCCCGAGCACCTGCACGCCCTGGGGGAAGCAGGCGCGCAGGCGGTGGCCGTTAAGACTCTGGCCGGGCTAGCCGCGGTGGATGGCCTGGTCATTCCGGGCGGGGAGAGCACTACCATCGGGATGCTTCTGGAGCGGTACGGCTTAATGGCCCCGCTGCGCGAGCGCATCGCTGCGGGAATGCCGCTCTACGGCACGTGCGCGGGTCTCATTCTGATGGCGCGCGAGGTCGAGGGAAGCGAGCAACCGCGTCTGGGGTGTATGGACATCACCGTCCGCCGGAACGCCTACGGGCGTCAGGTGGATAGTTTTGAGGTGGATGTTCCTGCGCCCGAACTGGGGGGTACGAACCCATTGCGGGCCGTGTTCATCCGCGCGCCGCAGATCACCGCGATCGGTCCCGAAGTGCGCATCCTGGCGGAGATGCCCAACGGTCCTATCCTGGTGCGCCAGGGGTCCCTGCTGGGCGGCACGTTCCACCCAGAGATGACGGAGGACCGGCGGGTACACGCCTATTTCCGGCGGATGGTTCAGGAACAGTGAGAGTTCGCTGGTGGTTGCTGAGTGGCGCCGTGGCCACCGGGCTCGTCGCCGTGGCGGTTGCCGCGGGCCGGGATCACGCAGATCGGCCCGCGTGCCCGCTCGTGTCCCGCTGGACGCGGTCGTTCACGAATGTGATCTCCCTCTCGCTGGCTCCCGATGGCAGCCGCCTAGCCGTCCTCTCCGCTTACGGGACGATCACGTGCCTGGATCGGGCCGGCCAGCTCGCGTGGCAGCAGGACGCCCCGGAAGCGACGCGCGTGCTGGCCGGCCCGGGTGGGCGTCTGGTGGTGGCTTATGCCCCGCGCCGGCCGCTGGCGAGTAGCGTGTGGCTGTTCGACGAGGACGGACGCCGCCTGGCGGAGATCGCGGCGCCGGACGTGGTGCAATCCCTGGCGCTTGCCGGGGATGGCCGGCAGGTAGCCATTGGCCTGCGCAATGCCGTTCTCGTCTGCCAGCGCTGGGGGGATCATTTCGATACTCTCCGTGTGCCCGTGAGAGGCGCCGTCGCCCAGGTCCACTTTGGTCCCGAGCGCACCCTCTACGTGCTGACACGCCAGTCCGATAGCCTGAGACGCTGTAAACTGAGCGGGAAGACGCTTTGGAAGTTAGATTTCGCGTCGGAGAGCGAGCCCGCGATGGCCTGCACCCCGGATGGCCGCCTCCTCGTCATCGCCAGCCGCGTAGAGGGCAACGGGCTCCTCATCCGCACGCTTCTCCCGTCGGGCAAAGTGGCCTGGGAGACACGCACCCCGGGTCGGGACCCGGTGCTGCGCCTGGCAACAGATGGTAGCGCCCTCCTGGTAGCCTATGAGCACTGCCTTGCCCACGAGGAGTATACCTACTTCGAGCGGCGGCTGGGCTATTTCAGCCTGGGCGAAGAGCGAATAGCCTGGGTGAAAGGCGGTCCCTACACCGTCGCTCTCCCCGCGGCACTGGGCGCCGACGGTGCTTGGGTGGTAACGTTGGATGTGAAGCGTGCGCTCCGGCCGCCGCAGTTCCGGCTCCTTGGTCGCCACGGAGAGCGACGCTGGATCTACGCCAGCGCTGCCCCCGTGTTGATCGCTACGTCGTCCCTGGACGGGCGGTTTGTGGCGGCCTGCCGCAGCGACGGGGTGATTGAATTGATTGAAGTGATGAGCGCTCCCCACCCCGGGTAACAACAAATCTCCCGGAAGCTCAACCTGTAGCAGGCGGGCGCTCTCGCGGGTATCGGTTCGGCAGCCCCGATCAGCCGGGGAACGTGGTCGCTATCGCGTCCCAGGTCCGCCGAGTGGTTTCGGTGAGGACCTCGAAAAGATCCGCCCCGTGATTGTCGGGGCCTGCCAGGAGGTACCAGAGTGAACTCGCGCTCCTTCCTATTCACATCCGAATCCGTAACTGAAGGTCATCCGGACAAGCTGGCGGACCAGATTTCCGATGCCGTGCTGGACGCCATCCTCGCCCAGGACCCCGAAGGCCGCGTGGCCTGCGAATGCCTAGTGACTACCGGCCTGTGCATCGTAGCGGGGGAGATTACCACGGAGTGCTACGTGGAAATTCCCGACATCACCCGCCGGACGATTGAGGAAGCGGGTTACACCCGCGCCAAGTACGGCTTCGATAGCCTCACCTGCGGCGTGCTCACGGCCATCCAGCACCAGTCGCCGGATATCGCCATGGGCGTAGACACCGGTGGCGCGGGCGACCAGGGGATGATGATTGGCTACGCCACGAACGAAACCCCCGAGTTGATGCCCATGCCGATCATGTTCGCTCACAAGCTGGCCAGGCAGCTGGCGCTGGTGCGCAAGACAGGCCAGATCTCCTACCTGCGTCCGGATGGCAAGAGCCAGGTAACGATCCAGTACGTGGATGGGCAGCCGCGGCGAGTGGATAAAGTGCTGGTTTCTGCCCAGCACCAGCCTAATATCCCGCAGAAAACGATCTACCAGGACGTGGTAGATCGGGTGATCCTGCCCGTGATCTCGGAAGAGCTGCTGGACGCCCGCACGCAGTTTCTCGTGAACCCTACGGGGAGCTTCGCCATCGGCGGGCCGCAGGCAGATACCGGCCTCACCGGTCGCAAGATCATTGTGGACACCTACGGGGGCTTCGGGCGCCACGGCGGCGGCGCCTTCAGCGGGAAAGACCCCACCAAGGTGGATCGCTCCGCTGCCTATATGATGCGCTACGTGGCCAAGAACCTGGTGGCCGCCGGGCTGGCAGATCGCTGTGAGATCCAGGTGGCCTATGCCATCGGGCAGCGCGACCCGTTCTCGGTGATGATCGAGACCTTCGGGACGGGTAAGGTGCCGGAGCAGAAGCTGGTCGATCTGGTGGTCAAGTACTTCGACCTCACGCCACGGGGGATCATCAAACGCCTGGATCTCCAGCGCCCTATTTATCGGCAGACCGCCGTCTACGGCCACTTCGGGCGGACGGATCTGGGCGTGCCGTGGGAGGACACGGATATGGCGGAGACCCTGCGGCAGGAGGCGTATCGGGTATAGGGACCACAGAAGAGGAAAGGAAAAGACGATGGCCAATGAAAATGATGTCGCCGAGAAAATAGAGAAGATTGCAGAACGGCACGTAGATGCGCTGATGCAGATTGTGTCGCAGCTACCGCCCGAGCGGCAGCAACAGCTGCAACCCCGAGTGGCAGAGTTGGGTGCAGCCGTGTACAGCATCCAGCGGAAGTACGGGGCCCGACGGATAACACTGGTGCAGATACGATTATCGCTTGCCGAACGGAACCTGCTGGAGGCACACGCACGGGCGGCACACCAATCACTCAGCGCGTATATCCGCCAGAAATGCAATCTTTAGAGCTTGCGTGGCTAATCGGGGTTCTCCTCCAGCCAGCGCTGGAGGGCCGCGTTTTCCTCGGCCAGGACGTCCGCATTTAGCAGCCCCCGCTGCAGGCCTTCGAAAACAGCCCGGCTGCGGGGGCTGAACATGCTGCCCGGTTCCTCCTCGCGTTCCACACCCAGCCTGGTGTAGAGGCCGTGTAACCGGTTCTGGGCGCCGCGCCGGGAGAGATAGCGACGCCGGGCGATCCCCCGGTCCGTCAGGCCCAGGGCAATGTCGATCAACGCCTCGTACTCGGCGTCCGTTAGCGCGCTGGGAGATTGCAGCGCGCGAGCCTGCACGCCGCGAATCTCCCGGTCCAGCCAGCACTGTTCTTCCAGCAGAACCATTCGCACGGCCTGAACCAGCTTCTCATCCGGGCTACTCTTCAGCACGTAGCCATATACGGTCTCCGGCGGGACGATCTGCGCCAGCCGGCGCACATAGATCTCGTCTTTGAACTGCGACCAGAACACGATGCGCGTTTCGGAACGTTCTGCCCACACGCGGCGCGCTATCTCGATGCCATTGAGGCCCGGGAGCTGGATATCCATGACCAGCAGCTGTGGCTGTTCCTGCCGCGCGTGAATGAGCGCCTGCGCGCCATCGCCCACCGCCGCCAGGGGCAGCGCCTGCGGGATCCGTTCCCGTAACAACCGCTCCAGGTGCTCACGTTGCGCCGTGTTGTCTTCAACAATCAGCGTTTTCATCAGTCAGGTGTCAGTTATCAACGCTGTCCGCGGGTGTCTCGCGTAGCGGCAGGCAAACTTCCACCCGCGTGCCGCCCGTTTCCCGGGCGCTCCAGCGGACACGAGCGCCGATCAGGTCGGCGCGGTAGCGAATGTTGGCCATCCCGAAAGCTTTCGGGACTCCCGCCGCCTGCTCCAGATCCAGGCCGCAGCCATCGTCCCAGATCACCAGGATCAGCGCGCCATCCGCGTGCTGCACCTCCAGACCGGCGTGCCGGGCGCCGCTGTGCTGAAACAGGTTGTGGATCGCTTCCTGGCAAATGCGGTACAGGGCCAGGCGCTGGTCCGCCGTGAGTGTGGGTTCTTCGCCCACACGGCGCACGGTAACCGCCAGGGGCGGTGCGCAGCGCGCCGCGCCCGTGCGGAGGGCGCTCTCCAGCGCATCCCCCAGACCCAGCATATCCAGAACGGAAGGCCGGAGCGCTTCCATTACCTCGCGGACGCTGTTCATCGCGCCCCGCAACTCTGCCTCCAGATGCTCTAGCTCGGACGCGATATCACCGGGACAATGCTTGAGCCGTTCCGCCTGGGCGGCGATCTGGCGCAGCTCGGGGAGCACCTGGTCATGGAGGTCTGCCGCCAGTCGCCGTCGTTCCTCTTCCGTGCCGGCGAGCACCCCGGCGGTTCGTGCCGCCAGCTCGGCCCGTTGCCGCTCCAGGAGAGCGGCGCTGAGACGGGCGTTCTCCAGCGCTACCGCCGCCTGCACTGCCGCCGCGACCAGCAGCTGGCGCTCTTCGGTGGTGTAGGGCAAGCCGCTCTCCCGGGGACCAATCTGCAGGGTGCCCCACACCTCCTGACCGCGGCTCACAGGGATCGCCAGCTCTGCCTGCTTCTCTGGCGCGCCGTCCGGAAACACAAAGCGCACCAACGTCGGATGCAGCGCCTGCCGAACGCCTTGCTCCAGGGCGCGCAGCACTCCCTTGGCATCCGTTTGCCCGCCCAGATTCTGCGCCAGCCGGATCAATGTCTGGCGTGTCATGTCAACATCGCGGAAGAACCGACGATCCAGGTCGCGTAACACTTCCTGACGCTTGCCAAGCAGCAGTGCGACAATGAACATCCAGACCAGGTAGGGAACCATCTCTGCCGGGCGGCCGCGAGCGTGGGTCACGGAGATCTGCCCCAGGCGCCAGACGAGAAGGAACCCGGGGAGCAGAAAGAGCGTGCCCAGCGTCCAGCGTGCCAGCAGGTACTGGAGCGTCCGGCGGGCGACCACCCGGACTTCCAGCGCCCGCAGCCGGAACACGAGGTGGGCAACAGCAGCCCCAAACAGAGCCGCCGGCAACAGGCTGACCGGGGCGAACTGGTCGGGAACGGCCCACATCTGCTGCGAGATCCCTACCAGAACGGCGGCCAGTATTGCACCCGCAGCTACCGTGAGAGCGCGGATGATCGGGCGGCTGGCTTCGTCGGCACGTCGCCAGCCAGCGAGCACGATCGCCAGGCCGTAGATCGCATAACCAATGCCGATTACGTCAAACAGACCTGCCGCCGCCCTGGTTCTGCCTTCGCGCACCAGGCCGGCGCCCAGCAGGCCAAACAGGAATAGCGGCAGGTAAACGGCAACGGCCATTCGCCAGGGACATTGTGGTTTCTGCCGGGGGGCGGCGGGGAAGATGGAAAAGAAGTGGGCGGCGAGCGCCAGCGCCACCAGGCGGGGCGCGCGGGGGAACGCGAACACGGGCGCCGATATCAGCACTAATCCCAGAAGCACGGCGCGGCCATCCCGGGGTTGCTGCCAGAACAGCGCCAGCGCTACCGCTACCAGGCCTCCCTGGAGGAGCGCCAGAGCCCACCAGGCCAGGTGCACCGGCCACGCGGGTGCGGCGGGCTGAACTGCTAACCGCAGCACCTTTCCCTGGCGGATGATCTCCGCCCAGCCGGCGCGCGGCACGCCACTGCTCCACTGGACCCACTGCCCTATCCGGGACGGGGCGCCCGCCACCGTGAGCGTCTCGCCGTTTACCCACCGGTCGCCAGTCAGCACGCCGGCGCGACTTAGCGGGCTGCCCGGCTGCACGTAAAGCCGCCGCTCCGGCCCCAGCACCAGCGCGCCAGGCGCTGCGCGCGCGCCGCCCACGAGCGGCCGAGCCATCGCACCGAGGAGAGCGAGGCTACCTGCAAACAGGAGCAGATAGGTGTACCAGGGCCGGGGCATATCTTTCATATAACCGTTCTGTTGCGCCGATGCAATCGGATATCTCCGCCGTTCCCACGGTGCAAAAGCACAGCCGCCCTGACGCTCTTGCCGCATCAATCGTGCGCTGTTCCCGCTGGGGCGCGGCGGCAGAACCAGGTATGCTGAAGCTGGAGGTGGGGGAAGAGGAACTACGGGGCGCGTGCCGCCCCCAGCGCTCCCCGCGGCCCCGCCGGAACCCTCTTCCCGTCCTGAGCCGGGGAGCATAGCGGAGAGATAACGGGAGATACAGTAGCACAGTAGAGACGTCGCAGGGAGGACAAGAATGCAAACGTGGAAGAAGATCGGCGTTTTTGGCGGGCTGGCAGCGGCCCTTGTGGTGGCCGGCGCAGGCGTTTCGCGCGCTGCAGGGCCAGAGGGGCCCTGGGGCCGGCGTATACGGCTGATTCAGGCGCTGCGGGCGCTGGGGGTGACCCCCGACCAGGGGCGCGCGCTGAAAGCCGCGGCGGTGCACCTGGCGGTCGAGCGCCGGGCGCTGAACCTGGAAGATCTGTCGGCGCCCGAGCGCAAGGAGCGCCTGTTCCAGCTGCGCCGCGATTTCTTCGCCCGCGTGGATGCCACCCTTACCGCCGACCAGAAGGCGAAGTTGAAGGCCTGGTTCGAGCAGGGACGCGCGGCGCGCGCGGAGCAGCTCCGACAGAGAGCTGCCGCATTCGCCACGCAGCTGCAACTTACGGCGGAGCAGCGCGAACGAGCGAAAGACATTATCCAGCAGGCGAAGGCCAGGATAGACCAGGTGGCAGGCGATGCAGCGGTGGATACGCCTACGCGGCTGGCTACGGCGATCGGGGTGCTGGAAGAGATACCCGGTCAGATCTACCGCACCCTCACACCTGAGCAGAAAGAGAAGGCAAAGGGCCTGCTGGAGGCGGCTATCCGGTCCCGTCTACCCGTAGAGAACCTCCTCAACCAGGACGCGCCCTAGCTCCATAAACAACGCAGCAATGCGTCTGTTGCTTGCTCTTTTGCCCCTATCTGGACGGCCGGGTTCAGGAGTAGGAGGTAAGAAGCAAGACAGCAGAAACGCGGCTGTAACGCCGAGCCAGAACCAGTTCCGGAGCTGCTCCGGAACTGGTTCTACGTTTCACCTGAGGGCAACCTCACCCCCCGGGCCAGCTCGGGAGGCATGGCGGGCAGAAGGTCCGAAAGTTGGATCAAACTCCAGGAATCCGATCCCGTAAGTGCGCTGCTCCGGCGCCCGACAGCACCCCTGGCGCTCACTGCCAGGCCCTATCGACGGTACCTTGTAGGCATACTGCTCCTCCGGGCGACAACCCTACCCAGGCCGATGTTCTCCGCACGATAGAGGATGCGCCGACCCTGGCGCGGTTCGCCGGGCAGGCCCGTGACGTCGCGTATGGGAAGAGCTAGTGGACCATGAAACCAGTAGAGAGGCAATAAACCGTTTCCGTTCGACTACCACACGCCCGCGCAGGTTATGTAAATCTTCTCATCGCTGCGGTTTACGATGGTAAACCCTGTAGGAACCACACTGTTGCCCAGTGCGAATAGAGACCCGCAACCAACGCTCTGATGACCAGATAAGCACTGAGTCTGACTGACCAGAGCAGCAACGAAACCTTGCTGCTCTTTTCGTGAATACCTTCTATATATCAATAGGGGAATAACTGTGTCGCCGTACGATTCCCCGTGCTAGGCACGCACTGGCTTACAGCGCCAGGGAGATAAGATCAGCGCTCTTGCAGAGAGAGCTGTGGTAAAGCGGGATGTCGCTCCTCCCGCTATGCCCGTCCCGCAGTCCCGTTGCACCCGCGTCTGAAAGCAGCTTTAATGGGCTGGATTGAGCCACGAGCAGGAAAAGCGAAGATTTAGCACAGGCTTCAAGCAGGCTGTACGCTCCCTTTACCGGCCCTTTACCGGCGCGCGGTATGTTGTTGTTGGGGGAAAGGGGGCGAGGGAGATGTGCGTGCTGTTAGCATTCATCAGTTTTGTAGCCCTGATGTTCATTTCGGACATGCTGGAGCGCCGTCAGCGCCACCGCTGACCACTGGCTTTCGTACTTCGTCCGGTGCCGCGTGCGTGTCACCGTTCTCGAGGGTAATGGCGCCTGTCGGCAATATGAAGGAGAACCGGCTGCCGACGCCCACCGTACTCTCTACGAATACCTGGCCGCCGTATGCCTCGATAATCTCCTTGACGATGGACAGCCCGAGACCCGTGCCCGCCAGGTGCCGCGTGTGCGGATCGGAGCTGCGGTAGAAGCGCTCAAAGATACGCGCCAGATCGGCCGGTGGTATGCCGCTGCCGTGGTCCTCGACAAACACCCTGATCCATTCGTCTTCCCGTTCTGCACCCAATACCACGGATTCCCCGACGGGGCTGTATTTGACGGCGTTGTCCAGTAAGTTGGCCAGCACCTGCTCCAGTTGCTGACAGTTCGCGTTAACCACGGCGGGCGGCCCCGGGGCAACTTCAAAACGCACCTGCTTCTCCGCGGCCACCGGCTCCATTAGCCGGGCGACGTCGTGCAGCACTTCGTTCACCTCAACCGGCGCGCGACTGTAACGCTCCACTCCGGTATCCAGGCGGGCGATGCTGAGGATGTCGTCCAGCAGAGCGCTGAGGTGCCGGCTCTGCCGTTCCAGGGTTTGCAGGAACTCTGTGGCGACTGCCGGGTCGTGAATTCCTCCCACGAGCAGCGCTTCGCAGGTGGCCCGCAGCGCCGTCACCGGGGTCCGGAGCTGGTGGCTCACATCCGCTGCGAAGACCTCACAGGCGTCCCTCTCCTTCTTGAGCCGCTGCACCATCTCCCGCAGGCGGCGGGTCATCAGGTTGAGGCTTTCGGCAAGCCGACCCACCTCGTCGGACGATGTCACCGTCAGGTGCTGCTCCAGGTCGCCGTCCGCCACCCGTCGCGCCATCTTCTCCATCCGCGCGACAGGTCGCGACAGGCTGGTCGCAATCCGGAAGCTGAGCCAGCCCGCCAGCAGCATAGTGACGATCATGGTATCGATGGCCATCCGGCGGATCTTGCTCAGGGCGCGAGCGACGGTGAGGGAAGGAACCGTGAGCTGGACCTCGCGCACCGGGCTGCCGGCCACGCGCACCGGCTCCACGCTGTGCACGGATTCTACTTTCCGCTCTTCCTCGTGGCATACGGCACAGGCCCTCTCCTGCCGGCCGGCGCGATGCACCCCGCTGCTCCCATTGCTCTGGCTATCGGCCAGCGCAACCCCGCCCGCGCCCAGGAGGGTCACCTGCGCGCCGACCTGCTTGCCCAGCGCATCACAGAGAGACTTGAGGTCGGCGGGAGGACCCGCGCGGTCGAGACTCTGGGACAGCAGCCGCGCCACCAGCCGGGTATGTTCCGCCGTCGCCTCACGGATGGATTCCAGGTAGTACTGCTTCACGGCGGAGAGGACGCGCACACCGAGTACCGTTACCGCCAGGAAGATGAGCAGCGTATAGGTAAGGGCAAGGCGGTAGCGGAGGCTGAGAGAGCGCATCTTGGTTCACCCCTCGAATCGGTAGCCCACGCCGCGGAGGGTGACGATGCGCACCGGGGCCTCCGGGTTCTTCTCGATCTTCTCCCGAAGGGAGTGAATGTGAACATCCAGGGTGCGCGTCTCCACGGCAAACGGCTCCCCCCACACCGTTTCGTAAAGGAACTCGCGGGACAACACCCGGCCTTTATGGTTCATGAGGGTTTTCAGTAACTCGAACTCCTTCAGGGTGAGATCCACACGACGGCCCTGCAGGAAGACCTTGCGGGAGTCGCCGTGCAACTCCAGGTCGCCCGACACGAGGGCCGATTCGGCGACCTCCAGGTCTTGCATCCGGCGGAGGACGGCGCGCACGCGGGCAATCAGTTCACGAATGCTGAACGGCTTGGTCACGTAGTCGTCGGCTCCCACCTCTAGGCCCACCACCCGATCCACTTCTGCCGTGCGCGCGGTGACCATGATGATCGCCGCCGCTGATTCCTTTCGCAGCGACCGGCACACGGAAAGCCCATCTATATCCGGCAAGATCAGGTCGAGCAGCACGACATCCGGGCGCCAGGCACGCCCTTCCGCAATGGCTGTCTGTCCATCCGAGGCGATACGCGTGAGAAAGCCTTCCTTCTCCAGGGCGTAGCACAGCGAACGCGCAATATCTCTCTCATCCTCAACTACCAGGACTTTCGTGGTCATGGCCCTCCCCTCCCGCGCTCTCCCACCAGCCGGTATCCCCCGGGTGCGCAGGGCGGAACGGGACTCCCAAAGGTGGTTTGGGGGTGCGCCGCCGGCTCCCCCGACCTCAATTCGGCTGCGTTGCATGACAGCGCAAACAATCCTCCAAGGCGAAGGCTCGCGTCCCGTTATGGCAGGCGCCGCATTGCTGCCCGCCCCCCATCTTCGCCATAGTGCAGGCGCCGCTCTCCGGGCGGCGCATCGGGAACAGACGCGAGTGGCACCCGGCGCAGCCATTCTCAGTGTACCCACGGTGCCGCGCGTGGCTGAATGTCACGGCGCCCGGGCTGCCCTCACCGGTGGGGAACCGGTAATCCGCCGGGGCAGCCTGCGCGTTCGACGAAGCCACCGGGCGAACCGTCGGTTTCCTGGGGGTGGCGTGGCAGAGGCCACAATCTGAAGCCACGGTAAACGCCTCCTTGCCGTTGTGGCAGAATCCGCACTGACGGCCTTCCTTCATGGAGGCCATACGCAGGTCGGGCGAAGAGACCATGCCAAAGAGTGCCGGGTGGCAGGTGGAACAAGTGCCACCGCGGGAAAGATGAGCGCGATGGCTGAACGTTACCGGCCCGGGTGCGGCCTGGACGCGTCGCACACGATCCTCCGGCACGCGGTTCACATGCGCGACGGCGCCGCCCGGCGATGGGGAACTCCCCCGGTGACACAGCGCGCAGTCGGTGGCCACGGTGAACGCATCTCGCCCGTTATGGCACTTGCCGCACCCCTCGCCCTGGCGCATAGCCGGCATCTTCAGCGGACCGTTTTCCGGCGCTACCATCCCGAAGAGCGCCGGATGGCACGCGGTGCATTCGTCGTTCACGTGCGCCAGATGCTGCCGGTGGCTGAAGGGCACCGGGCCCAGGCTCTGCTTCTGTGATGTGAACTGGAAATCCGCGGGCGGCGCAATCTGCCGGGCGGTTACGGAGGAAACCGTGATGCCGCTACCGCTGGAGTGGCAGAAGCCACACCCATCCCGGACCTCAAACGCGTCCACACCATTGTGACAGGACTGGCACCGGTCCATCGTGTCGATGGTGTGCCCGGCGCCAGCACTGGCGGGCCGCGACATGAGAAACAATTCTGCGTGGCACGTTTCGCAGGCGAGATGCTGGCCGTTGACGTGCGTCGCGTGCCGGAACACCACCGTTCCTGGACTTACGGCGCCTTGAGGAAAGCGCTGCTCCGCAGGCACGCGCAGGGGAACCGTGGCCATGCGCGCCGCGACCTCCTGGAGGCGCGGGAAGCTGGGGCCCAACCGGCCGCTAGGGGACGCGGCTGCCTCGTTCGCCCGCACGAAAATCGCCGCAAGGGCGAAGAACATCGCCAGGCCGCTCAGGAAAGCGATACCGGCGGGCGTCGCAATGGGCGCTTCTCCTGGGTGGCCTGCCGGCCGGTTCCGTAGAAGTGGGGCGTAGCTCACGCCCTCCTCCGACCCTTCCTGGGGGGAAGGAAAGACCGGCAGGTAGCGCGCCGCCATCCCGAACGCCAGGAATCCGCAGGCGATGATGGCGATGGTGATTGCCATCTCCATCCAGGTGGGGAAGTAAGCCTGACCGGCGCTCCGCTGAACCCCGGTAAAGCTGACGTTCAGCCGATTCAGCACAAATCCGCACAGCGCCAGGAGCGCGGCCAGGAACAGTCCGGTGCGGTCGCCGCGCACGCGTGGTGTCAGATAGAACGCTATGGGCAGCACACTGCCCAGGGCGACCTCCAGCAGAAACATCCGACTCTCCAGGGAACCTTCCAGCACCAGCCCCGCCTTTCCCCGCGCCAGCAGATCGGCCAGCCGGATCGCCAAGCCGAGGAGGAGCACCCCGGCGCTCGCCTTTGCCAGTCCCTGAAGGATGTCCCGGTGTACGCCAGTTCCGAAAGCCCGGTGGCTCAAATAAGACTCAAAGATAACCATCGACAGCCCAGCGCCCACGGCGGACACAAAGAAAAACAGCGGCAGCAGCGGGGAATACCATAGCCCGTGCAGCTTGTTCGGCACGATGAGGAACAGGGTTCCGAGGGATGACTGGTGCAAGGTGGAGAGCAAGACGCCGGTGATGACCAGCGGCACGATCGCCGCGTGAATCCAGCGGAGGGGTGTCTGGAGGCCGAGCCGCTCAAGTAACGCGGGGCTGAACTCCAGGGCGAGCACACCGGTATAGAACATCACGCACATCGCCACCTCGAAGAGCGGCGAGTGGAGGTTGCCCATAATCAGGGGGTGCCAGATGCGGTACGGCAAGCCGAGGTCGCATAGCAGCGACACGATGACCAGCAGATACCCCAGGAAGGCGGTCAGTAGGGACGCCCGCAGGATGGCGCGGTACTTTTCCAGGCGGAACACGTAAACCATTGCGGCGAGGGTGAACCCTCCCGCGCTGAGACCGACGCCGCAGAGCACGTCGAAGCCGATCCAGAGCCCCCAGGGATAGGCATCGCTGAGGGCCGTCGTGGCGCCCAGCCCGTAAACAAACCGCGCCACGAGGGAGTAGATTCCTGCGCCGAGGATGATAATAAGCATCGCGCGCCAGAACGTGATGGAAGGACGGGGTCTCATTGGGGCTCGCCTCCTTCGCCTGATTCCGATTCGGCGGCGACTTCCGCGTCGGCCACTGCTTCAACAGACGTCAGGGCTGCAAGCTGTATGCGCCGATTGATGACCCACGATAGGCCGAACAGGACGGCCGCTCCAAAGCTCACAATGAAGGGAGTCTTCGAGAGCACACCCCAGGTGAGTTCCGGATAGGCTTCATCGCGGACCCCCGTCTTGAACCCGAGTTCTTCAAACGGTACGGGCGACAGATAGAGCACCGAGGTGCCGCCCGCCTCGCGCAGCCCGTAAATGTGAGGCACATACTGCTCCGGGTTCTCTCGGATCCGCCGCTCTGCTTCTCTGATCAGGGCGTCCCGATCTCCGAACAGCGTCGCCCCGGTGGGGCAGACCGCCGTGCACGCGGGTTCTTCGCCCTGCTTCAGACGCTTTTCGTAACAGAGGACGCACTTCTGGGTGATGGGCAGAGCTCTATCCCACTGGTATTTGGGAATGTCAAACGGGCAGGCCATCACGCAGTAACGACAGCCAATGCAACGGCTGGCGTCGTAGGTTATCGCGCCGGTTTCTGTTTTGCGCAGCGCTCCCACGGGGCAGACCGAGGCACAGGTTGGCTCCAGGCAGTGCATGCACATGCGCCGGATGAAGGTGTTGTGGCGATAGTCCACGTAGGTCCAGGTGTCCGCCTCCAGCTGCGATGCTTTTCCGCGGGGCAGATTATTGATCTGTTTGCAGGCCGCGGCGCACGCGCCGCAGCCGATGCACTTCGTCAGGTCGTTCAGAACCCCGGCTCGCATATTGGTCTCCCTCTCTGCCACGATGGCAACCGGCCGGGATAACCCGGCTCGCCTGAGACCCGGAGTCTGTCAGCGCCGCCCCCGAGTGAGCCCGCGCCCCTTTTCCGGCGTCCGCCCCACCGCAGAGGGCTGTTCTTCCGCCAAGTACCCATCGCTTTTCGCACGATGGACCCCCGATTCGACCGACGCGGCCCGTTTATGGACCCTTCGAATCGGACAGGCCGCTCATCTGGCGGACCGCTGCATGTGGCGCCCCTCCCGCCGACCCGTCGAGCGTCCACGCTTCTTCTAGATCCGATCGGACCCCAGCCGCTTTTCGGATTCTTAGCATTTCGCTTACCCAGTCAAGCAGAATGAATGTGACCATGGTGAGCAGGACAAGCATTGCTACCATCTCGTCCACCTCCTTCCGCGCGCGTCCTGTATCGAGAGGTTACCTGTACACCAGATTTATTGTAGGTTCAGGATGTAAAATCAATTTAAAATCCGACATAAGTTCATGTTAATTGTCCGGGCGGCGGGCTCCTGATCGCCGCGACGGCGAGTTCGGGTGAGGGCCGAGAGAGCACCGGCCCACCAACAACACGATCGGCAGCAGCAGGGGGCACAGCAGGACTCTCAAACGACGGCATCTACAGCGACTGGCCAGCAGGCAGACCTACGGAGAGCAGATCGGGGAGGACGTCCGGCGCCCGGGTCCGGTAATGGAACCGCGACCGCAAGGGAGCGGCAGGCAAGGGCACCTGGATTGCGGGTGGCGGAGGGGAAACAGCGAACGCAGCGCGAGTACCGTCGATTCGGCCCCCCGGCCGTTGCATTACAGAGGGGCTTTGAACGGGGCGTTCGGCGTGGGGTCGTATCCCGAACGCTCCCGCGCTCGAATGGGGAACGCCCTCTACACCGTTCCTGGGCCCGGCGCGTTCCCCGGCACTCCCGGGGTGATCCCTGGTGGAGAGCCGGGGGTGGGCGGCGAGGGGACGACAATGGGCGGCGTGCCCCCCAGGCGACGCAGGCCCTCGCGGGCCGGTCGGAAAGCGGGATCCGCCGTCAGGGCGCGCTGATAGTCGGCACGGGCTTCTTCTCGCCGGCCCAGGGCTTCACGGATCGCTCCCAGATGATAGTACATCTCCGCTTCGCCCGCCTCTCCCCGGAAGCCAGCCATCCGCGCAATTGCGCGCAGCTGGATCGGCAGCGCTTCTGCGAACCGTTGCTGGCGATAATAGACCCACGCCAGCGTGTCCAGATACGCAGGGTTACCTGGCTCTCGTTTGAGCGCCGACTCCACGAGTGCAAGTGCCTCATCCAGATGGTCGTTCAGCGAATTAGCCAGCGTGTAAGCCAGGTTGTTCTCCACCAGGGCCCGCTGGCGGGGATCCCGGACGAGGGCTAGCGCGTCTCGCCAGGCCTCTATCGCCTGCTCCGGGTGCCCCTCACGCTCCAGCGTCCCCGCCATGTCTACTACCAGCAGTTCCGCAACCAGCTGGCGCACGCGGTCATCGTCCTGGTGGTCAGCCACCAGGTCCTGAAGGCGCCGACGAGCCTCCGGCCAGCGACCGGTCCGGATGAGCCAACTCCCCAGCGCGAGAACGGCATCCTGGTCGTTGGGCCGCAAGCGGAGGTATTCTTCCAGCTGCTGTGTCGCCTCGCGAAGCTGCCCCTTCCGCCAGAGCAGTTGGGCGAACTGGAGTCGCGCCTTGGCGTCGGTATATCGTGCTTTCAGGTAGCTATCAAGAAGGGTCCAAGCCTCGTCCAGTTCACCCGTGATCACCAGCAAGCGGGCGAGCTGAAGGCGCACCTCCACCAGCTGCGGCTGGCGCGCGGCGGCCAGGCGGTACTGCTCGACCGCGTACCCGTACTCCTGCCGCGTCTGGGCAACAGCGCCCTGGAGCAGCGGGCCCTGCACGCCAAAGTTCACCGTAAGCCCCGCCAGACCGACGACGGCCAGCGCCAGCGCCGGGAGACTGGCGGCGGGCAGTGGGAGCGCTTCCCGTGCCGCCCGCTCGTCCCCCATCACACGCCCCTCCAGCAGGTAGCCGAGCAGCGCTCCCGCGGCGCCGCCCCCCATCAAGCCGAATACGTCCACCACCTGGGCATGCGTTGCTGCCACGAGCCCCTGCGCCAGGAGGAGCGGCCCCAGCCACCGGAGGCGTGCGGCGATCCGGGGGGCCTGATAGGCGCGGTACTTCCACTGGTGCACGGCCAGCGCTCCCATTACCCCCAGCAGCGGCGCGGATCCCAGCACGGAGAGCATGGGATTGAATCGGTAGCTGGCCGCCGCTCCCGCGGTTCCCGCCAGCAGGAAAATCGTCAGCAGCCGCGCGCGGCCGTAACAGGCCTCCGCCACGCTGCCCACCACAGCCAGCGTCAACAGGTTAATCAGGAAATGGATGAGGCTCGCACTTAGAAACGCGCTGGTGACCAACCGCCAGTAGTCCCCGGTATCAATGAGTTCCTTTACCTTGGCGCCGAGAAAAACGAGCACGCTGTCATTCTGGAAGGCATCCCACCGGAAGCCTCCGATCCAGAAAACGGCGAGCACGGGCAGGGCGAGTGCCACGGCCAGCCAGACAGTAACCACCGGAAACGGCGGCGGCACCTGGCGCACGGGGATCGTCGTCCCGCCCAGCGCAGGCATAGCCATTGGTGAAGCGGCGCCGGCGCCGTCATCCTCATCCGCGAAAACCCATGGGGACAGCCCAGGGGGAGGCGGCAAGCGGCCCCCAAGTACGATCACCTGACAGCCGTGGCGGGCGGCAGCCCGTGCCAGCGCCTCGAGACTACGCTCCAGGCCCGCGTCAAACGGCGGTGAGGGCAGGTCCCGCAAGATCAGCACGGGTGGGGCCTCTGCCATCAGAAAGCGGACTGCCTCCGCAAGCGTCCCCGCGTGATCGGCCCCCTCCTCGCCCACCTGGCCTGCCACCGTCCAGATCCTGGCGTCCTTGCCCTGGCCTGCGACCATGGCTCGCACCCTCTCGATGATGTCGGCATCGGCAGGCAGATGCGCCCAGATCAGAGGGCGCTGCTGGTGAAGCGCGCGCTCGAGCGCCTGGTACTCGCTGGGACTCACGATCTAACCTCTAACTACGCCAGAAGGCGGCATCGAATCAGACGTTGGGCCTTCCGATTGCGAAGTGCGGAATAGGGATCGAAAGAGTTCACGGTCCTGCGGAGAAAGAATGTGGGGCATTTTGACCCTTGCTTCCACCCCCCTACTCCGCACACCCATTCTGCCACACTCCCTCTCTCCGCGCTAGGAATTCCGTGTCAGTAGTAGATTGTAGCACGCGTCCACCTGCGCCCGCCATCCGGGGGCAGGCAGGTGGTGGTGTCCTCCTGAAGGACGAGCGCGGGGCCGCTCAGCGCCTGGCCCGGCGCCAGCATTGCCCGGTCGTAGAGCGGGCACAACCGCCAGTCATCCCAGTAGATGGGCTGCACGCCGCACGGGCGGGGCTCGGGGCGCCGCCGCAGCGCGCCCGCTGGCAGGCGCGGCCGGGGGATCCGCCCCGTAGCCCGCAGGCGGACGTTGACCACTTCCGTGGGCTCATTCGGGTCCGCATAACCGAATGACTGGCGATGGCGAGCGTGAAACCGCTGCGCCCACGCGGCGGGATCGGCCTCTCCCGCCTCCACCCCCAGCTCGTAGGACTGGCCGCGGAAACGCATATCCACCCAGCGAACAAGCACACGGTCCACAGGAGGGACTCCCTCGGCAGCCAGGTCTGCGTGCGCCGCCGCTTCCAGCTGCGCGAAAGCCTCCGCCAGTGCACCGGGCGCCAAGCGATCCGTGGGACGCATCACGGTGCGCGAGTACTCCCGCTCCACATCGCACAGGAGCATCCCGATGGCGGAGAGCGCCCCCGGGTAACGGGGCACGAGAACTTCGGACATCCCCGTCTCCTCCGCCAGCTGGCAGGCGTGCACGGGACCGCCGCCACCAAAGGCCACCAGGGTGAACTGCCGGATGTCGTGGCCGCGCTCCACGGAAACGCGGCGCAGCGCCCGCGCCATCTGGATGTTGGCGATGCGGACCACCCCCGCCGCGGCTTCTTCCACGGAGAGCCCTATCGCCTCCGCCAGCGTCGCCAGGGCTGCCCGGCTCCGCTCAGGATCAATCTTCATCCGGCCTCCCAGGTAGGAAGGAGGATGGAGTCGGCCCAGGACCAGGTTGGCATCGGTAACCGTGGGTCGATCGCTCTTGCCGTAGGCGGCGGGGCCGGGATCGGCCCCCGCACTCTGCGGCCCCACCCGCAGGGCGCCGCCCGCATCCCGCCACGCCAGCGACCCGCCCGCGCCCACGGTGTGAATCTCCAGCATCGGCACACGGATCGGGAGCCCGTCGATCTCCCCCTCGCCGGTGGTCGTGGGCCGGCCCTCCAGCAGCGAGACATCCGTTGAAGTCCCGCCCATATCGAACGAGAGCACCCGGTCCCGCCCCGCAAGCCGCGCTACGTGCCAGGCGCCCATCACGCCTCCCGCGGGTCCGGAGAGGATGGTGCGCACGGCCTGTCGGCGAGCGGCGGCTACGGAAAGCACCCCGCCGTTGGACTGCATGATGCGCAGACGTTCGCCCGGAAGCCCCCGCGCCGCCAGTGCCGTCTCCAGCCGTTCCAGGTAGCGCGCCACCACGGGGGCGACATAGGCGTTCGCGGCGGTGGTGCTCGCCCGCTCGTACTCCCGGTACTCCGGCAGGATCTCGCTGGAGAGCGAGACGTGGAACCCGAGCGCCTCCGCCCGCTCCCCCGCGCGATGCTCGTGCGCGGGGTTGGCGAAAGAAAACAGGAAGCAAACCGCCAGCGATTCTGCCCCTGCGCGGCGGGCGGCGCGGAGCGCGCACGTGAGGCCCGCCTCCGAAAGCGGCACCAGCGCCCGCCCGTCCCGATCCATCCGCTCGGCCACCTCGAAACAGAGCGCGCGGGGAATGAGCGGCGGCGGCTTGCGGGGCGCCAGCGCGTAGAGCTGCGGCCGCGTCTGCCGGGCAATCTCCAGCACGTCACGGAAGCCGGCGGTGGTCAGCAGTGCGGCGCGCGCCCCGCGGCGTTCCAGCACGGCGTTCGTGGCGACGGTGGATCCGTGGACAAGGCGATGCGGCACGGGCAGGCCCAGTTCCTTCAGCCCCTGCACGACGGAGAGCGCGGGGTCCTCCGGCGTGCTGGGGACCTTATAGATGCGCAGCGTACCCCCATCCGCGATGGCGAAGTCGGTGAACGTGCCGCCGATGTCTACTCCCAGGTTCAGCCAGGGATCAGCGCGCGCGGTCATCGGCGGTCAGGGCAGAGGAGTGGCAAACACGGTGGCCAGGCGCAAGAAGATGGCCCAGATGCTCAGCGGCACCGCCGCGAGGAGTGGGGCCACGATGCTGGCCGCCTTTCCCCCTCTGGCCACGTGCGCCAGCCAGGCTTCCCGCTGGCTGTGCAGGGCGAAGGACGGACCCGTCCAGCAGGCGATCTGCGCGAGGACGACGGCACGCAGATCGAGCATGTGGACGAACGGAAAGCCCGGCAGACCCGCATACTGGGCGATAAACGGAGTAGCGAAGCTTACCAGCGCCATTGCCAGCGGCTGCCAGGCTCGCTCCGGGTGGCCCAGGCGAGACCAGTTCAGGGCTGCGAGCACGCCGCTGGCCAGGATCCCCGCCGGCAGCCAGATGATGGCCCAGGGCACGGTGCACAGGAGGAAGAGGGACAGCGGGCTCCAGGCAAGCGGCACGGCTTCGGCCACGGCGGCCGCGGTGTGCCGTGCGGCAGGATGATGTTTCCTTGCTGACATAATGAACTCTACGAGGGGACCTCACCCCGCGGCCTGATGGTCCTCCGGAACGACCGTTCGTAACCGCGACGCCTGCGGCCGGTGGACGCTGGCGATAACTCGCCTGACGACGAACGGCACGCCCGGCTCGTAGCAGCGACACCTGCGGTGTGTGGTGACGATAATAGTCACCTGACTACGAGAAACGGGCTGCCGGTCCCACCAATTAGCTCGTTGATCTGCCGACTCCCGCCTTTCGGGAAAGACCATTGGCCCGAAGGGCCGCCGGTGAGGAATTCTCCCTACTGTTCTATCGCGCATTGAGCTTCCGGCGCAGTTCCTCCGCGGCGGCACGCACGTCACCGGGCAATGCTTCACGCGCGAGGACAGCGTCCACTTCTGTCAGAGCTTCCTTCTTCCGCCCGCGCTTGTAGAGCACGTTGGCGAGATGGAAATGGGCGCGCGCGTCCTCGGGGCGGAACCGCAGGTAAATCCGGTACTCCTGTTCGGCGGCGGGGTAGCGCGCCGCTGCGTCGAGGGCGCGCGCGTGCGCCAGGCGAATCGGAGCGAACGCCGGGCGGCCGGGAACCAGACTGGCAGCGGCTTCGTACTCGCGCCGCGCCTCCCCTGCGCGACCCTGCCGCTGCTGGAGTTCTGCCAGTTCAAACCGGATCCAGGGGTGATCGGGGGCGGCATCCCGGGCCTGGCACAGCACCGCTTCCGCCTCCGCGAGTCTATTCAGGGCCAGAAGGGCGCGGGCGTGCAGCAGCCGCGCTTCGGCATCTGCGGGCAGGCGCTGCTCGAGCCCCTGGGCAAGCGCGACGGCGGCTTCTGCATTCCCCTGCCGCAGGAGCGCCGCGGCCAGCGCGCGCTCGGTGAGGTACCCGTGCCCGTCCCGATCCGATTGCGACTCGCGCAGGGCAGCCACCGCCTCGTCCCAGCGCTGCTCCCCGGCGGCGGCCAGGCCGCGGTAGTAGGCAGCCTCGGCGAGGCTGCCTTCCGCGGCGACCTCTCGCGCCAGCGCGGCGAGCGCCTGCCAGTTGCCCGCAGCTTCCAGCGCGGATGCGCGGATGCGCCGCGCGAACCGCTGCCGCGCATCCACCGGTCGCGGGGGCGCCACGCGGGGTGAATCTGCTAGCTGGCATCCTGCCCGGGCAAGCAGCGGCTTGAGCGCCGCTACCGGCACCGCCGCCACCTGGGCGACCTGTGGCTCTCCGACAGGCTGGTAGGTGGCCGAGAGGACGGCGACCACCATCCCGGTATCAGCGCGCAGCACCGGCCCGCCGCTCCACCCGGGCTGGACGCCCGCCGCACCATCCACTAGCAGCACGACATGGCCCCGCTGCCGCGCCACCTCCACCAGCTGCCCTTCGCCGGCATCGGGCACCGCCTCCTCGGGGCCGGTATCCGCATCCAGGCCGTGAGGGTATCCCAGCAGGCGAAGTCGGACGCCCTCCAGCGCGGCCTGCAATGCGCCGGGGCGCTCAACCGGCAGCTCGCCGATGGGGAGTGGGGCCAGCCGGCCGTTCTCCAGACGCAGGAGGGCGAGGTCGGCGTCGGGGTCCGTGGCGCGCAACGAGGCCTCGTGCAGTGCCCCTGTCCAGGGGCTGAGGACGTGCACCGCCGCCGCGGCGGTGCCCCTCCCCTTCCCGAGCGCGGCACCGACTACATGGAACGCGGTCACCAGCCAGGTTCCGTCGGCGATCGCGAATGCAGTGCCCCGCTCGCGGCGCAGGGAGTCCTGCACCAGGATAATGGCGGTCCCCTCGCGGGGATCAAACGGCGCCAGGTTGGCGGGCAGAGCGGACGGCAGGGCCGCCAGTCCCACGACGAGCAAAACCAAACCCGACGCAAGGAGCGCCAGACGCGGCGTCACTTGGCGCTTGACCCGCGCCTGGTACCCCCCACTCTCCGTGCCGCCCTCGGCGAGCGGCGCGCCGTGTTTCGCACTCCGCACGTTGCACTCCCCCGGTGAGTAATTCGGGCAGGGGGACGCGCGCTCCTTGCCCGCCGCCTACGGCGCAGACGAGGCGGAGGGAACGGCCGCTCCCCGAGGACCAGCGCCTACCCGGGAGCCTCCTCGGGTTCCGCCTCGGCGGGCTCGGTCAGCACCTCCTCCTCATAGTGGCGCTCCAGCTCCCGGATGCAATCGGGGCACAGGTTCTCGTATTCAGAGCGGACGTGCTCCAGCACTCCCGCCTCCACCGGCACAGTCGCACGCTCGGGGTAGAGGCGCCCGCAGTGCGCGCAGGTTACATAGGTGGCGCCCGTGATCTCGGACCGCGGTCCGAGGACATCCTCTTCCATCGCTTCCTCCCGGCGGCAGCGCGCCGCCAGGCGCAGTATACCCCGCACTGCAATCCCGCAGGCGTAGCGAGGGTGGCAGATTCGCCCAGGAACCCATCTGCCGCAGACCGCGCTGTTGCCCGTTGAAAAAGCAAGTCTACAAGCAAGCGGCGCGACAGCCATAATCCCTCCTGGGACGCTGCTTGACACGGCGCTGGCATCCGGGTAGCATGGGACGGATCTATCCGGGGGCGATGGGTATCGACAAAGGCGGATAGCGGCGGCAGTTGCGAGCCGAGGCGCCGCTGGCCTCGTAAAAAGCGGCAAAAAACAAACGCCAACACTGGCACGTACGCTTACGCTGCCTAATTAGTTAGGGAGCGCGCTTCTCCAGGGCCGGGCCGGGAGCCCGAAGAGAGGCGACGACAATCCTGGCCGCCCGCGTGGGTTTCACCCGCGAGCCCACGTGCGGTAATCGCGGGCTGGCGCGTGGCCGGTTTGCCGATGGAACGGCGCGCGCGAGACTTAAACATCGGCTACGCTCGTAGGCGCTACCGCACGCACCCTTTGGACCCGGGTTCAATTCCCGGCGCCTCCACTTTTCCGCTCGCGTCCGGCTCGCCGGACGCTTTTTTATGCCCCAGACGTCCCGACGTTGTCGGGAGGGGCCCCATGCTACCCGCCCGGCAAGCGTCCCCCACCCGGGAGGCAGAGGTGCGCTGGATCGTGGGGAACGCGCGACGCTGGGGCTGGTACTGGACGTGGCTGAGCCTCTGGACGCTCATCTGCTGGACGCTCATCTGTGCGGGCGCTCCCGCCTACGGCGCCCGAAGCGGTTCCCGGGATGGCCCGCGACTGCTCAGCCTCACGGTGGATATCAACCCCGGCGTGACCTGTGTGCGGCTGCGCTGCTCGGCGGCGGTGGAGCAGCCCACCTGGGGTCGGCTTCGCGATCCCGAACGGGTGTTGCTCGACGTGCCACGGCTCCGCTGTGAGGGGCTGGAAGAAGATCTGCCGATCGCCGCCGGGGGCATCCGCCGGGTGCGCTTCCTCCCCTCGGATGGCGAGGGGGCCCGCGTGGAGATCGAGCTGGAGCGCCGCTGGGAAGTGCGCCTGGCGACCGCTGAACGCGGTCGCCAGGTGTCCCTGGAGTTCACAACGACCGGGATCCCCGCGCTGGAGCCGCCTCATACCGCAGGCGAGGAACCAGGGACACCAACCGGCCTCCCCTGGCAATCCGCCGCGCCCGAGCTGCCCGCGCCGCCATCATCCCCCACGCAACCGGAAGCGCCCATCGTTCCTCCCGTGCCGCCCACCCGGACCGAGCTGCCCGAGGCGCCGCGTGCATTGCCGGCGCACGTCCTGTCAGTGGAAGTAAAGCGGGACGGACGTGTCGCCGAGGTGGTCATCCACACCAGCCGCGGGGTCCGCGCTTCCGGCTACACGCTGGCAGGGGAGCGGCCGCGGTTCTACGTGGATCTGGAGCACACCACCCTGGGGGGCACGGTGCTCCCCGCCGTGGTTCCAGGACCGGACCTGCTGACGGTGCGCGCGGGCGAGCGTCTGGACGATCCGCCCACCACTCGTATTGTGGCCGACCTCGCCTCGGGTGCCGTGGCGCAGCTGGATGCCGACGAGGACGCAGGCCGCTACCGTATTCGCATCATTGCGCCCGCGATCCGACCGCCTGCGCCCCAGCAGCTGGGCGTCGTGATTGCCCTGGACGCCGGCCACGGAGGAGAGGACTCGGGCGCCATCGGCCTCACGGGCCTGATGGAAAAGGACGTTACGCTGGACATTGTTCTCCGCCTGCGCCGGCTGCTGGAAAAGGCGGGCTTCGAGGTCGTCCTCTCTCGTGACCAGGATACGACGCTGCGGCCGGCAGATCGCGCCGCCTGGATTCGTGCCGTCCGCGCCGATCTGCTCGTCAGCGTACACTGCGATTCTATTGACGACCGACCGGAGGTCACCGGCAGCTCCACCTACTTCCGACAGGATCGCGCCGGAGCGCGCGGGCTGGCGGACAGTGTGCAGCTCCGGCTGCGGGAGGCCATCGCGCTGCCGGATCGCGGCGTTCAACCGGATACCGTGCTCTACCCGCGCAGCGGCCTCTACGTGTTGCGCCATTCGCCCCGACCCTCCGTGCTGGTGGAGACCGGCTTCATCAGCCATCCTACCACCGAGCAACGCTTCCGCGATCCGGAGTTCCGCGAGCGGATCGCCCAAGGAATCGCCGCCGGAATTCGCCAATACGTCCTTGCCGGCGGCCTGAAGGAAGTCCGCCGCTGAACCACCCGGCAGACTGTAGCCCCGCCGCACGCCGCGGGCCAGCGATCCGCTTGCCGTTGCGTGAGCTCTTCTCTGCCCCTTTGCATCTTGGTGTGTGCTCTTTGCGTCGCGTTGCGGGGGAATAATGCCGGTAAATGAATACCACCTGGAGTAAGCCACTATGCCAGACAGGCCGGATGGCCGCCACCCGACCCAAATCCGCCCCGTCCAGTTAATCCGGGGCTGCAACAAGTACGCCGAAGGCTCGTGCCTCATCGAGGTGGGAGATACGCGGGTCATCTGCACCGCCTCTGTGGATGAGAAGGTGCCGCCCTTCCTGAAAGGCCAGGGAACGGGCTGGGTCACCGCCGAGTATTCCATGATCCCCCGTGCCAACCGGCAGCGGACCCCGCGGGAGGTGGGCCGAACGCCTAGCGGTCGGACCATGGAAATCCAGCGCCTGGTCGGGCGCGCGCTCCGGGCCGTGGTGGATATGCCAACCCTGGGCGAGCGCACCATCATCGTGGACTGCGACGTGCTCCAGGCAGATGGGGGCACGCGCACCGCCTCGGTAACCGGCGCTTATGTCGCTCTGGCCGAGTGCCTGGGCAAGCTCCGGCGTGACAACATAGTCAAGCGGATGCCGCTCTATGATCTCCTTGCCGCCGTGAGCGTGGGCATTGTCCAGGGCCAGTTGCGTCTGGACCTCACTTACGAGGAAGACTCGCAGGCCAGCGTAGATATGAACGTGGTGATGACCAGCGATGGCCGGCTGGTGGAAGTCCAGGGTACCGCGGAAGGAGAGCCATTCACGCGCACGCAGATGGACGACCTGTTGAGTCTGGCCTCCGAGGGCATTCAGCAGCTGTTTGTCCTCCAGAAGGAGGCGCTCGCCTCTCTGCTTCAAGTGGGTGGCAAGTAGCCGGGTACGGGCATCCCACGCGAAGGTACAGACAAGAGCCAGAAACGCGGAACGGGGAATCCGGCAGTCTCTGCTCCGCAGTTTGCAATTCCCGTTGAGAAGCGCCGTGCCCATCGATCGGCTCATCCTTGCCACCCGTAACCCGGCCAAGCTGCGGGAACTGCGCGCCTGCCTTGCCGATGTGCCGCTGTGGCTCGAAACACCCCCAGGCCTGCCGGACGTACCGGAGGCAGGCACCACATTCGAGGAGAACGCGCTACTGAAGGCACGGGCGGTGGCGGCCCGCTACGGCACCTGGGCGCTGGCCGACGACTCCGGCCTGGAGGTGGATGTCTTGGGCGGGCGACCCGGCGTTTATTCCAGTCGCTACGGCGGTCCGGGGGCCACCGATGAGGAACGCAACGCGCTCCTCCTGCGGGAGATGAACGGCGTTCCCGAGGAGCGGCGCACAGCTCGCTACCGCGCCGTGGTGGCAGTGGCGACGCCGGACGGGAGCGCGTGGACGTTCACCGGCGTCTGTGAGGGGCAGATCGCGCGGGAGCCGCGGGGCGCGGGCGGATTCGGTTACGATCCGATCTTCTGCCTCCCGGAGCGGGGCCAGCGCATGGCGGAACTCTCCCCCGAGGAAAAGAACCGCATCAGCCACCGGGCGCAGGCGCTACGCCAGGCACGCTGCTTTCTACGCCAGCTGATGGCTGGCGAGATCACCGGAATTACGGAGGACATCCCATGAGCCGCCGACAACGCGAGCTACCCCTGGCCCAGGGAGAGGCGTGGGAAGTGGACCTGCGGGAACTCCCTATTCCCATCCGGGGAGAACTCGGCTTGCCGCGGGTCCTCCTGGGGGTGGTGGGCGGCGCCGTCGTGGGCGCCGAGGCGCTCTCCGCCGGAGACGAGGTGGATGCGCCCGCCATACTCGCAAAGTGGACGAAGGCTCCTGCCATCGGCAAGCCGCGTCGGCCCGAGCGGCTCCGCGTGCGGGACCGCTCCCTCCGGGAGGCACTGCGCGAGTGGGCCGCGGCGCAAGGGATCGCGATTACTGCGGCGCGACGGCTGCCCGAGATAGACGAGGCGTTCCGCGACCTGGAGACCTTCCTCACCCAGGCGGGGTTTCCCGGCTACGCGCCCCGAACGCCCGAGCAGGAGGCGGCGGTGGAGGCGTTCTTCCGCGCCGCGGCGGCATTCTACGAAGCGGCTCCCTGGCGGTGGTTGACAGATTCAGATCCGCTGGCCCTCCAGTGGGAGGGAGAGCCGCAACCGCAATATGCCGCGGTAATGGGGGCGGGCGGCGAAACCTACGGACTGGCACTCTACAGCAGTTGGGAGGCTCTCCAGGCGACCTACGATCTCACCACAGCGGAAGACGAGGAGGATCTGCGGCACGTCGTCGAGACGATCGAGTCGGTGGCGGTTACCTACGAAGATCTGGGAAGCTTGCTGCCTGCCGCCATGGAAGAGATGCAAGAGCACCGCTGGCCGCTGGCCGATCCCACGGCCTATCCCATCGCGCTCCGTAGCGGGCCGCAGGCGGGCGAACTGGCTCCGGAAGAGCTGGGGCCGCTCACCGTGGCGCTGGAGGCGGTGCAGTGCTTTGCCACGCAATACAGCCGGCGGCTCCGCTCGCGCCGCCGGCCTCTGGTCCAGCCGATGACAATCCAGACGCCGAAGGGTCCCCGCGGCGTCACTATCCGCTACCCGGTCGGCGAGGAGGCAGACTGAACCGCGGCGCAAGCGGCCGGTGGCGCCCGAGGAGCTGATCATCTCGCTCCCTCCGGAAGGCAGGAGCCCGGCATCCACCCAGGGGCAAACCCGTGCCGCGACCTCCTGGGCGCGCACCGGGCTGTTCCCTGATGTGTCGAGGGCCGAGGCCAATCCGCCGGCGTTACTGGCAGTAGATCCACTGCGACGCCGCCGCATCCAGCCCGTGCACGCCCCGCAGCTCCGTAGGGGCCGTCACTACGGGACCGGTGGGGAAAAGATCGATCTCGCTCTCGCCCCCCGGCGCCCAGCGCAGCCGGCGGGAAGTGCCAGGCAGTGGGATCGAGCCGCCCTGGGGCCCGGACCGGCTCTCCGCCGTCCGAACAGAAGCGCCCGCACCATCCAGCCGCCCATCCCCCCGCTTGATCCAGAGCCGGTAGCGGAGCACGCCGTCTGTGATTCGTAGGGGCTGAAGCGCCCCGAACCAGTCCGGCCCCACGCGGATCAGAACCAGCCAGCCAATGCGCGCCCGCACCCCCTCTCCGGCCCGCGGCGTCTCGAAAGCTTTCGGGACTTGTTCACCCGACGCAGCGCCCGGCAACTCCCGCCGCTCGGGCGTGAGCGCCGCCTGACCCCTGGGGCCGGGGGGACCAGCAGCGCCCACATTACCGCTCGGTGCCGCTGGCGCAGCCGCGCCCCGCAGGCCGTCCGGCAGCGGCGCCGGGGACATACCGCCGGCCCCACTCCCGGTGAACTCGGAATCGTGGAGGGGTTCCCGCCCTTTCCGCGCGCTGGATTCCTCTGCCGATGCCCCTTCGGGCGCTGCCGGAGTCCGCGATCGGTTGAGGATCAAACGGTCGCCATCGGGTGAGGGCTTTGCCTCAAACTCCTTCTCTGGCAGGGAACCGAAGCGCGGGCTCCAGACCTCACTCCGCCCCGAAAGCTTTTGGGACCCGACGCTGGTCATCTGCCGCTGGCCGGCGACCTGCGGTTGCGCGGGGAGCGGTCGCTCCACGGGCGGAGGCGCCTGGGCCATCCGGGGAGCGGTCACGCGGAGCGCCACGCCGTTCCCCGCTGGTTCGATAACCGCGCCCGTCTGTTCGGCCATCTTTTCCAGGGCAAACCACAGTGGCGCGTCCCGGGCCTGCAGCGAGACACGCGCCTCCGGCGGCGCCTCCACGTGCACGGGCACATCCGCGGCCTCTACCAGCTGGCGGGCGACGGCCCGCAGGGGCTCCTGCCGGAACACCACCGTGACCGGCCGCTGCAAGGCGGCCAGCAGCGCGGGGGAAAGATTTTCCTCTGGCACAGCCGCCGCCGCGGAGCGTGCCTCGGCGTTGCTAGCCGGCCGGCGGGGCCGGGGTCGCAGAGGATGGCGCGGGGCCACGGGAGCCGGCGGTGACACAGGTTGCGGCTTGAGGACCGTCTTGTGAGGCCCTTGTTTACCCGCCGTCTTCGAACTGTGGATGGGCGGCGGAGATAGGGTCGTTTCCGGAAGCGGAACGCTGACTCCGGGCAGCGCGGGCACGCGGGCGTGGAGCGAGCGCTCCCCCACCGGCGGGGACACGCCGCGCCCCAGGAGCAGGAGGAAGGCCGCCGCCGCTGCCGCCGGCACCAATGCCGCCGCCGGCCAGCCCCACCGGAAGCGGCGCGCGGGACGATCCTGCGGCCGAACGCGCGCGTACACAGCGTCGAGCATCCCGGGCGGCGCGGGGTGAGGGGCGACGGAGCGCAGGGCCCGCTCCGCGCACGCCAGCGCTTCGATCTGCGCGGCGCACGCCGGGCAACCCGCCGCGTGGTGCCGCAGCGCCTCCCCGTCCGCCGGCGACAGCGTCTCGTCCAGGTACCTCTCAACCGCTCCGGCGAAATCCCTACACTTCATGGCGATCTGCTCGCCGCCTGGTCGGCCGCACAGTCGGCCCCCTCCAGGCAGGCCGCGTAGCGGGCCGCGAAGGACCGCCGCGCCCGATGGAGCTTGATTTTGACCTGTGGCAGCGTCCAGCCCAGAACCTGGGCGATCTCTTCGTAAGACAATCCCTGAAAGTAGCGCAGCACCAGCACCAGGCGGTAATCCGGTATGAGAGCGGTGACCACCTGGCGCACCAGTCGCTCATCATCTTTCTGCTGGAGGCCGTGCCAGGGCGGCGCGCTGCCATCCGGCGCCTCGCGCACGTGATCGTCCTCCAGCGAGGCGACTGCCGTCCGCGGTCGCTTCCGCAGGGCGCCCACGCACACGTTAACTGCGATCCGGTAGATCCAGGTGGAGAACGCCGCGCGACCCCGGAATTCCCCTGCCTTCCGGTAGATGCGCACGAACGTTTCCTGGGCGCAGTCGCGGGCGTCGTCCGGGTTCCCCAGGATTCCCAGGCAGATGTTGAAAACGTAGTCCTGGTACTTGAGAAACAACCGGTCGAATGCTTCCGGATTGCCGTCCAGGAAACTCTGGACCAAGGCCAGGTCGCTGTCAGGGCTAACGGTCACCTTGCGGCCGGCCTCCAGGGTCGGACCCGCCATCATCGGCTGAATGCCTTTCGCCTGGCGTTAATGCTACCGGTGATTGGATGCCGTAAGAAGCGGACGGGTTACAGACCTCGCCACCGCCATTTCATGATACGCCAACAGCGGGCTGCTGGCGGCAGGAAACGCAGAATGCGGATGGCGGATTAAGAGCTACAAGGTTCCCCCACTCCGCGTTCGAAGGGGTGAGCCCGTGAGTAAGATGCGGCTGATTGCGGCGGGACCGGGGCATAACTTCTTATAAGGGTCCGTGCAATGCCGTGACACACGCCGCGTGCCTCAACCGCAGTAATGAGCAAATCACTGAATCGAGAAGAAGTTGCCGCACACCTCCGTGCCTACGGGGTGGACCCTGAGCAACGGGACTGGCCTGCGTCTGCCGCCGCAACGCTGGCCGTGCCGTTCGCGTTCGACGAGCGGATTGGCTACTGGACCGGGGAACGCGATTGGGACGCTGCCGCCCGGGCCCTGGCGGCGGTGCTGCCGGTTATCGCCCCCGAGCCACTTCTGTGGATTGCCGCCGACGGGACCGGCTGCCTGGTAGAGGCGGAGGAGTGTCTTGATGCGGCGCACAGGGCGCTTGCCAGGCTGGCGGCAGGAGCGGGATGCGCGGTGGTATTCGCCGGAGATACGCGCCTGCTCGTCGAGGTCGCCGCGAGCGGCCAGGTCACGATCCGCAGCCCCGATCCGCGCGCCGCAGAGCGCACGGCCAGCGCGCTCACCACCTACATGGCGTAACCTCATGTCATCGCGGCGGCGCCTCGGCCCGTCCGGCGCCCTGCGTCTCGGCAAGGAGGCTCGCCAGGGCGACGCGCAGGCGCTCTGTGGCCGCATCGATCGCCTCCCGTGGGGGCACCGCGCCTTCATCCGGTCGCCAGAGGTCGTCGAACCGTAGCGGCTCGCCGAAGCGCACCACCACCGGCCGGGGCGAAAAGCGGGGGATGAGCTTACCGTAGGGAAGCAGACGCTCCGTGCCACGCAGGGCCACCGGCACCACGGGGACCCCGGTGCGCAGCGCCACGAAGGCCAGGCCCGGTTTGAGCGGCTGCAGCCGCGCGTCCGGGCTCACGCGGCCTTCGGGGAAGATCACCAGCGCGTGCCCCTGCCGCAGGAGATCCTCGGCCAGGCGCAGAGCAGCGCGGTCGGCGGCCCCACGGCGTACGGGGAACACGTGGAAGAGGCGCAGGAACCATCTGGTGGCGGGGTGCTCGAACAGGGTGTGCTTTGCCAGCCAGACCAGGGGCCGGGGGCTGCTCAGGCCGACGGCGGGCCAGTCCGCGGCGCTAATGTGGTTGGGCGCCAGGATCACCGGCCCCGTGCGGGGGACATTCTGGCGGCCTTCCACCCGCATCCGGCCGAGGATCTGGTAGCCGAGCCAGATGATGCCGCGCAGAATGGCGCGCGCCAGGTGGTGATACCAGCGGTTATACGGCAGTTCGGCAGGCGGACCAGTCAGCATCAGTTCCATTATCGGCGGCGGATGCGGGCGCCCAGGATCGCCGATTGCAGATCGCGCATGGCGGCGTAGGGATCACCGGATGCTGCGTTCCAGGGACGCTCTTTGGGCCCCGTTCCGCGTTCGGAAGGACATTGGGCACTGAGCGTCTCGCATTGAGCCGCGAGACTGGCTCTCCCAACGCCTTGACATTCAATGCCCAACGCTACATCTACATCCCCCACTATCCCCCACCTCGCTCCCCCGTTCTCCTGTTCTGCTCTACCGCGCGCCGGCACGGGCGGGCGCGGCCAGGATGGTTTGCGCGCCCGCTCTCGGGCATAATTGAACCCGGAGAGATGCCCTTTTCCGAAAGGAATCCGCCGATGGCCGCTGCCGCATCCATCACCGCCCTGCCCATCGTCTGGCGGCCGACGGACGACGTCCTGCGCTGGTCTCGCCTCTGGCGCTTTATGCACGCTCAGGGAATGGATAACTACGATCTCTTCCTGCGTCGGTCGCAGCAAGATCTCGCCTGGTTCTGGGACGCGGTTGTTCAGGATTTAGGCCTAGAGTTCTACAGACCTTACTCCCAGGTCCTGGACCTGTCCCGCGGCCTGCCGTGGACGCGCTGGTTCGTGGGCGGGCAGTACAACTACGTCCACAACGCTGTCGATAAATGGGCCACCAACCCCGCGGAGCGGGACCGCGTTGCTCTGGTGTGGGAGGGGGACGACGGCGACGTCCGCCGCCTGACCTACGCGGAGCTGGACCGGGAGGTCTGCCGCCTGGCAGGGGCGTTGCGGGAGGAGATGGGCATTCGCAAGGGCGATCGGGTAGGCATCTACATGCCGATGGCTCCGGAGACGGCGATCGCCACACTGGCGGTCAACAAGATCGGAGCGATCTATGTGCCGATCTTCTCCGGCTACGGGCCGGAGGCGGTGGCGACCCGCCTGGTGGACGGCGGCTGCCGTCTGCTGATCACCGCTGATGGCTTCCGGCGGCGCGGCAACGTGGTGCGTATGAAGGAGCAGGCCGACGCCGCCGTGGCCCAGGCGCCTGCGGTGGAACGAGTGGTCGTGTGGTCTCGCCTGGGGTGCGAGGTGCCCTGGGATGCACGCCGGGATGTGCACTGGGACGAGCTGGTAGAGGGAAAACCGGATACGTGCACCACCGAGCGGACTGATGGCGAAGATCCGTGCCTGATCATCTATACCTCCGGCACCACGGGACGGCCTAAGGGCGCGCTACACGCCCACGTGGGTTTCCCGATCAAGGCGACCCAGGACATGGCCCACTGCTTCGATGTGCAGCGGGGCGATGTCCTGTTCTGGATGACGGATCTGGGCTGGATGATGGGGCCCTGGGCGATTATGGGCGCGCTGACCCTGGGCGCTACCTGCGTGCTTTTTGAGGGGGTCCCCCATTATCCCCGACCGGACCGGGTGTGGGAACTGGTCGAGCGCCACCGGATCACCCACCTGGGCATCTCGCCCACCGCCATCCGTGCCCTGATGCCGCAGGGCGATGAGTGGCCCGCCCGCCGGGATCTCTCCAGCCTGCGCATCCTGGGCTCCACCGGCGAGCCGTGGAACCCGGGCCCCTGGCAGTGGTACTTCGAGCGCATTGGAGGCGGCCACTGCCCGATCATCAACTACTCCGGCGGCACGGAAGTTTCGGGGGGCATCCTGGGCTGCGTTACCCTGCGGCCACTCAAGCCCACCTGCTTCAATACCGTGGTCCCGGGCATCGCCGCCGCCGTGTACGATGAGCGCGGCCGGCCCGCGCCCCCCGGCGAGGTGGGCGAGCTGGTGATCACCGCTCCCTGGCCCGGAATGACGCGCGGCTTCTGGGGCGAACCCACGGAGGGGAGCCGTTACCTGGAGACTTACTGGTCCCGCTGGCCGGATACCTGGGTGCACGGCGATTGGGCGGCGGTGGACAAGGACGGTTACTGGTACATCCTCGGCCGCTCGGACGATACGATCAAGGTGGCGGGCAAGCGGCTGGGGCCGGCGGAGGTGGAGTCGGCGGCGGTGCGCCATCCCGCCGTGCGGGAGGCGGCGGCCATCGGCGTGCCCCACGAGGTAAAGGGCGAGAGCGTGGTGCTGTTCGCCGTGCTGCAGGACGGCCACGAACCCTCCGACGCCCTGCGGACGGAGATCCAGGATCAGGTAGCCGCCGTGCTGGGCAGGCCGCTCCGGCCGGATCGCGTCCTGTTCGTGCGCGACCTGCCCAAGACGCGCAACGCCAAGGTGCTGCGGCGGGTCATCCGCGCGCGGTACCTGGGCCAGTCCGACCTGGGAGATCTCTCCTCCCTGGAGAACCCGGCGGCGGTGGCGGCGATTGGGGAAGCGAGGTGAGGCAGTCGCTCAGCAGGCAGGCGATGGCCGGACCTTGCCGGCAGGACAGACAGGGGGTTAATATGAAATGGCGCATCGCTCACTGGCGAGAGGAGAAGCCCGATGGACTACCGGATGCGGATCACGATTGAACCAGGTAAGCGTGGTGGCAAGCCCTGTATCCGCGGACTGCGGATTACCGTATACGACATACTGGAATACCTCGCGTCGGGCATGAGTGAGCAGGAGATCCTGGCTGACTTTCCGGACCTGACGATCGAAGATATCCGTGCCTGCCTGGCGTTTGCCGCCGACCGCGAACGGAGACTGGTCTGCGCATGCCTGTGAGACTGCTACTCGACCAGAATCTACCCGCACGGCTGGCTCGTGCGCTCACCGACCTATATCCCGGTTCCCTGCACGTTTGGGACGTGGGACTCCAGAGCGCCACCGATCAGGCGGTGTGGGACTACGCTCGTGGCGAGGGGTTAGTGATCGTATCGAAGGACTCGGATTTCCGCCAGCACAGCTTCCTCTTCGGATTCCCGCCCAAAGTTGTCTGGATCCGGCTTGGCAACTGCTCTACCAAAGAGATCGAACAGGTCTTAAGGGACCGTTACACCGACATTGAGCAGTTCTGCACCGATCCAACGGCCTCGTTCCTGGTTCTCCCGTGAGGGTCCGGGCAGCTGATCGGGCCACCGCTCCTCCCTGGAGCACCCGGCGGCGGTGCAGGCGATTGGGGAAGCAGGGTGAGGGGGAGCGGGAGCGGGCGTTACGGCAGCCGTTGCGCTAGACGATCGCAGCAGGTATACTGGGTGTACCATGCAGAGCGGATCCCCAACGGGTGTTCTGGATCGGATCCTCGACCCGATCGGTCGGTGCCTCACGCCGGAGGTGGCGCGGCAGCTGGTGGAGCTGCGCGCTGACCCGGTCGCGCAGGCGCGTATCGAGGAACTCGCGGACAAGTGCGCCGAGGGTCAGCTGACTCTCGATGAGCGCGCCGAGTACGAGACCTATGTGCTGGCCGGGGACTTCGTGGCGATCCTCCAGGCTAAGGCCCGGTCGCTTCTCGCCCGTAGCGGCTCCTGATGGACGCCGTCACCCGGGCTCTGGTGCGCGAACGCGCGGGTGACCGGTGTGAGTACTGCCACCTGCGCCAGGAGCACCTGCCCTTCCACCGGTTCCACATCGAGCACATCGTCCCCCGGCAGCACGGCGGGGGAGGTGATATCGCTAACCTCGCCCTCTCCTGCCATCACTGCAACCTGCACAAGGGACCGAACCTCACCGGCGTCGACCCCGAGACCGGGGAAGTCGTCCGGCTGTTCCACCCGCGCAGAGACCGCTGGGACGACCATTTCGCTATCCTCGGAGCGATGGTGATCGGGCGCACGCCTGCGGGCCGCGCCACCGCGCGCGTGCTGCGGATGAACTCGGCGGACCGGGTGGCACTGCGGATCGCCTTGCTCACCGGCGGGGAACTGCCCTGACGCGCTGCTGGGCGCGCACTCGCGTTTGGGGATCACACCCGCGCGGATGTCGGCCAGGATCGGCTCCAGGTCAGGATCGTGCGCTTCGCTCACCGGGTCACCCCGCTTCGCCTCCCGGGGTCCCCGGCGCCGCCCGTCGCGGGCGCCCCTATCCGAGCGCTTCGATGATCACGTCGCCACCGTCCACCACCTGGACACGCAACTCGCTCCCGTAGAGCAGCGCCATGCCTACAAGCACAGCACCGCCCGTCGTCAGGATCGGCACGACGCGGTCGCGCCCGTCCCACACGATCGTCGCCTCGAAGCTCGCGATGCTCCGTACCGTGCCGTCTGCCAGCCTGGCCTGCGACAGCCCCACGGGGGGCAAGCCGAGGCCCGTTACTACGGACGCAGGCAGTGTCAGGTACCGGTTGAAGCCTGTGTCGATCACCGCATCGACCTGCTCCTCTCGCCCTGCCGGGCCCCGCACGAGCAGGCGGATGACCGCGCTCCTGTCAGGGGTGACCTCCCCAGTGATCACGGCTGCGGCTCCTGGAGATGTCCACCTATCACGGCCGCTGTCGGGTGCCCGATGCGCACGATGTAGGGAACGACGCCAGGCCTCCTAACCCTGAGGTTACGGACGGCAGTCAGTTCGTCCGCACCGATAGCGTAATCACCGCTCTCCACGTCCAGCGCGAGGAACTCGCCCCGGTGCTGGTCCTCAACCTTGGGACGTATCTCCCGTTGGTAGATCGCCTCCCCGAGCCGGACGATCTGATCGATGCCGTCCTCTGTGGTCAACATACGGATTCTCCCGTGGCCATCCCGGTTGCATCTGCGTTTGGAACCTAAAGGTAACCCATCCTGCAGACCTGCTTGTTGTCGATATCGAAGTGGTGGCCGCTACGCACCGGCCGCCAGATGCCTGGGAACCGCCGACATAGGGTGATTCTGTAAGTGAGATGGTTAAACAGGCTCACACTGCTGCTGAGTGCGCCTACATCATCGGACCACCCCACTGTTACCAGGTGCCCGTTTGTCTGTCGGAGCGTAGGCGTATCCCCGAACAGGACTGGGGTATCGGTCACGTCCACGATCTGGTAGTCTGGCTTCGTCCCATAACGGATGAACTCTCGAACCGCGTTGAAGTCAGGCCGCCGCGCGAACTCGCTACAAGCCACATATGCCAGGTAGTTGAAGGCGATGTAGGCGACGCCGCGCTGCAGGATCACATCGAAGTCACAGGTCAGATCCAGGTCCTCTTGGTCCCCCAGCCTGTACGGATAAACTGGCGACTCGCCTTCAGGGTGGAACGTTACGCCGTGCGTCGCCAGCAGCTCCAGTATCTCGTCTATCTCGTCGGCGGTGACCTCCGGAGTCGCAACAACCTGGATGCTCCTCTCCCGGGCTAGAGGCGCCGGAACCGGGTGCTTGGGCTCGCGCAGCTCGCTCACCAGGACGTAAGTCCAGCAAGTTTCGCCTTCGCGTCGGAAACCCACTTGCGGCAACACGTCGCGCATGAGGCGCCCCTGCTCGTCCCTTAGGTGCATTCGCACTCCTCCCCACGGTGCAGGGCCCGCGAGACGGAACTCAATGCGGTCGTACTTCAGATCGCTGGCCTTCCCAGGCCCTCTCACACCGTACTTGAGACGCAACACGGCCTCGAAGCTGTCGTGGCTCAGGTAGCTCACCAGCTTCGCCCCCAGGTAGTGGTTGCAGTCCCGGCAGACCATACGGATGAGCGTAAGGCTCTGCCCGAAGCCTTCTGGAAGCAGGGCCCTGGGCAGTACGTGCTCTCTGTCAAAGCTACCGACCGGTTTCTCCTGAAGGCAGTAGATGCAGACGGCGGAGTTGCTCGTTTCCATGTCACCCGCTACAGATTCGCTTCTCAGTGAGGGGGATTGACCTTTGCCTCCGGTGATAAGCCATGCGAGCAGCTACCTGGCTCCCCCGCCCAGGATAGCGCGCGCTCTGTTCACCACCTCCTCCACTGGGCTACCCCGTCCGGCGTCCATCTCCTCCAGCGCCGCCACGATGCCAGCATCTTCTTCCGACGTTGGCACCAGGTATTCATCTAATGGCTCGATCAGATACCGCCCCGGGGGCAAGTCACGCAGTCCGGCAGGTATCTCCTGGCCATTCCACTCGATGACCTTTGTTTCCATGAACCCTCACCTCTCGCGTACGGGTCAGCCGGGCCGCCTATCCAGACGTCGCTCTATGCACAGAGTCGCCACTGCGATTATTATACGTCCCCATTCCATAGCAGCGAGCCCTCCTTAACCGACCGAGCGCACTCCTGCCGAAATGCAAAAGACGGGGAAGCCCGGCCGGACTCCCCCGTCTTCTGCATATGATATGCCTATCCTGCTGCTGTTGAACCGCAGCCTTACCCCGCGGGCAGGGCGGGCAGATCCGCGTCGGACAGCTCCTTCGGCACCTCTGCCTTGCGGAAGATGATCTTGCCATCTACCAGCTCGGCGCGGATCGCATCGCCATCGCTGAACCGACCCAGCAGGACCTCCTCGGAAAGCGGGTCCTCGATCATCCGCTGCACCGCGCGCCGCAGCGGCCGCGCGCCGTAGGCGATGTCGAACCCCTCCTGCGCCAGGTGGTCCTTCACCTCTTCCGTGCACACCAGCGCCATCCCCTGGGCGGTGAGCTGCTTGTTCACCTGGGCCAGCATCAGGTCCACGATCTGCTTGATCTCCTCGTGGCTGAGCTGATGGAACACAATCACGTCATCCACGCGGTTCAGGAACTCGGGCCGGAAGGTGCGCTTCAGCTCGTCCATCACGCGGTGGCGCATGCTCTCGTAAGCGCGCTCCGTCTGCCGTTCCTGCCGCGGCTCGCTGCCGCGGAAGCCGCCGATATCCCGCCCCTGGGTGATGTCCCGCGCGCCCACGTTGCTGGTCATAATCACGACCGTGTTCTTGAAATTCACGGTGCGGCCGTGGGCGTCGGTGAGCCGACCCTCGTCCAGCAATTGCAGCAGGATGTTGAAGA
>JACQGL010000206.1 GCA_016199525.1 Armatimonadota bacterium
GAGAACGTGGCCGCCCTGCGTGCCGCCGGTCCCCTGGTGTGCCTCACCGCGTGCCCGGAGGTGATTCTGGCGCGCGTCGGTCGCCGGGAGGGACGACCCCTGCTCTCCCGCGCGGCGGATCCGCTCGCCGAAATCCGGCGCCTTCTGGCGGAACGGGCAGATCGCTATGCCCTGGCCGACCTGGCGCTGGATACCTCCGCGCTTACCGTGGAGGAGGTGATCGAACGTCTATGCAGCGCGTTGCCGTCCCTCTCCCGGGTGCAGAATATGAGGTGACGATCGGCCGCGGCCTGATCGACCGATTGGGCAGCCTGTGCCGCGCGGCGGGGGTGAGCGATCCCATCGCCCTGGTGGTAGATGGGGGACTTCCGGCGGGCTGGCCCCGGTGTGCACAGGCCGCGCTGGAAGCCGCTGGCTACCGTGTGGCCGTGCTGGCGGTGCCGCCGGGAGAGGCTTCCAAATCGCTCGCCGGGCTGGAGCGGCTCTACCGGAGCTTCGCGGCGATCCCGCTCGACCGTGGCGCCACGGTGGCGGCGCTGGGCGGCGGGATGGTGGGTGATCTGGCGGGCTTCGCCGCGGCGACCTACCTGCGTGGCCTGGCTTTCGTCCAGATCCCAACCACCCTGCTGGCGCAGGTGGATGCCAGCATTGGGGGAAAGACGGCCATCGACCTGCCAGAGGGCAAGAATCTGGTGGGCGCTTTCCACCAGCCCCGGCTGGTGGTGTGCGATCTCGACGCTCTGGCGGATCTCCCTGAGGAGGACTTCCGCGCCGGATTAGCGGAGATCGTCAAGAACGGGGTAATCGCGGACGCGGAGCTGTTCGCCTACCTGGAGGGGGCAACGGGAGAGATCCTGGCCCGCGCCCCTGCGGCTCTGGAACGGATCGTCGTGCGAAGCTGCCAGATCAAAGCGGACGTGGTGGCGCGCGACGAGCGTGAATCAGGCTGGCGGGCTATTTTGAACTTTGGGCATACGATCGGCCACGCAATAGAGGCGGTCGCCGGCTACGGCCGGTATCGCCACGGGGAAGCCGTGGCCATCGGCATGGTGGGCGCCGCATTCCTTTCCGAGCGAGGCAACGATTGGCGTCGGGCGGAGACAGAACGCCTGGAGGCGCTGTTGCACGGTCTGCGCTTGCCGACGCGGCTGGATCCTCCCCTGCCCGAGGAACGTTTGCTGGAGGCGGCCCGTCTGGATAAGAAAGCGCGCGGCGGCGAGGTGCGATTTGTGCTCGCCCGCCGGTTCGGAGAGGTGGAGGTCACGCCGGTATCCGAAGCACGGGTGCGGGCGGCGGTGCGCGCCCTCGGCGCCGTGCCATCGGACGAGGACAGGAGTCGGTAACTGGCGTAAAGTCGCCATCAGGGCTTTCGGTTTCCAGACCGGATGGTGTTCGCCTGCTACCCGGATCGAATTAGCCCCAGTGGCAGGCGTGTAGAAGTTCGGCAAGTCTTCGGGGAATATGCGGCACGGACGGTCACTGCTGGAGCTGATTGCGGGTACGCTGGCACTGGGGTGGGTAGTGACCTGCCTGGTGGCCTATGCGCTTCTGCTGGCGCAGCCGCTGGATGCGCAGCACCTCCGTGCGCCCGCCGTCGTAGATCTGTTGGACGGTCCGGCTCTGGCGTTGCTCGCCTGTCTGCTTCTTGTCGGGCTGGGTCTCCACCTGCTCGCCGGGTGGCCGCGCAGAGGGCGGTTTCAGGTTCCTCGCGGCCCACGGAGATCGATCGGTAACCGGCCAGGGCGCCACGGCGCGAGTGGGGAAGACACTGGCGGCCCATTCGGCCGAAAATAGAGCATGGGGAACGCGGAATGCGGAACGTGGCACGCGGACTTGCGGGCAGATCCACCAGGCCGTGGAACCAGGGGCTGTCACGCCGTCTTCCGCACATGGTATCCGTGCTCCGCCTCCAGATGCCGCGTGCCGCAATCCCTATTCGATCCCCCATCTGCCGCGCCCGGTCCCCACGGGGTACCCACCCGTGAGGGGCTAGCGCTGGCCCGACCGAGTGATCCATGAGCGTTGATCGTCAACCCACCCCGGCAGCGAGCACCGCGGCGCCGCTCCCCGACAACCGCTACGAGCTGGGAGAGCAGGTGGCTCAGGGTGCATTCTTTACCACCTATCGCGGCCGGGACACGCGGACGGGGCGCCCGGTGGCGATCAAGATTCTACGGCCCGAGTACGGCGCCGAAACGGCGTTCCAGGAGCGGCTGGTGCGCGAGGCGAACGCGGCCCGCGCGCTCCAGCACCCAGGGATCGCGCCGGTTTACGAAGCCTGGCGCGAGCGTGGCACGGTGGTGATCGTCACTGAGTTCGTACGGGGGATCAACCTGAAGGAGCGTATCCAGCGTGTCGCTCCGTTTCCCCTGCGGGTGGCCATCGACATCACCATAGCCGTGGCGGAGGCGCTGGCATATGCGGCCAGCGCCGGCTACGGGCACGGTGATCTGCGGCCCGAGAACATCATCGTTACCCCCGAGGGGCACGTCAAGCTGACCGATTTCGGGGTGGGAGTGGCGCTGGCGGAGAGCGCCCGCATCCAGATGAGCGCTCTGCCTCGCTCTGCTTACTATCTCTCGCCCGAGGTGGCTCAAGGGCGCGCGCCCGACAGCCATTCGGATACCTATGCGCTCGGCATCATCCTGTTCGAGATGCTGGCGGGGTCGGTCCCTTACCAGGGAGATTCGCCTCTGGCGGTAGCGGCAAAGCACCTGCACGATCCGCCCCCCTCCCTCCGCCGGCGCGATCCGAGTGTCCCCGTGGCGGTAGATGGCATCTGTCTGAAGGCGATGCAGAAGATGCCCGCGGAGCGCTACGCCAACCCCGGGGCGATGCTCGCAGACCTGCGCGCCGTCCGCGAGGCGCTCATTTATCGCCGCTCGCTCAACTGGTCACCTATGCCTGCCCCCCCTCCTGCCCCAGCCCCAGCGCCGGCCGCCAGAGCGGCGCCCCCGTCCGCAGGTCCTGTGGCGCCTGTCCCACCACCGCGCTATTTCAGCCGCGCCCCGGCGGTAGTGGATGAGGACGAGGGGCCCAGCTGGAAGCTGCTGGCGATGGGTCTGGTCGGTATATTCGCCGTGATTGTGTTCGCGTTTGTATTCGCGCAATTTATCTTACGGCCTGTACCCGAGCGCCAGATTCCCAGCGTGGTGGACAAGCCGGTCGCGGAGGCGATCAGCGTCCTTCAGCAGGAGAAGTTCAAGCCGCGCACCGAGGAGCAGTGGAACGACCGGTTCGCCGAGCGGACGGTCTACTCCCAGGATCCCGGCCCGGGTTCGGTGGCGAAGGAGGGCAGCGAGGTTACCCTCTACGTCAGTAAAGGCAGCCGGCCGATTCCTGTTCCGGGCGTAGAGGGAATACCGCTGCGGCGGGCCCAGAGCCGCCTGCGCGACGCGCGTCTCACCACGGGGGAGATTATCGAAGAGTTCAGTGAAACGGTGCCCAAGAGCGAGGTGATCATGCAGAACCCACCCGCGGGGCTGGAAGTAGCGCCCGCAACGCGAGTGGATCTGACAGTGAGCAAAGGGCCGGAGCCGATTGAGGAGCCGTCGGACGTGGAGCTGAACGCGGTGGCCCCCGGAGAGCGTCCTCCCGTGCCGCCCGAGGAGCCAACCGGCGATCTGCCCACGCAGGAGTTCGACGTGCATCTCCGCGAGGTGCCCCACGAGTTCCAGAACACCGTGTTTGGTGATTCCGTCCTGGTTCGTATTACCGTTACCGATGAGGACGGCACCGAGCACGAGGAATACCGGAACGTCCATTCGCCAGGCGACGAAGTGCGGGCGCGGGTTTCCGGACGCGGCCATAAAGGAAAGATCACGTTCAGGGTTTACGTTGACGAGCAGCTCTATAATGAGCAGCGCCGCTAATCTTCAGACGCCACGCCCGCTTGTCTCCGCCTCGATCCTCAACGCGGATATGAGCGATCTGGGCAGGGCGGTCCGCGCCGTCACTGGGGCCGAGGCGGACTGGGTACACCTCGACGTCATGGACGGCAACTTCGTGCCGAACCTGACCTTCGGTCCGCCCATAATCGGTGCTCTCCGCACTCATACATCGCTTCCGTTTGACGCCCACCTGATGGTTCAGAACCCGGATGCCTTGCTGCCCGAGTACGTATCTGCGGGCGCCGAATGGGTGACTGTGCACGCCGAGGTTTGCCCCCACCTGCACCGGACGCTTTGCTGGATTCGGGAGCTGGGCGCCCGGCCGGGCGTGGCATTGAATCCTGCCACGCCGCTGGCAATGGTGGAGAATATCCTTGGTGACCTGGATCTGCTGCTCATCATGACCGTCAACCCGGGGTTCGGGGGGCAATCGTTTATCGCCGGGATGCTGCCCAAGATTCGGCGCGCCCGCGAACTACTGGATGCCGCTGGTTCGCCGGCCCGCCTCCAGGTGGACGGCGGTATCAATCCCGAGACGGCTCCCGTGGTCTGCGAGGCGGGTGCGGATGTCCTGGTGGTGGGTTCCGCCCTGTGGGACCATCAGGACGGTATCCGCGCCGCCGTGCGGGACGTGCGCTCCGCCTGCCGGCTTCCCCAGATGAGAGTCTGAGCGATCCAGCCGCCGGACGGGAAATCTGCCATGGTACCCGTTGGCGCCAAAGTGGCCATCCTCTGCGGCATGACGGCGTTCGCAGCGGCGATGCTGTGGGAAGTCTGGCGATGGACGCGCCGCCGCCGCTCGCTGGCCGTGGAGCAGTTCTGGCGGCGGATGGCCGTAGGCGTGGTCCTGGAGATTGACCTGCTGATGTGGCTGTTTCTGGACGCCGTGGTGCGGCCCGGCGGGAGGGTTCACTACACCTGGTTCACACTGGCCTACCTGTCCACGGCGTGCCTGCTGGTGTTCGTGCCGCCGTTCCTGGCCATCCAGGAGATGAAGTTCGTGGCGCGCCAGTACGCGCGGTGGCGCAAGGAGATAGTCCGGAACCTGGCGCGTCCGGGCGGACCGGAGAATGGGGACGCCTCGGCCTGAAGAAGAGAAGTACATGCGGCGCGCGCTGGCGCTGGCAGAACGCGCCCGGGGCCGTACCGCGCCGAACCCGATGGTCGGCGCGGTTCTTGTGCGGCACGGCTGCGTGGTGGGCGAGGGTTACCACATGCGCGCCGGAGAGCCGCACGCCGAGGTGGTGGCTCTGCGTCAGGCGGCGGGCGCCGCTCGCGGCGCCGATCTCTACGTAACCCTGGAGCCCTGCTGTCACCAGGGCCGCACTCCCGCGTGTACCGAAGCGCTGATCCAGGCGGGCGTGGCGCGTGTGGTGGCCGCCACCCGAGATCCGAACCCCTCCGTGAACGGTGGCGGGTTGGCGCGGCTGGCTGCCGCGGCCATCACCGTCGAGTGCGGCCTCCTGGAGCGGGAAGCGCGCCGCCAGAACGAGGCGTTCATCAGGCGCCACCTCACTGGCCTACCGTTCGTGACCCTGAAGATGGCCATGACCCTGGACGGCAAGGTTGCTACCCGCGCGGGCGATTCCCGCTGGGTAACCGGCGAGGCGGCGCGCCGCTA
>JACQGL010000226.1 GCA_016199525.1 Armatimonadota bacterium
GCGGGCTGCCGGGACCGCTCGGAGTTCATAACACGCTCTAGCAACTCGGTCCCCAGGCACATGCACGGCCCGTCCGCACCGATCGTGTTTCCCTCCAAGCCTTATGAAGCGCCCTCCGATGCGCCAGCGCGCACTTAGCACGCCACAGCCCGGTAGCGCCAGGCATCCTTACCCGCCGGGTTTACCACACCCAGTGCGGGCTGGAAGCCTGCGCCACCGGCCGTACCCGCGGATTCCGTTCCTCACCTATCTGGTTTATAATGACCGTGGAAGACGCCTGGACATGGGAAGACGCCTGGACATGCCGTGTGCCGTTGGACCTATCAACCTGCCCACGCCTCAACGACCGGTAAGCCTCGATGTCCGATAATCTTACGCCCCTGTTCCGCCAGTACTGGGAGATCAAGAAGCAGTACCCCGACGTTCTCCTTCTGTTCCGCCTCGGGGACTTCTACGAGACGTTCTACGACGACGCGACGGTGACGGCGCAGGCGCTCGACATCGTCCTCACCAGCCGCCCCGGCGCGGGCGGGGAGCGCGTGCCGATGGCAGGCATCCCGTTCCACGCCGCGGAGCGCTACGTGGCGCGCCTGATCGCCGCCGGCCACCGTGTGGCAATCTGCGACCAGGTAGAGGACCCTCGCTTCGCCAAGGGCCTGGTCCGCCGCAAGGTCACCCGCGTAGTGACCCCGGGCACTGTCCTTGAAGACAGCATGCTCGAGGCGAAGGCGAATAACTTCCTGGTGGCGGCGGTCCCCAGCAGCAAAGAGCTGGCGGACGCGGCCTGGGGCCTGGCGGTGGCAGACGTTTCGACAGGCGAGTTCGCGGTGACGGAGGTGCATGGCCCCAGCCCCGCCCTCCGGCTGTTGGAGGAGCTGGAGCGCCTCGCGCCGCGGGAGCTGCTGCTGCCCGAGCGCGCCGCGTCCGAGCCCTGGCTGACGCCCCCGACGCCGTCGGGGTGGACGGTGACGCCCCTTCCCGCGGAGGCGTTTCCTCGCCGTTCCGCCCGCGAGACGCTCCTGCAGCACCTCGGCGTGCAGAGCCTGCGGGGCTTCGGCTGTGAAGAGATGCCCCTGGCCATCGAGGCCGCCGCGGTGATCCTGGGCTACCTGCATCCTGACAAAGTCGGGATGGAAGCGGCGCGGCATCTGCGATCGCTCACCACCTACTCACTGGACGGCTTCATGGTGCTGGACGCCACCGCCCGTCGGAACCTGGAGGTGACCCAGGCGCTGTGGGATGGCGGCCGCGCACGCAGCCTCCTGGGCCTCATTGATTGCACCGCCACACCGATGGGCGCGCGTCTGCTGCGCCGCTGGCTGGAGCGCCCCCTTCTCGATCCCGTGGCGATCAACGCCCGCCTCGACGCCGTGGAGCAGCTGGCGGGGGATGCGCTGCGGCGCGGCGATGTGCGCGAGCGCCTGCAGCAGTGCGCCGATCTGGAACGCCTCGCCAGCCGTGCCGCCACCGGTACCGCCACTCCGCGCGATCTGGGCGCCCTCCGGCGCTCCCTCGCCCTCCTGCCCGAGCTGCGCGCCCTGGTGGAGCGTGGCACGGTGGGCCTCCTCCAGGAGGTCGCCGCCCGCCTGGAACTGCTTTCCGACCTGCACGAGCACCTCTGCCGTGCCCTGGTGGATGAACCCCCGCCCCTGGTGCGGGACGGCGGCATCATCCGCCCCGGCTACTCCCCTGCCCTGGACGACCTGCGCCGCGCCGTCGCCGAGGGGAAGGAGTGGATCGCCAACCTGGAAGCTACCGAGCGCGAGCGTACCGGTATCAAGAGCCTGAAGGTTGGTTACAATGCCGTGTTCGGCTACTACATCGAGGTCACCAGGCCGAACGTGCCCCTCGTCCCCGCCAATTACCACCGCAAGCAGACCACCGCCAACGCCGAGCGCTACATCACTCCCGAACTCAAAGAACAGGAGGCGACGGTCACCGGCGCGGAGGAGAAGATCCAGGAGATGGAGGCGCACCTGTTTGCGGAGGTGCGCGATGCTATGGGCCGGGAGGCGGCGCGCATCCTGGCAGTCGCCACGGCGGTAGCGGAGCTGGATGCTCTGGCCGCCTTTGCCGAAACCTCCGTGCGCCTCGGCTTCTGCCGTCCGGTGGTGGATGATGGGCCGGTCATCGAGCTCCGCAACGGCCGCCACCCGGTGGTGGAGAAGTTTGGCGAGGAGCCGTTCGTGCCCAACGACGGCCTGCTCGATGATCGTGATCACCGGCTGCTGATCATTACCGGCCCCAACATGGCGGGCAAGTCCACCTATCTGCGACAGGTGGCGCTCATTGTCCTCCTCGCGCAGGCGGGCTGCTTCGTGCCCGCGGATGCGGCGCACATCGGCATAGTGGATCGTATCTTTACCCGCGTGGGTGCGCATGATGACCTGGCCAGCGGCCAGAGCACCTTTATGGTGGAGATGACCGAGACGGCCAGCATCCTCCACCACGCTACCGAGCGCAGCCTGGTCATCCTGGACGAGATCGGCCGCGGCACGAGCACCTACGACGGCCTCAGCAACGCCTGGGCAGAGGCGGAGCATCTGCAGCAGATCGGCTGCAAGACGCTGTTCGCCACCCACTATCACCATCTGAACGATCTGGCGGATCGCCTCCCCGGCGTGAAGAACTACCGCGTGGCGGTGAAGGAGGAGGGCCACCACATCGTCTGGCTGCGCAAGATCGTCCCCGGGGGGACGGATCGCAGCTACGGCATCCAGGTGGCGCGTCTGGCGGGCCTGCCCGACGAGGTGATTGCCCGCGCGCGGGAGGTGCTGACAGACCTGGAAGCGCAGAGCCGCAACGGGGGCGTCCCCTCCTCCCAGGCGCGCATCCAGGAGAAGCGGGAGAAGGTCCAGCTCACCCTCTTCGAGCCGGAAACGGATCCCGTGCGGGACGAACTGCGGGCGCTCGATCTCACCAC
>JACQGL010000227.1 GCA_016199525.1 Armatimonadota bacterium
AGGCGGATTCCGCCCTGGAGGGGCGGCGGAAGATCCGTCGAGCCCAGCCTTACGCAAAATCCTGACGCGCACCCCGCCGCATTGGATCATCGCGATCCTTGCGCGCGGCAGAAGATGAGTCAGGCAGGCCGTCCCACAATGCCCCTGGATAATGAGGGCCACCGAAGGCCGGCCGATCAGGCCGCCACGCCCACCCGTGCGGGGCGACGCGCGGCCTTGTCCTCACACATCCGGGCACCAGCGGCAGCGAGCAGCGCGCGGGGGTCTCCTCCATCCTCGGGATACATAGCCAGGCCGATGCTCACGCCAATGGAGTAGCGCTCCCCGATGTCCGTCAGGCAGGTGGCGGCGTCCACAACCTGTCGGAGCCGCTCCGCCAGGCGGCGCGCAGCCGCTGCCGCCACCCCCGGCAGCACGAGGACGAACGCATCCCCGCCGTAGCGCACCTGAAGGTCGCGCTCGCGCAACTCCATCTGCACTAACCGCGCTACCATTCTCAACGCCCGGTTGCCCTCCGCGTAGCCAAACCGTTCGTTGATCTCTCGTAGCCCGTCACAGTCCAGCAGGAGGATTGCCAGCGGGCCCGTACGGGCGAGCAACGCCTGCTCCAGGTAACAGCCGAGATAGCGTGCGCTGGGCAAGCCGGTCAGCGGATCGGTGAGCGCCAGAAGCCGGGTCCGCTCGTACTCGCGCGCGTTCTCAATTGCCAGCGCGGCGTGCTCCGCGATTATTGTCAGCCGGCGGACGTGGACCTCGGTGAAGTGGTTGTAATCCGTATGATACAGACTGATAGTCCCCAGAATGCATTCTCCGGCTCGTAAGGGTACGACGAGCGCAGCACCCAGATCCAGCGTCTCTCCTGGGAAAGCGCGCCGGCCCAGGTCCTGGCTGGGTGAAACGTTCACCAGGACGATCCCGTTCAAGGCAGCCAGGCCGCTGCTCCCTTCGCCCAGCCGGATGGCCATCCCCGCCAGGCGATCCTCGTATCGCCCCACCACCCGCGCGGCCCGCACTTCGGGCGCGTCGTCCGATCGCAAGAAGATGACCCCGGTGGTAAAACCAACCAGACTCTGTGCCTTCTCCAGGGACAGCGCGAGCACATTCCCCAGGCTCAGGATGCAGGGCACTCCGTGGGAGACCTCCCACAGCGCGTACAGCTCCTCGTTTACGCGGGCGATCTCGCGGTAGGCGAATTGAGCGCCCGGCGGCGAAGATTCTTCTACCTCGGGAAGCAGGGCCCCGATTTGCCAGGCCGATCCGCACTGATCTTCGCGGTGCGGTTCCACCTCGAGGAGCGCCTGCACCACGCGCGGATCGAAGTGGGAGCCGGCGCGCTCGCGGAGAAAATCGAACGCCGTCTCACGGCTTAACGCGCGGCGGTAGGGTCGATCGGATGTCAGCGCGTCAAACACATCCACCACCGCCACGATGCGCGCTCCCAGCGGGATCTGTTCGCCGCTCAAGCCCACCGGATAGCCCCGGCCATCCCAGCGCTCGTGGTGGGAGCGGATGATCGACACCACCGGCCCTTCGAATGGCACCGGCTGCAGAATTGCGTTGCCAATCTCCACGTGGCGCCGTGCCAGGGCGTACTCCTTTGGGGACAACTTGTCGGGCTTCAGGAGGATGGAATCAGGGATGCCCAGCTTGCCAATGTCGTGCAGGATGGCGGCGATGCGGACGGCATCCGCATCCTTACCGGCCAGCCCCAGGCGGCGCGCCACCTCAGTAGCATAGTAGCACACCCGCTGCTTGTGCCCGGTGGTGGCAGGGTCGCGGGCATCAATGGCCAGCGCCAGGCAGGAGACGAGCCAGTCGTTCATCTGGTGCAGCTGCCGGCGCCGGCGACAATGGCGGTGGAAGGCGGCATGGGTGGCCCAGACGGCCAGCCCGGCGACGAGCATCCCCGCCATCTGCAGCCAGGGGGCCTCGAACGGAACCACGCTCGCCGCGCCCAGCGCGCAGACGGCGAGGAGGAACCGCCGGGATCCAATCGGCAGCTCGTAAAAAGGTTTCATGCAGCTTCCCGCACCGCGGCAGGGGCGGACGGTGGGTCGCGGGCGCTCTCCGCAGACCCTGGCACGCTGACTACCCACGAGCTATTTGTCGGCGTCTTGATTGCTTGGGCCACAGCCCGTGCGGGCGGCAGTCGGCAGGGGAGGAGCGCGCCAGCGGGCGGCAGAACTGCACTCGGGGAGCTCCCTCGCCGCGCGGGCGCGGTGCTGCCTGCTCGGCGCGAGCCGTGCACCGGCTCGTGAGGCGGGATGGGCGTTTCCTAATCCAGGCGATTCCTTCCAGGGCTGAGATACGATTGTTCGCCAGAAGCCCTGTCAGCGGGCCAAGAAATTGCGGTGCTACTGGCCCTCTTTGCCGTAACAGACCGCCGCTCTCCCGCGTCCACTTACACCAGTCCCGAAGGCTTTCGGGATCACCGGTTGCGCGCCGCCCTCTGCCGTCTGCACTCGCGGGTGGTGCTGCAGACCCATCGCGTGGAGAGAGGTGCTTACCAGACGCTGGAGCTGTGCGATGTCCCTGAAGCTAGCGGTCGCCCTCCTGGTGATGATCGCCAGCGCGGCGCTGGGAGATGTAACGCTGAAGCGAGGGGTGGACCAGATAGGGCCGCTGGAGATCCGGTGCCTGGGGGACGTTTGGGGTGCGGCAGTCCGGTTCTTCGGCAACGGCACGGTGTGGGCGGGGATCGGCTTGCTGGCGATCTACTTCTTCAGCTTCGCGGTGGCTCTCTCGTGGGCGGATGTTAGCCTGGTGGCGCCGACGTCGGCGGTCAGTTTCATTTTGACCGCCTGGCTGGCCAGCGCGCATCTTGGGGAACGGGTGATGCCGAGCCGCTGGATTGGGACGCTCTTGATCGTCGCGGGGATGGCCCTGGTCGTGCGAAATCGCTAGCCATGCGCGTGGATGGCATGACCCTGATTCAGGGGTTGTTTCTCGCCGGCTGCCTGGCGGGGATTGTATACCACCTGCTGGGCATCCTGGCCGCGGGCCGCTTCCACCGCCAGCAGCAGGGCCAGCCGGGCGCGTGGACGCCACCAGTTTCCATTCTGAAGCCGGTGCGGGGCGCAGATCCACATGCATTTGCAAACTTCCTTTCCTTTTGCCGCCAGGAGTACCTGCAGTACGAAATCTTGTTTGGTGTGCAGGATCCGCGCGATCCCGCCATTCCCGTGATTCGGGACCTGCAGAGCGCCTGTCCCGAGGTCCCAATTCGCTTGATCATCGACGAGTCACGCATCGGGGCCAATCTGAAGGTCTGCAACTTGCACAACCTGGTGCGCCACGCGCGGCATGAGGTTCTGGTCATTGCCGATAGTGACGTGCGCGTGGGGCCCGAGTTTCTGGCGCGGGTGGTTGCCCCGCTGCGGACGCCGCGGGTAGGGCTGGTTACCTGCCCGTACAACGGGGTATCGCTGCGCTCGCTTCCCGCCGCGCTGGAGGCGCTCTCCATCAGCACGGTCTTCCTGCCGGGGGTCTTCTTTGCCGCCGATTTCGGCCGGGTAGACTTCGCGTTTGGAGCGGCGATCGCGTTGCGGCGGTCGGTGTTGAAAGAGATCGGTGGCTTCTCCGCCATCGCGGATTATCTTGCGGATGATTTCCAGCTGGGAAACCGGGCCGCCGTGCTAGGCTACCGCGTGGTTGTATCCACCTATGTGGTGGAGAGCGTCACTGCCAATGCCGGTTTCGGTCCCGCCTTCGCGCGCCTGCTGCGATGGTCCCGCACGGTGCGCATCTGCCGGCCACACGGCTACTTGGCCAGCATCATAACACATAGTACCTTTTTTGGCCTGGCCTACTTCCTGGCCACGCGATGCTCACCCGCTGGCTGGCTGGTATTCGGTGCGCAGCAGTTCTGCCGCTGGCTGGCCGCGGGGCAGATTGCCGTACGCGTTCTGGGTCACCGGGAGCTCCGGCGGTGGTTCTGGCTCCTACCGGTGAGCGACCTGCTGAACATTGGCCTCTGGGTTTGCAGCTGGCTGGGCAACCAGGTATCCTGGCGGGGAGTCCGATTCCGGCTGGTAGAGGGGGGGCGGATGATTCGCGTGGATCACCCTCCGCCCGCCACCGAGGAGGAGCGTTGGCCAGTAGCGGGCATGGGTTCCTCAACCGGAGCGTGACAGGGCCAGGCGAGTAATCTATCGATAGGCGTGATACCAACCGACGGAGGAATCGGTATGCATGCGTGGTAACATAAGCCGGCCTGCAGCTAGCGAGGTGCGGATGCGGAACCGCCGCCATAACGCTATGGAATGAGCAGACGGGGAAAAGAGGGACGAAGGGGCGACGGAGCGAGGGAACAGAAGCACAAAGGAAGCGAGCGTGCTCAGACAAGTTTATGCATCTCTCCGGTTCATCGTCTCTTCACAGGTGGCCCCATCTACGCATTGCCGCCTATCGAATGCCCGGTTGACGCCCGACCCGGCGGAAGGATATGATTGAGCGTTATGGCGTCTAGCCCGCCAGGCTCTTTCGCGCGCCTTCCTCGCCAGCACACCATTTCCCGCCCTGTGACGCTGGCAGGCACCGGACTTCACACCGGCCGTGCGGTAAGTGTGCGCCTGCTTCCTGCCGCGGAGGATAACGGGATCGTATTCATCCGTGACGGGACGGCGATCCCTGCACGGGTGGAGCAGATTGACGTTAGCCCCCGCTGCAGCGCGCTAGCCAACCGCGGTACGCAGGTGATGACCGTGGAGCACCTGCTGGCGGCGGTGGCGGGGGTAGGGATTGATAACCTCCGGGTGGAGGTGGAAGGCCCGGAGATCCCGGCGATGGATGGGAGCGCCCTGCCGTTCGCCCGCGCCCTCCTGCGAGCGGGAATCGTTCCCCAGGAAGCGCCCATCCGGCGCATCACGCTGCACGAACCGGTGTGGGTGTCGGATGGGGATCGCCACGTGATCGCGGTGCCCGCGGATGGGCTCACGGTGGCGGCGGGAGTGGATTACGGGCGGGAGCACGGCCGGGCGCAGGCCTACGCCTACGCGTTTGATCGGCCCCCCACCCCCCACCTCGTATCGCTAGTGACTACGTCGGTGGGCGGCCCGGCGGAAGAGCTGGCGGCGGCACTGCACGCACCCGCAGGGGCGATCGTTCCCGAGGATCCAGAGCCGCCATTCGTGCGCGAGCTGGCCCCGGCGCGGACCTTCTGTTTCGCAGATTGGATTCCGGCAATTCAAGCCGCGGGTCTGGGAGGCGGGGGCTCGCTTGCCAACACTATCGTCCTGTTCGACGAAGGCCCCAGCACCCCGTTGCGCTTCGCCAACGAGCTGGCACGGCACAAGGCGCTGGATCTGCTTGGCGATCTGGCTCTGGTGGGTGGACGCCTGAACGCCTGCGTCGTGGCCATCAAAGCGGGCCACGCGTTGCATCTCGCTGCGGCCGAACAGATCCGGAGACAGGCCGATGTTGAAGGTTGAGGAGATCATTAACCTGCTTCCGCACCGCTACCCTTTCCTCCTGGTAGATCGTATCCTCGAGCTGGAGCCTGGCAAGCGCGCGCGTGGCTTAAAAAACGTCACCATTAACGAGGCGTTCTTCCAGGGACATTTTCCCGGCGAGCCGATCATGCCCGGCGTACTGATCATCGAGGCGATGGCGCAGGTGGGCGGCGTCATCCTCATGAGCCTGCCGGCGTATGAGGGGAACCGCGCCTACTTCGCCGGCATGGACAAGGTGCGGTTTCGCCGGCCTGTCTACCCGGGCGATTCCGTGATCATCGACGTAGAAGTCCTCTGGCATCGGGGCGCCTTCGGTCGCGTCCGCGCCGAAGGCCGTGTGGGCGGGCAACTGGTGGCCGAAGGAGAGCTCTCCTACTGCCTCACGCGGCCGGAAAGGGAGGCCAAGTGTGTCTCGCCTGATTCGTGACCCGTCCTCCCAGGAAGGGATCCGGAAGGGCGGCGGGGTGAGGATCCATCCCACAGCGATCGTCGATCCGACGGCAGACCTCGCGGCGGGGGTGGAGATCGGTCCCTACTGCGTGATCGGCCCCAATGTGCGCATCGGAGAAGGGACGCGCCTGGCCTCGCACGCGGTAATCGAGCCCTACACCACCATCGGCCGCCATAGCCAGATCTCCCACGGTGCGGTACTCGGCGGCGTGCCGCAGGATACCAAGTTTCGCGGCGAGCGCAGCCACCTCATCATCGGAGACCGTAATATCATCCGGGAGTTCGTCACCATCCACCGTGCCACGGGTGAGGACACGGCCACCCGCATTGGCGATGACAATATGATTATGGCGTATTGCCATATCGGCCATAATTGCCTGCTGGGCAGCCGCATCCTTATGGCAAACCAGATGGGGATGAGCGGCCACTGCGAGGTGGAGGACCAGGTGGTGTTCGGCGGCCAAGTGGGCATACACCAGTTTGTTCGTATCGGCAAGCTGGCGATGATCGGCGGCGTTTCCAAGGTAGTCCAGGACGTGCCGCCGTTTATGGTGGTGGACGGCCGGCCGGCGGGGGTGATCAACATCAACGTCATCGGCCTGCGCCGGGCGGGAATTCCGCCCAGGGTGCGCTCCGAGCTGCGGCAGGCGTTCCGCCTCCTGTATCGATCTAACCTGAACCTGGCGCAGGGGATTGAAGCCGTCTGCAACGAGGTAGAATGGAGCGCCGAGCGGGACTACCTGCTGGAGTTTCTAAGCAAGTTGCGCCGTGGGTTCGCTGGCCGGCAGCGTGATCCCAACCGGCCGAGGGGACGGGAGCGCGACCTCTACCTGGACGGGCGTCCGAGCCCCAACGGGGAGTTGTAACCCTGATGGTCCGGGCCTCATCGCACAGCCGCCGTGCAATCCGTACGGAAGAATGCGAAGATTCGCTCGGATCGGGAGAGGGCGGCACGGAATCCTCGTAGTGACCGGTTCCCACAGGGCAGAAGCAAGCCGCGGACAGCTGCCTTTGTGGCCCTCTGGGCTGCCGCCGGTAGGTTCGGTCCTGATGCATGAGCTATCCGTCGGGGTGTTTGCGGGGGAGGCTTCGGGAGACGCAAACGCCGCTCACCTGGTCCGCGCCATGCAGGAGATGCGCTCCGGGGCGAGCTTCTGGGGAGTGGGCGGCAGGCAGATGGCCGAGGCGGGGGTGCGGATCGAATTCGACTCCACCCGCTGGGGCGCGATGGGAATTTGGGAGGCGGTCAAGATCAGTTTCCGCCTCCACGGCGTGTTCCATATCTGCCAGGAGCGGCTGGCGCTACGTCGGCCGCGGATGATCATCCTGGTAGATTTCGGGGCGTTTAACTGCCGCCTGGCGCGGTTTGCGCGGCACATTGGGATCAAGACCTTCTGGTACTTCCCACCGCGCTCCTGGAGCCGGAGCCCGAGGGCGGCGGGCAACCTGGCAGATCTGTCTGACGCGGTGGCCACGCCGTTTCCCTGGTCGGAGGAGATCCTGCGGCGCGCGGGGGTGAACGCTCGATTCGTGGGTCACCCTCTGGTGGATGTGGCCCACCCCAGACGCACGAAGGAGGAGTTCTGCGCCGCTTATGGGCTCGATCCAGAGCGCCCGCTGGTGGTTTACCTGCCCGGGAGCCGGCGGGCCGAGCTGCGGTACATCTGGCCGGGAATGGCGGGAGCGGCGGCGGAAATTGGCCGGCGTGTGCCCGGCGCGCAGCACGTGGTAGGATTGGCGGCGACGCTGGCGGGGGCGGCCCCCTCCCTGCGGGCGGGCGAGACGCCTCTGGTAGTGACTACCGCCATTTACGACGCGTTGAACGCCTGCGACGCGGCGGTGGCCAAGAGCGGTACCGTGACCCTGGAGGTGGCTTGCTTCCAGAAACCAATGGTGATCGTCTACAGCGGCTCCCGCCTGGCGGAGATGGAGTATAACCTGTGGCACCGGAAACGGATTCGGTTCATCGGGATGCCCAATATTATCGCCGACGCCCCCATCTGCCCGGAGCTGATCCAGAAGGCGGCCAGCCCCACGGCGATCGCGGAGTGGGTCTCGCCGTGGCTGCTGCAGCCGGAGACGGCGGCGCCGATGCGCCGCGCACTGGCGGCGGTGAGAGCCCAGCTGGGGCCGCCGGGCGCCGTGCGGCGAGCGGCGGAAATGGCCTGGAGCGTCCTCGCAAGTTCTACGAAATCGTGACCCCCCACCCGCTGGTGGCTCTGCTGTACCGGCGCCGCACGTTTATCCTCCTAATCTCTATCCTCCTCATCCTCGCCTTTTCCCAGCCCCGGCTGTCAGCGTTTGTGGTCGGGGTAATTCTGTGCGTCGTGGGAGAGGGGATTCGCATCTGGGCCAGCGGCACGCTGCGCAAGACACGCACCCTGACCACGGGTGGGCCCTACGCCTGGGTGCGGCATCCTCTCTACGTGGGAAGCTTCTTCCTGGCGATGGGCTACTGCGCTATGTCGGGGCGCTGGCAGAGCTACGTGCTGGGGATGCCGGTCTTCTTCGTGGTGCACGGCGCCGCAGTGGTGGTGGAGGAGCAGGTTCTGCTCAAGCTGTATGGCGACGAGTACCGCGCCTACAGCGCCCGGGTGGCGCGCTTCGTGCCCCGCCCGGGAGCAGCGCTACGGGGAGAGCGCCAGTTTGCGCTGCGCCAGGCGTTTGCCAACCGGGAGCAGATGAACCTGCTTTGCGTCCTGCTGATCACTGGCTTCTTCGTGGCTCGGCTGGCGCTGGGCTGGTGATGTCCGCTGTGCGCGCGCTGCTCGTCTTTGTGCCCATCAGCCTGGCGCTCCATCTCTGGCCGGGAGCGCCAGGCTGGCTGGTGTTCGCCGTCGCATGTCTGGCAATTCTGCCCCTGGCCGGACTGATGGGGGAGGCCACCGAGGAACTGGCACGGCGGATGGGTCCGAACCTGGGTGGCCTCCTGAACGCCACGTTCGGCAACGCCGCCGAGCTGATTATCACGATCTTCGCGCTGCGGGCGGGTAAGATAGCGGTTGTTCAGGCTTCTATTGCCGGCTCGATTATCGGGAATATTCTGCTGGTGCTGGGTCTGGCCGTGTTGCTGGGCGGCATGGGCCGCGAGCGCCAAACCTTCAACCGAACCGCGGCGGGCATGCACGCCAACATGTTGGTCCTGTCCGCCGCCGCGCTGGTGTTGCCCGCACTGTTCAGCGGCTTGCGACCGGAGCTGCACGCGGGCGAGGAGAGCATGGCGGCGCCCGCGCGCTATCTCGGGCTGGGCGTTAGCGTAGTGCTGCTGGCTACTTACCTCCTGGGGCTATTGTTCAGCCTGAAGACGCACCGGGATCTGTTTGGCGAGGAAGCGGTCACCCACGAACGCGCCACCTGGAGCGCAGAGCGGGCGTTGCTGGTTCTGGCGGTGGCTACCATAGCGGTGGCCTATGAAAGCGAGCGCCTGGTGCACAGCCTCGAGGCGGCCACGCGCAGCCTGGGGTTGTCGGAGATGTTTGTAGGGGTCATCGTGATCCCGGTCATCGGCAACGCGGCGGAGCACGCCAGTGCGGTGGCGTTTGCCATACGTGACAAAATGGATGTGGCGATCCACATCGCCATCGGCTCCAGCACCCAGGTCGCGCTGTTCGTGGCTCCCGTGCTTGTGTTTCTGAGCCTGGCTCTGGGCCACCCGCTGCCGATCGTGTTCCACCCGTTCGAGGTGATCTCTCTCGGCCTGGCGGCACTGGTAGCGGCGTTCATCTCGCTGGACGGGGAGACGAACTGGTTGGAAGGAGTGCAGCTGCTGGCCACCTATGGGATGATCGCGCTGGCCTTCTTCTTCCTCGCCTGAAACGTGATGGCTGACGGCGGATCGCCAGCGGTTTAAGATAGTAGTTGATGTCTCCGCGAAGATACAAGCCACGTCGCAGAGATCCCTCGCCACCGCCAGGGAAGCCCACGCGCGCCGTGCTGCTACGGCTGGCGACCTATCTGCCGCCGTTGAGGTGGAAGCTGCTGGCTGCGGCGGTGTGTATGATCTTTGCTACCACGTTTGGCTTGGGAATCGGTCCGCTAGCCCAGCGATTCCTGGACGCCATCCCGCGTGGCCAGGAGTCCCACAGCCTGCGAGAACTCAATCTGCTCGCTCTGCTGGGCGCGGGGATGTTTTTCCTCAAAGCCGCCCTCAGCTATGGACAGCAGTACCTGATGGCGAACGCCGCGCAGCGCCTGGGAATGCGGCTGCGCAACCAGGTCTTCGAGCACCTCCAGTCTCTCTCGCTTTCCTTCTTTGACACCCGTAAGACCGGTCAGCTGATGGCGAGCATCACCAACGATGTGCCCGCGTTGCAGAACAACTTCACCAGCACTATCCTGGATTCGTTCAGCGCTCCCCTCACCGTGGTGATTGGGATCGGGCTGCTGTTCTACTTCAGCTGGCAGCTGACGCTGGTTTCTATGCTCATCCTGCCGGCGGTCGCCTTTCTGATCACCATTGCGGGTCGGCGGATGCGGCGCTATTCGGCGGATGTGCAAAGTAGCCTGGCGGATATCAGCGAGGTGGCAGAGGAGACGCTCTCGGGCGTGCGCGCGGTGAAATCGTTCGCCAACGAGCCCTACGAGGTGAAGCGGTTCCAGCGCCGCAGCTCGCAGGCCTTCCGGTCCATCATGCGCAGCACGCGGATGCGGGCGGCCATCGGGCCGCTCATCGAGCTGAGCGGGGCCGTGGGCATCATCGCCGTCCTCTGGTTCGGCGGCTGGCAGGTGGTCTACGGCGGCGGCGGGCTGACCATCGGCGGCCTGAGCGCCTTCGTGCTCACGCTTCAGCAAATCGCCCAGGCCTCGCGCAACCTGGCCAACATCAATATGAGCCTGGCGGCCGCCTGTGCGGCGGCGGACCGTCTGTTCCAGTTGCTGGACACCGAGTCCAATGTGCAGGAGAAGCCGGACGCTGTCGTCCTGCCGCGGGGTGAGGGGCGGGTCCGGTTCGAGGGGGTTTCTTTCGCCTACCGACGCGAGCTGAAGGTGCTGGAAGACATTACCCTCGAGGCGGCACCGGGGCAGGTGCTGGCGCTCGTGGGCCCCACGGGCGCGGGCAAGAGCAGCATCGCCGCCCTGATCCCGCGCTTCTATGATGTCACAGAAGGGCGTGTGACGATTGATGGTTACGACGTGCGCGACGTGACGCTGACTTCATTGCGGGGGCAGATTGGGATCGTCCCCCAGGAAACCGTCTTGTTTGCCGCCACGGTGCGGGAGAATATCGCCTACGGGCGGCTGGAGGCGACCGAGGAGGAAATCATCGAGGCGGCGAAGGCGGCCAATGCGCACAATTTCATTGTGGCTCTGCCCGAGCAGTACGACACGCTGATCGGGGAGCGGGGTGTCCGGCTCTCCGGGGGGGAGCGCCAGCGGCTGAGCATCGCCCGCGCTATCCTGCGCAACCCCCGCATCCTCATCCTGGACGAAGCCACCAGCTCGCTCGACACGCAATCGGAGGCGCTCGTCCAGGACGCGCTGGACCGGCTGATGGCCGAGCGAACCACCCTCGTCATCGCGCACCGGCTGTCGACCGTGCGCCACGCGGACCTGATCCTGGTGATCGATCGGGGACGCATCGTGGAGCGCGGCACGCACGAGGAGCTGCTCCGCCTGGAGGGCGTGTACGCGCGTCTCTATCGCACCCAGTTCCGCTGGGAAGGGGGCCGGCCCCGAATAGCTTCGGGACAGCCGACGGGAGAGGCAGGCAGTGGCATCGTCCGGTGAGCACAACTGGGTTCGCTGCGGAGGGGTGCTGCCCGAGCCAGGCGCATCGCGGCTGTGGCCCTGGGTTTACAACGCGGCGCTGATCGGGCTGGCGCCGGCGATCGCGGGCTACCTGACCTTCCGGCTGGTGATCAAGGGCAAATCCCGGGTGGGACTGAGCCAGCGATTGGGGCGCGC
>JACQGL010000215.1 GCA_016199525.1 Armatimonadota bacterium
AGGCGGATTCCGCCCTGGAGGGGCGGCGGAAGATCCGTCGAGCCCAGCCTTACGCAAAACTCTGACGCGCACACCCTGATCCCGATGCAATCGGGACTCCGGGGACAAGTGCGCCCGTATGATGTCCTTCGGCATTGACGCTTCGCGGGCGAGCGGGCTAAAATGAGGGGCGGTTACCGGGCCTGGCAGTCGTGGAGCGTAAAGCAAGCCATCCGCGGTTACCGGACGGCACCGGGCTCCCGCGGGGGTTGCTCCGGAGGACGCGACAGGGCGCCCTGCAAAGGAATCCGCCACCGCGCGCCGAACGGGGACCCGAGCCCAATCTGATGGGCGCGAGACATCCCGAAAGCTTTCGGGACCGCGCTTTTCAACGTTCGCCGCCGATGCGCCCGCACGGGTGCCGTAATCGGTGGCGCCGGAACATCCCGTCTATGTCGATCCCATCTCATCCTGCCGTCGCGTCCCCGCCTTCTATGGCGGATCTTCAAAGTATCGCCCGCCGCATCCGCTGTGACATCGTCGAGATGACCACGCGCGCGGGGTCCGGTCACCCCAGCAGCTCCCTCTCGGAGGTCGAGGTGTTGGTGGGCCTCTACTATGGCGGTATCCTCCGCCACGACCCCGCCCGGCCGGACTGGCCGGACCGGGACCGCTTCGTGCTGAGCAAGGGCCACGGCGTCCCTGCCCTCTACGCCGTCCTCGCGGATCGCGGCTATTTCCCGCGGGAGTGGCTCACCTGCCTGCGGATGATCGATTGCCCGCTGGAAGGCCACCCGAATATGCGCCGCGTGCCCGGCCTGGAGGCCAGCACCGGCTCCCTGGGGCAGGGCCTCTCCATCGGCCTGGGGATCGCCCTCGCCGCGCGGCTGGACGGGCGCGATTACCACACCTGGGTGATGCTCGGAGATGGTGAGTGCGATGAGGGCCAGGTCTGGGAGGCGGCAATGGCCGCCCACCACTATCGCGTGGATCAACTCACTGTCATCGTGGATCGCAACGGCTTCCAGCAAACGGGCGCTACCGCAGACGTGATGAACCTGGATCCGCTGCCCGCCAAATGGCAGGCGTTCGGGTGGCAGGTGCGTGAGATCAACGGCCACGACATCGACGAGGTCCGCAGCGCGCTCGAATGGGCGCGACAGGAGGGCACTTCCCGAACGCTTTCGGGATCCGGGCCCTCGGTCATCATCTCCCACACCCACAAGGGCTACCCCGTCTCGTTCGTGATGGCGGACTTCAGCTACCATGGCAAGGCGCTGACCGAAGAAGAAGCGCGGCGTGCGCGGGAGGAACTGGGATGCTCGTAGGGGAGTCAATCGGCCTTAAGGAAGGAAAGGCGACCCGCGTGGCCTTCGGAGAGACACTCGTCGAACTGGGCCACGAGGACCCTGCTCTGGTGGTGGTGGACGGGGACCTGAATAACTCCACGCGTACGGACCTGTTCAAGAAGGCGCACCCCGACCGCTTCTTCAACGTGGGCATCGCCGAATCAAACCTGGTGGGCGTCGCCGGGGGTCTGGCGTCGTGCGGGAAGAAGCCCTGGATCGCCAGCTTTGCCGCCTTCCTGCTCTGCAACGCCTTCGATCAGGTCCGGATGAGCATCGCCTTCCCGCAGATGAACGTGAAGCTGGTGGGCAGCCACGGCGGCATCAGTATCGGCGAAGATGGCCCCTCACAGATGGGTATCGAGGACTTCGCCCTCGCCAGCGCCCTGCCGGGATTTACGGTGGTCGTACCTGCGGACGAGCCCTCCACGCGCGCCCTCGTACGCCAGCTGCACGCTCATAATGGCCCCGGCTATATGCGCACCGGACGGCCAAACGTGCCCATCGTGTACGCCAACGACGCGCCCGTGCGGCTTGGCAAGGCGCACGAGCTGCGTAATGGGGACGATGTCACCCTGGTGGCGTGCGGACTGATGGTTGCCGCCGCGCTGGAGGCGGCGGCACTGCTGGAAAGGGAGGGGCTTTCGGCCCGGGTGCTGGATGTCCACACGCTGAAACCGCTGGATGAAGAAACCATTGAGCGAGCGGCGCGCGAGACCGGCCGCGTGGTGGTGGCGGAGGAGCACCTGTGCTACGGCGGGCTGGGATCCATCGTCGCCGCGGCCCTGGCACGGCGATGGCCGGTCCCAATGCGGTTCGTCAACCTGAAAGATACCTACGCGGAGTCGGGCAAACCGCGGGACGTGCTGGTAAAGTACGGACTGACCGCGGAAGATATCGTCGCCGCCGCGCACCAACTGATTCCCAAGCCGATTCTGTCGCCCGCCTGAAGCCGGCGGAGCATACTACCGACTATACTTGGCATCTCCAGCGCCCCAGGCGCCCTCTGTTCCAGGGAGATGAGGGAATGATCCTGCAGAAGATGCTGCGTTACTGGTTTCGGCAGCTGTTTTGTCCACACAAGAACCGCATCCTCGACATGATCTTCCGCGAGCCGGTCACCTACACGCGTCGCGCTCAGTACTATTGTCCGGACTGCCAGCGCTCCTGGGCCTCATGGAAGCTGCCGGACGGGATCTGAAGTAATCCGGTACGCTACAGGCTGCCACTCCTATCCGGCCGACTTCCGACCCCTCTTCGTGGCATCATCCGCGCGCCGGCGCGCTGTGGCACTGAGAGCGTGTAGGAGAAGCGAGACCGGAGCGCTTCCGCCCCGAAGGGGCAGCAGAGATTAGCCGGTGGCAAACACCGTGCCGCCACCGGAAACCAGAGCGCCCCACCCCGCACCCTGGAGGGGCGCAGGCATACATTCTTCTCGTACACCCTCTAAGCACCGCCAGCTGCGTGTGTTCATACGTGCGGCGGGTATACTGGCTTCGAAGGACGCGTACCGGCGATCACGCCCCGGCCCCAACCCGAGGAGGAACGCGATGGAAACTCCCACCCAACCTGCCCAGGAGGAAGAGATCGAAGAGATCAGCGTCGACGTCACGGAGGAGGGCCAGGTCTGGCTGCACGGCCGCGACTGGGAACTCCTGATGAGTCCGGAAGAGGCTCGTCTCCTGGGCGAGTCGCTGCTGGACGCCGCCGACGACGCGGAGGAAGCGACCGAATAACCGCTCCTGTTCAGGCGGTATCTACCACTTCTTCCGGTGAGACGTCCACGAACGGCTCGCCGGTTACCAGCAGCAGGTTCTCCACGTTCGTCACCCCGGGCGTCCACCAGGCCACTTCTTCTGCGGCGCGGCGCTCGGCGTAGGTGCGCGCCCAGCCATCCAAGCGCACCTCACCATTGCTGACATAGACCTCGATCCCGGCAGGCGCGAAGGCATCCCGCGCCAGCCGATGGCGAATCTCCTCTTCCAGCTCCACGTCGGGCCGGCGGACGAAGTTCCGGACGCGCAGGTGGTCGATCACCGAGCGAACCCCCGGGACTTCCTCCGCTGCGTGGCGCGCGTGCCGCTTTTCCAGCGCGCTGTCCACCGAGCCGGTCAGGATGACCGTCCCGTCCGCCATGCGCACCTCTATTTCGCGGGCGTCCACGCGTGGGTTCTCCCGTAGGGCGGCTTCCACCGCGGCCTGCAGCTGTTGGGCATTCATTATCCGTTGCCTCCATATCCCGGTTCCCCCCTGTGCCGGCAGATGAAACTCCCGTCCATAAGAAAGGGCCGGGGGAGTACTCCCCCGGCCTCCTGGCAGCGCCATTTCAGTGGCTCTATGTCTATAGTAACATGTCTAACCGACACCGGTCAGCAGCTTTAATAGCTCTTCTGCCGAAAAGCCTTCCTCATCCCGCTCTCGATCCGGATCGTAGTCCTGCAGGGGTAGCAAGGGCAGGGCAGCCAGCTCGGTCCACTCTGCCAGGCGGAAGAACGTTTCCGAAAGGTACTCTGGCCCTTCGTAGAGCGGCGAGGTCCGTGCGGGGCGCACCGCTTCATCCCGGATCACCGGCGCACACCACCGGAGCTGTAGCTTTTCTGTGTGGGTCACCGAACCCTCCCTCATCCCGCGTTTACGTGGCATCACCCTAACTTGCCAGCCTCCACAGTTCGTACACCAGGTCGACAGCATCCGCCACATTCCGAGCTCCCCAACACCCTACATATTTAACGTTGTGGCGCCACGGTGACGATCGCCCGTAAGATTGAGATTTATCAGCATTCCTCGCTGACCTCGGAACAAGCAAGCCTCGGCTCTGGCGGTCGCGCCACTACAAATCGGCCCGAAAAGGCGGAGCGCGGCTGGCGAACGCTCGCCGCTCCCCGCACGGGAATGACAACCGCTCCCTGCGGTGCCACGGCAGTACTGAGGGGACTACTGTCTGGCGGCCGTGGTTCCGCGAATACCGCACAGCACGCACTTTGCCGGGCCGTTGCCGCCGCGGCCTGGCGGTGTGCATTGCAGCCCTTTGTGCTCCCTCATGCCGAACGCACGGTCCCATCTCTGCAGTCTGCATCACAAAAGCTTGCGCGCGGGCGTCCCTGTGCCGACCAGTAAGCTGAGAAGCGCCATGCTGGATCGCAGACAATTACATGGCACTCTTGCCTGGATGCGCGTGCCGCACGTTGGCGATCGATGCCTGGCCACGCTCCTCGAATACGGCCGCACCGCCCGCTTGAGCCTGGCAGACCTCTGGGCGGTTCCCGCCCGCGATCTGCGCCGGCTCATCCGGCTGCACCCTCGCGCGTGCGACGCGCTGGAGCAGCGTGCCGCCGAGCTGTGGGAGCAGGCGGCAGAGGACGCTCGCCTCGTGCGCGAGCGGGGCGTGGAGGTACTGGTCGCCACCGATGTCGCTTATCCCGCTCGCCTGCGCGTCCCGATGGGGCGAGACGCCCGTGCCTGGCCGATCCTGTTTACTTACGGAGCCCTGGACCTGCTGGAAGAGCCGCTCGCCGCCGTGGTGAACTCCGCGGACGTGACGCCCGAGGGACTGGCGCAGACCGATGTCCTGGCAGATGAGCTGGCGCGGCGCGACGTGGCCCTGGTAGCGGGCATTAACAAAGAGAGCTACCGGATGGTGGCGGTCGCTGCCAAGCGCCAGGCCGGACCCGCCGTCCTGGTGCTGGATCGTGGGCTGTGCGCCGCCTTCCCTGCGGGGCTGGGCCGCGAGCCAATCCCCGCGGCGCGCATCTGGGCATCGGAGATGAACCTCGATACGCAGATACTCTTATCGCCCTTCGCGCTGGGCGCCAGCTGGACGAACCGCAACGGCCGCCGGCGGGACGCGCTTATCTTCGACCTGGCGCAGGCGATTATCGCTGTCGATGTCCGGCCGACGGGGACTATGGATCGCGAGTGCCGCCGCGCCGCCCGCCGGGGGATCCGCGTGCTGGCGGTGGACCGGGGCCCAGCCACTGCCGAGGGCACCCGCCGCCTTTGGGAAGACGGGGTGGCGGAACGGGTGCAGCCAGACCGCGCCGCCATCGCCGCAACACGGGCCCTGCCGGCACTGGAGAACGACCGGCTCCGCCGCCACACCGGCTGGCGCCGGGAGGTGGCACGGCTCCTGGTGAGCCTGGCCCTGGCGCGTACCCAGGCATCCGGACGACAGCCAAGACGCGAGGTGCTGCTGCTCCCGGCACAGGGAACCGTGCGGGCGGCAGCGGATCCTACCCCACTCGGCCCACTGCTGCGTGGCCCTGCACCGACAGGACCTCTGGACCTGGCGGTCGCGGACTTCACGGACGCACATCCCCATGCGACCGGGATGGGAAAAGCGCTGGAGATAGCGCGCCGGTTGCGCACGGGCGGCCTGCTGGCTGCCGTCGTCCCGGCGGCCTGGTTGGTCGATACCGGCCACGCAGACTGGCGCCACGCTTTACTGAACCTTGGCTCGCCAGTGCTGATCGCCCACCTGCCGTCCCGACTTCCGTTGGAGCCCGCTGCCTCGCCCGAGCCGGCTGTCGCTGTGCTTCTCTTCGAGCGCGGCGTAGCCCCCGTGGGGGAGGTGCCGGTCCTCTCGCCCGACCGGGGCAGTATGACGCGCTCTCAGTTACGCCGCTACCTGTGGCAGGTGTTCGAAGCGGAGGAGGGATAAGGTAGAGCACGGCGATCCGACCTGCGACGTCCGCCGCTACGCATCTGCCGAACCTCTTCCCGTGCCGCTGCGCCTCCAGGGAGGGCACGCCCATGACCCGGCGGCGCAGCCGGCCTGTCGTCGCATAGGCTTGCTGGGCGAGTCTGGGTAGAATTGCCCGGCAAGCTTTCCTCTACCATCTAGCGCTACACGTGCGCAACGATGCCCACGCGACAGGATAAAGATCGAGCTGGTCAACATTCTATCGATCCGTACGCGTGTTTCTAGACCACCGCTGGCCAGGAGAGTTGGCCGTGCCCCGCAGAGTTGTTGGCCGGGTACCCACCTCCGCGGGCCTGCCAGGGGCAATCCCGTCCAACGCAACCGTGATGAGGAAGCCCCTGACGCTGCTGTAGTGGGAACAGAATCGCGCCCCGCCAGCGCGCCGGAAATCACCCCGATAGTGCTCACCGCTGCGCAGAACCACCACGGGCGAAGTCTGGATCCCTGCACAGGTATCAGTAGATTGCGCTGGCGCGCAATCATCGCCCTATCTTTACAATAGCAATGCAACCGGCTCTCCTGACCCTTTTGGCAGCCGTCGTGCTCACACTAATTGTAGGTCAACGCGCTCGCTATGAGCTTGGGGCTTGATCTGGGGGAGGGTACGAAGATGTGCGGACGGTGGGCCACCCGCCGTGCACGGACTGCATTCAGCCTCGCTCTGCTGGTCACGCTGTGGGCGGCACCAGCGGTCAGCCGGGCGCAAGCCCCCGCCCCTGCTCCGACGCAGGCGCCGGGCATCCCGGCCTGGGCGATGATCCGGCGGGTGCAGATGAAAGACGCGGCGACCGCCGAGACGTTCCGGCAGAAGTTGGAGCAGTTCAAGTCCGTCGGCCTGTTCCGCGTGACGAAGCCAGGGCCCGATGGGAAGCCAATCATCTGGCAGGAGGTCATCTTCCTGACGAGCGGGAACGAGCTGCTCATCGCCGGGGACCCTGAGCGCGTGGATCCCGTGGTGGAGACCGTCCGCCTGATGGCCTACCTGTACGAGAGGCCGCGCGCTCACCTGCTGCTGAACCTGCGCGTGGTGCAGATCACCGGCCCCGCGAACGCCGAGGTAATCCAGATGGCCGACGCGGTGCGCGCGCTCGTCGAGTCGCAGCGGGATGAGATCGTCCGCACCCTGGGGGATCTGGAGGCGTTTCTACGTCGGCGGATCGCGGACCGAAGCGCGCCCACCACCCAGCTGGTGTCGACGACGAAGGACCTGATGCCCGCTCTCGTCGATCCCAACCAGCCGCTCACCGTGCCGTCGATGCTGCTGATCCTGCTGCTGGATCGGGTGGCATCGCAGTCCACGGCCACCAAAGTGAGCGCCACGGCCGGCGAGTCGGACAGGGGCATCCTGGCCACCCAGGAGGCGCTTCTCGCCTTACCGGAGCTGATCAACACCCTGTCGCGCGATCCCCAGATGGATCCTGCCTCTACCGCGCTGGCGGTACAGCCGGCGCTGGCGCTCTGGCGGGAACGAGTAGTGGAGGTGCGGGACCGCTTCCGTCAGTACGTCGCCGTGGTGGAGAAAACGGATGACTCGGGGGTTGCGCCCGTGCGCGAGGCGCTAGCCGCCCCGTCCAGTGGCGTTCCCGACTGGCTGGCATTGCGGATCTCCCGTTCTCTGGCGACGACACAGCAGGTCTTCCCGCAGCTGGCGAAGGAGCACGCTCTCGGAGCCCTGCGGGCGGTGAGTGAACGCTTCGATCAGGCAGCACGCCGTGCCGAGGGTCTGGCAAAGGAACTGGAGCAGGCCCTGTCGGCGCACGCCGCTGCAACCCCCGACACCAGCCGAGGTCTGGAGGACCGGCTGGTGCGTGTCGTGCTGGCGATCAAGGCGATGGCCGACGATCTTGTCCCCCCGCCGCTGGCAATGTACGAGATGGTCACCTCCGCTGTGGATACAATGGCTCCCCGTCTGGAGCAGGTGCGCAGCGTGTTCGAGGAGTACTGCCGCGAGCGACGCCGTGTGGAAGCGGCTTTGGCGGGTCTCCCTGTGGATGGCATCCCGAACTATACTAAACTTCAGGGCCTGGAAGCAGCGTTGAATCTCTGGCTGCGCCGTGTGAGCGAGGCGATGAGCCGCGCCCTGGACACCTACTTCTACAGCCGCTACGCCAACGAACTCCGCCTGCTGGCAGATCGAAAGCTCGGTCGCAGCAGCGACCGGGATCTCCTGGACGGCGCGCCACTGGACTCGCTGGCCGACGTGGCGCGGGATGTGGTGCTCGCCGATGGCAGCGCGAATGTCTTCGTATCCAATAGCATTTCTATGCAATTCGCCACGGAGACCGCGAGCAGCGTTTCTGCTACGGTGCAGGCGGAGCTGCCCCAGCGTCAGACGATCCAGGAGCGAATGCAGCAGGCGGCAGGCTCCATCGGTACACTCAACGCTCTTCAGCAGGCCGCGGGGGTAGACGCCCAGACGGTCATCAAGACGCTGCTCGCGGGAGGGGAGCCCGTACCCGTAAGGGATGGGATCAATCTCACCGCCACGCCGAGCATCGGCTTTGACGGGGGGACCGTCACTCTGCAGCTCAGCGCCAACCAGACCCTCGAACCGGTAGGGCCGCAGGTGGTGGAGCGCGTTACCAACCACACCATCCAGAGCGCAGCCGTCACCGCCCTCTCCTACGAGCCGATGGTGCTCTCCACCCTCACCTCGGTGGTTAATTACTATAAGGAGACGGGCGGGATCCCCATCTTACGTAAGGTGCCCGTGGTCAAACAACTGGTGAACGATATCCCGCTGAAGCCGTTCAAGGTGGAGAAGAAAGCGCGGGGCATCTACCAATCCAGCGTGATCATTCTGGAACCGGTGGTTATCCCGACGGTGGAGGACCTGGTGCGCTACCACAGCGGCTGGACGCCAGAGGGTGATCCAAACACCGCGGTAGCCCTGGCCCGTGCCGCCGCCGAAGAGGAGGCACGGAAGAAGACCGAGCAAGCCGCGGCGCCTGCAGGCGCTCCGGGCGCGCCCCTGCAGGCAGCGGCCCCGGCACAGAAGTAGCACGCCGGCTTACACCCGCTCCCGCCCCAGGAGCAGACCTGCCAGCAGCTGGGGCAAAGGGGAGAGCGTGCGGACCATCAACGGTTCGTGCGCTCTCCCCTTCTGGCAATGGATCAGAGGCAGACGGGGCAACTGCGTATCCCTGGCTGGCAGCCGGCTACCAAGAGCTAGAATGATGCGTGCGGCGTGTAGCCCAGGGAACGCGGAACGAGCAGCCGGCAACCTCGCACTCCACAGCCGGTGTTCTGCGCGGCCGAGACGTTGTCACGCTTGACCCGGCGGCCGGCGGAGACTATAATGAGCGCGTCCGAATGGCCCCCGTAGCTCAGTGGATAGAGCGCCTCCGTCCTAAGGAGGGCGTCGGGAGTTCGAGTCTCTCCGGGGGCGTTCTTACAGTCTTCTTCAGCGGCGTTTCGTACGTAAAAACAACGCCTCCTTTGGCGGTCTGTTGCCCTTCTGACAGAGTTCAGCGAGGGCGAGATGCGAAAAACAGCGCCTCCTTTTAGCACTTTGGAGGGAGCGGTTCTAACTGCGGACCTGGATAACCACATCCAGAACTGGCTCCTTGACGGCGAGTATCGGCAGCATTCGCAACGGACGCTTGATGCGCGCCGCCGTCTGCTCGACAAGTTCCGCTGGTTCCTGCGCCAGCAGGAAGCCCCTGCCTGCGGGGCGCGGGAGGTCCGCGCCTTCCTGGCCTACGCGGGGCGCGGCCACGAACAGCCGGAGGGCCGCTGGGAGAACCCGCGGCTGCGCCCGGGGACGGTCGCTTCCTACTACAACATCCTGCGGGCGTTCTTCGGGTTCCTGGTGGCGGAGGGGGTGCTGGAAGCCCCGCCGATGGCGAACCTGCGCGCGCCTATCGCCCGGGCCGACCAGGTGCAGCCGTTCACGCGGGAGCAGGCGAACGCTCTGCTTGCCGCCGCCCGCAAGTCCCAACACCCCCGCCGGAACGAGGTCTTGGTGATGTTCCTGCTGGATACCGGTGCGCAAGCCAGCGAGGTGTGCGGGCTGCGGTTCTGCGATCTGCACCTAGTAGTTTATCGGGACTGGCACGGCAATGCCTGCCGGGCGTGTCCCGGATCAGGAGACGCTCTGGCGAGAGATGGCAGCCTGGGAAGCCGACCGTAACGCGCGGGGGGCCAAGATGGATGGCGCTTCACGACTGTCGATGCTCGGATCAAGCTCAAACATCTCTACTCAATGCTTCAACATTGACAGACTACTAGCGCGTGGGATAGCCCAACGGTCATGCGCGTGCAACCCTCGGCGCCGCCCCTAACCCTCCGGATTGCCACCCAGCTGGCCGGTTGCGGCCTTTCCAGCACATAGCGCAAACGGTGACCAGCATGGCACAAGTCGGGGAATCCACCCGCTATCCGGCCGTCTGGTCCAACAACCTGTCGTCGGGTGGCTGCGATCTGCCCTTCCGCACCGATCCGCCCCCCCGCTGTACGGGCCGCGGACTGCTCCTGGCGTACCCGCGGAAGGATCCCGGCACGGCCGGTCTTCGGTGGGAGAACCACGTGAGACACGTGGGGGGCAGAGCACGTCTTCTATACGGATTGTCAATACATCGATAAACGACAGCATACCGGCGGTCAGTTTTGCCGCAGCAGACAGGGCCAAGCGCGCCCGCACGCCAAATCCGACGGAACGGCGCGCGGGTTTTTTTGGCATCGCGCTGGCAACGGCTCGCGATCCCTGGCGGAACCAGAAGGTCAGCATCGCTTTCACACGGCATGACAGTGCAGCTTGAGGCCCCAGCGGGCTTCGTGACCCCACAGGCTATCCAGGTCAGGCGGGCTTCAGCCACGCCGCAGGAAGGATGATCACCAGCCCTTCTGCGGGTTATATGCGAGCCCCCTCTTACATGGAGGATATCACGATGAAACGTGTGGCTCCGTATCTCTTGATGGCGGCCACTCTGTGGGGTTGCAGCAGGCAGCAAGTCGTTATGAAGGTGAGTTTGGCAACGATCCCACCCGTCGGCTCCTCGGCTTCACAGGGGGCGAATGGGAAGGTGGCATTGCGCGTCGCAGTGGCGCCCGTGATCTCCCCCAAAGAGACTCTGGCCAGCTACAGCGACCTCGTGGACTACCTGGGCAAGCGGCTCGGGCGCCCCTCCGTGCTTCTGCAGGGGAGTTCCTACGCCGAAGTCAACGAACTCGTGCGCTATGGTAAGTGCGATCTCGCCTTCGTCTGAGGTCCCGCCTACCTCGCCGGGCAGCGAGATTTCGGCATGGAGATACTGGTTATCCCGGTAGTCAACGGGGATGTCCACTATTACTCCTACCTTATCGTCCCCGCCGACAGCACCACCAGAGGCTGGGAGGACCTGCGGGGTAAGGCACTCGCTTTCTCCGATCCACTCTCCAACTCGGGCCATCTAGCGCCCCGCTACCTGCTGATGCAGCGCGGCGAGACGCCCGAAGGGTTTTTCAAAAGAACCGTTTTCACTTATAGCCACGACAACTCCATCCGCGCCGTCGCCGACAAGTTGGTGGATGGAGCGGCGGTAGACAGCCTGGTCTACGATTACATGCTCGCCCTCCATCCTGAATTGGCCAAGAAGACCAGAGTGATCTACAAATCGCAGCCGTTTGGCATTCCCCCGGTGGTGGTGCACCCCCGGATCAGTCCGGCTCTGCGCAAACAGCTGAAGCAGGCGCTGCTGCACATGCATAGGGACCCCGCAGGGCAGGCGGCGCTGGCACGGCTGATGGTCGATCGGTTCCTCCGGTGTGATGACCATCTCTACGACTCGATGCGTACAATGGTCGCCAAGGTACGGATAAATCGATGAGCCTGAGGACACTGTGGGCATGGTTCTGGGTCTGGGCGCTCGGCGTAAGCGTGCGCGTGAAGATCATGGGCATCGCGCTCGGCATGGTCTTCCTGCTGGGTCTGGCGCTCGGGGTGCATGCACGTCTGAACCTGGCCGCCGCCCTCCGGCGCGAGTTGCAGGCCCGGGGAGTATCCATCGCCCGTGATGTCGCCGCCCGGAGCACCAACCTTATCC
>JACQGL010000220.1 GCA_016199525.1 Armatimonadota bacterium
CGGTATCTCTTGGGCACTGGGGTGATCCTCCATGCAATGGAATCACACTCCCGCCCGCTTGAGTCGTTACGATTCAGATCTGCTGTGACGGACTACTAGCCGTTCGCCCGCTGCTGATTGCCAACCGGTACTGGGAGAGGGAAGCGGGCGATCAGGAAACGAATCAATCTTGTACTACAGGAGCGCGCAACCTCGCAAGTGGGGGCTCGTTTCCATTTATATAAGCGGCGCCCTGGTGGCGTATCGCCCTGCTAGCCGGTGAATTGTTGCCCTACGAGTACCCGTGTACCCGTACCCGCGAGCACCAGAGGAATGCCTGATGCGCATCTATCGGGTCATTGATGGCGATACCATCCGCGAGGAACTCGATCCCACGGCGGTGGCGCGCATCACTGCCGACCGCCAGCACGCGTGGTGGGTGGACATTACCCGGCCCACGACCGACGATATCCGCCGCCTCGCCGCGCAGTTTAGTATCCATCCCGTGACGGTGGAGACGCTGATCGATCCGCAGCAGCACGCACGGGTGCACGTCTACCCGAACTACTACCTGCTGGTGGTCTATGCCCTGGAGGGGGAGAAGGACGCGCGGGACGCGCCATCGCCGGCGCGCTGGACGTTCGCGCCGGTGGAGGTGGACATCCTCCTGGGACCGAACTACGTGATCACCCTCCATCCGCGGCCGGTATCCCTCGTGGAGCGTACCATCCAGCACTGGCGGGACAGGGTGAATCAGGATACGAGCGCCAGCCGGCTCGTCTACACGCTGCTCGACGTTTTAGTGGCGGACTATGAGCATGTGCTGGGGGCGGCGGAGGCGGAGTACCGCCACCTGAAGCACCAGATCTACGCGGCCACGGAGAGCGTCTCCCCGGCGCAGTTCGCCGATCTTCAGGATCACCTCTCCCGGCTGGAAGCAGTGCTGGAGCCGGTGCGCGAGGACCTGGAGGCCGCACTGGCAGACTCGGAGGGGATCTACGCCCAGGACGCCCACGCGGAGGCCTACTTCCGCGACCTGCACAACCGCGCGGCGCGGATCATCGAGGAGATCGAGCGCTACGACGGGCGGATTGACAACGCCTTCCAGGGCTACGCAGCGGTGATGAGCAACCAGCTCGCCCAGAGCAGCAACCGTATGAACGGGGCGATGGCGCGGCTGACGGTAGTGATGCTGGCGATGGCGGTGCCGGCAATCATCACCGGCCTCTTCGGGATGAATTTCGAGGAGATTCCGGCGAAAAAGCTCGCCATCGGCTTCTGGGCCGCCAGCCTGCTCACCCTGGGAGCTACGGGCCTCGTCCTCTGGTATCTCCGTAAAAAAGGCTGGCTGGGACTGGACGCGGGCGACAAGGGAGGTGAGTCGCGGTGATCCGGTTCATCGACTTGTTCCAGTGGTGGAACGCCATCTACGCCGTCCCGCTACTGGTGGCGATCCTTTACATGGCCGCGGTGCACCTGGCGGGGGCGCTGGAGAGCGCCGGGGATGCATTGGGCGGGCACAGCGGCGACGCCGCGCATGGGGGCACGGACGCGGCAGATACAGGACACACAGGCGGCGACGCCCCCGGGCACCACGAGGCCGACCACGGCGAACACTACGTCGATATGGCGGACCCGTGGCACGACGGCGTGCTCACCTGGCACGACCTGGCCGCCGTGCTGGGTATCGGGCGGGCGCCGATTACGTTTATCATCCAGATCTTCCTGCTCATCTGGGGCGGGACGGGGTTGATGCTCAACGTCCTGCTCTCGGGCGGGCTCGACCGCCCCCCGGTGGTCGCGCTCACGCTGCCGCTGGCGTTTGTGATCGCCACGCTTGTTACCCGCACCGTGGCGGTGACGATAGGACGCTTCGTGCGGTTCGAAACGAGCGCCACCCGGCGGGGGGATCTGATCGGCAGGACAGGGAAGGTCGTCTACCCGGTGACTGCCGAGGAGGGAACCGTGCACGTTCGGGATGAGTATGGCACGCTGCACCGGGTGCGCGCACGGACGAAGCACGAGCCGCTCGACTCCGGCCGGGAGGTCGTAATGGTAGACTACGACCTCGAACAGAACATCTACTGGGTGGATGACGCAATACAGTTCATCCACCGGGGAGGGTAAGACAGTGGCTGCTGGCTTGATCTTCTTTGCCGGTTTGGGCATGGTGATCCTGGCCTTCCTGATACCATCGCTGGGACTCGAAGGCAACACGCAGGGGGCGTTCTACCTGCTTTTTGGCGGCGGCCTGGCGCTGATCGCCTTTGGGGTAATCGGGTCCCTGTTCTCCTGCTATCGCAAGACGAAGGCGAACGAAGCGCTGGTGATTACCGGCGGCGGCGGCGGCCGCGTGATCCTCGATCGGGGCGGGCTGGTGATCCCGTTCCTGCACCAGTGGGTCCCGGTCTCGTTGGAGACGATGAAGTTGGAGGTTGAACGCCAGGGCCAAGACGCGCTCATCACCCAGGATAACCTGCGCGTGGATGTAAAGGCGGAGTTCTACATCCGCGTCAATCCCACCACCCAGGACATCCTCCAGGCGGCGCGCTCCCTGGGGCACAAATCGGTAGACGCCGAATCGGTGAGCCGCCTGGTATTCGAGAAGCTGGTCTCCGCGCTGCGCAGCGTGGCGGCGCAAAAGGATCTGGGAGCGATCCACACGGATCGCAAGGGGTTCGCCAGCGCGGTTCAGGAGCTGGTGAGCGAGGAACTGGCCCAGAACGGCCTGCTCCTGGAAACGGTGACCATCAGCCGCCTGGACCAGACAGACCCGCACGGCCTCTCCGACGAGAACATCTTCGACGCCCAGGGCAAGAAGAAGATCACGGAGATCACCGCCGCCGCGCGGGTGGAGCGCAACCGTCTGGAGCGACTCGCCGAGCAGCAGATCACCCAGCAGAACGTGGAGACTACCCAGAAGGTGCTGGGTCTGGAACGCCAGCGGGCGGAGGCGGAATCCACCCAGGCGCGCGATGTCTCCAACGTGAAGGCGGAGCGCCAGCGGGAACAGCAGGCATTCCTGATCGAACAGGAGCGGGCCGTTAAGGAAGCGGAGATTCAGCGCGACCTGGCGGTGCAGGCGGCAGGGATCGAGCGGGACAAGGCGCTCATTACCAAGGACCAGGAGCGGCAGCAAACCGATATCCTGCGCGCCCAGGCGGTCGAGGTGGCGGATCGGTTGAAGCAGATCGCCATCGCCGAGCGCGAGGCGGAGCGCGCCAAAGCGGAGCAGGCCGCCCTGGCCGCCCAGGCGGAGCGCGAACGCGCCAACCAGCAGATCAAGACCGTGGAAGCGACCGCCCAGGCGGACCGCGAGGCGCAGACCAAGCTCATCGCCGCCAAGCAGGTAATCGAGCAGGACAAGATCAAGCGCCAGACGGATGCCGAAGTGGCCGCCTACGCCGAGGTCCGCAAGGCGGAAGCCACCCAGAAGGCGGCGGATCTGGAAGCCCAGGCGCAGCTCCGGCTTGCAGACGCCGAAGCGAAGGCCAAGGAGATGGTCGCCCAGGGCGAGCAGGCGCAGCGGATGGTGGAAGTGAACGTGGAGCGCGAGAAGGTTAACGTGGAGCAGGCACGGGTGGATGTGGAGCGCCGGGCGCTGGAGAACCGGCAGACGTTCGACCGCGCGGCGATCGAGTTCGAGACCGCCAAGCTGCGCATCGAGGCGGATAAAGAGGTGCAGATGGCGGTGGCGCAGGCGCTGGGCCAGTTCATGGCGCGCGGCAACTACAACGTCTACGGCGATCCCACCACCATGGCGGCGATGTTCCAGCAGTTCACGCGCGGGATGCGGTTCAGCACCCAGACCAACGGATTCCTGGCGACGCTGCCGGAGCCGCTGCGGGAGCTGCTCTCCCATCTGGGGAGCAATGCCGAGGAGATCGTGCGGGAGCTGGCGGCGCGCCTGGGCAACGGCCGCGACGGGGGCGACGCGGCCGCCGAGGAGAAAGCGCCCACGCCCGTCCCCGAGCCTGTCGGCCCGCCTGCCCCGATCCGATCGGGGAGGGCAGGCCCCGAGCCGACGGCGGTGGTGTCCACGCCCGCGACGGGGGAGAAAGGTCGAGAGCGCCAGACGCGGCCCTCCACGGGCCGCCCGTAGGGGCGGTAAGCGCCCCCCGGGAGCACAGGATCAGCGAGGGAAGCCGGCCCCGAACGCTTTCGGGGC
>JACQGL010000221.1 GCA_016199525.1 Armatimonadota bacterium
CAAGACGATTGACAATGACATCTTCGGCGTGGCGCAGACGTTTGGGTTCGATACGGCGGTGCACGAGGCCGCACGCCTGCTGACCGCCATCAAGTTGGATGCGACCACCTCGGGTACCTGGTTCCTCGTGGAGATTATGGGCCGCTACACCGGCCACCTGGCGCTGGAAGCGGGGCTGGCGGCGGGCGTAACGCGCGTGCTTATTCCAGAGGAGGGCGCCATCAACGTTGAGGATCTCGTGGAGCTGGTAGCGGCACGCCAGCGCATCAATGCGAACTGGGGGGTGGTGCTGCTCGCCGAATCCACCCACTTCGGGCAGGGCTACATCACCCGGTTTGGACGACTGGGAGGGGTGGCGGAGAAGCTGGCGGAGCGCCTGGATGAGGCCGTCCGCGCCCGTGAGATGGAAGCCAGCATCCGGTTCAGTAACCTGGGTTATTTCCTGCGCTCCGCGGAGCCTACCGGCTTCGACAAGAGCTACGCCGCGCAACTGGGCACCAGCGCCGCCCGTTTCCTCCTCGATCCCGTCTATAGCGGGAAGATGGTGACCATCGAGCACGACCAGGCCGTAGGCGTGCCGATCCACGCAGTGGCGGGCAAGCTGAAGCCCGTAGATCTGACCGGCGTCCGCTACCAGGCCCTGAAAGCCATCGAGCGCTATGAAGCCGCGCGGGGAGAGCTGCTTCCTGAAGGGGAGGTGGTGGCCGGCGTGCAAAAGGCCCTGGCGTGGCTCGCGCAGCACTGTAATGCGGAGATGGTGGCGCAAACAGCAATGCGCCTGGGCATTTCGCCCCCAGGACTGTTGCGCGCCTTGGAGGAAATGTCGGAGGTCGCGACGGGAGAGGCGGAGCGACGGGGGCACACGGCGTCGTAAGGCAGAGGAGATGGAATCCCCCCACGGAAGGAGAGCGGTAGCCTACCGGCCGGCGGCCCTGGGCAAGCGAGGGATGGTGTGCTCGGGGCATTACCTGGCGTCCCTGGCGGGGATGCGCGCCTTGCTGGCGGGCGGGAACGCGGTAGACGCCGCGCTGGCCACCGCCGCGGCGCTGGGGCTGGTGGAACCCCACATGTCGGGCCCCGGCGGGGACGGCTTTCTGATGGTCTACAACGCGGAACGGCGCGCGGTCCGGTGCATCCACGGAGCGGGCGCCGCTCCCCACGGGGCCCAGCGGGAGGCGTTCCTGGGCACCGGCATTCCCTACAAGGGGATCCGTAGCGTTTCCGTGCCCGGCATCGTATCGGGATGGCTACTGGCCCACCGCACCTATGGAAAGCTGGATCTGGCGGAGGTGTTCGCGCCGGCGATCCATCTGGCGGAGGACGGCTTTGCGGTGAGCCCGAATCTGGCCGCCGCGCTGGAGGCAGAGGCAGCAGCGGGATCGCCGCTGTGCCAGTACCCGCCGTCGCGCGCCATCTTCTATCCCACGGGCCGGCCCCCGCAGGCCGGGGAAATCATTCGCAATCCGAACCTGGGGGAAACGCTGCGTCGCATTGCTGCCGAGGGCGAGGACTGGCTCTACCGCGGCCCCGTGGCGGAGGCGATCCTCTCGTTGAGCGAAGCAGGCGAAGGGCTGTTCGCGCGGGCTGATTTGGCCCGCCACCGCGCGGCGTTCCAGGAGCCGATCCGCACCTCCTATCGGGGGCTGGAGGTGGTGGAGTACCCGCCTCCCAGCAGCGGCCACGTGCTGCTGCAGGAGCTGAACCTGCTGGAGCACTTCGACGTTCCCGCGCTCGGCTTTCAAACGGCGGCCACCGTGCATGTGATGGTGGAAGCGAAGCGGCTGGCGTTTGCCGACCGTGAGCGGTACCTGGCCGACCCGCAGTTCATCCGGGTTCCGATCCAGGGGCTGATCAGCAAGGCGTACGCCGCCGAGCGGGCGCGCCTTATCCACCTGGAGCGCGCGCTACCCGAACCCGGCCCGGGGACTCCGGCGCAGCACGAGGAGACTACCTGCCTGTGTACGGCGGACCAGTGGGGCAACGCAGTCTGCATGCTGCAGAGCATCCAATCCCAATTTGGTTCCGGGCTGGTAGCGGGGGAGACGGGGGTGCTGCTGAATAACCGGATGACCTACTGGCACCTGGAAGCGGATCACCCGGACGTGCTGCAGCCTGGCAAGTGCGTGCGCCACACGATGAACCCGGTAATGGGGTTTGCACAGGGAGAGCTGGTGCTGGTGTGCGGCACCCCGGGAGCGGATACGCAGGTGCAGACGAACCTTCAGGTCATCAGCCACATCGTCGATTTTGGCCTGGACGCGCAGGAGGCGGTGGAGGCGGCCCGCTGGCGCCATACGGGGGACGGAACGGAATCCGAGTATCCGCACCGGTGTGCGAGCGAGGTGGTGTTGGAAGCGCGCTTTGGCGAGGAAATGCGGCAGGGACTGCAACGTCGGGGACACCGGGTGCGCACGCTCGCCGCCTGGGGCGCGGCGGGGAGCGCGCAGATTATCCGCCGTGATCCGTCCACCGGCGTCTGGCAGGGCGGCTCGGATCCCCGGCGGGATGGCTACGCGCTGGCGTGGTAGAACTCCCCGTTGATGTGCTCTATGGGCTGCGAGCCGCTGTGGGGTATGCGCTTCACCATGCGGACTACCAGGCCCGCGTCGTTGACTTTGAACACCAGCGCATCGGTGAACTGGCGCATAAGGTAGAGACCGCGGCCCGAGGTCTGCCAGTCGTCCGGCGGACCGCGGCGCAGCGCCGTTCTGGGCACACTTCCTCCCTCGTCCTCGACCTCCAGCACCAGCAGGTCGTGGTCCAGCCAGCACTCTACACGGATCCGGTTCGTGCGCCCAAGCGGGGAACCGTGGCAGATGGCATTGTTGCACGCCTCGGAAAGGGCAACTTCGAGGCCTTCAACTTCATCAATACTTAAAGGAAGTGGGGCGATAAACTCCTCGAGTTGGCAGCGAATATCGCGGACTATCTCGGCGTCCGCCGCCAGGTCCAGCCGTAGCCGGGTGGGAACTTTGGGAAGCGAGCCCATACCTGCTTCTCTGTGACGTGTCACGGACGAATCTCGTGAATCCTCTTGACATCTACTGCCAGGTCCAGCGGTAGCCGGGTGGAAACTTTAGTAAGCGAGCCTATATCTGCTTCTCTACGAGGTGTCACTTGCTAATACCCACTTCCTGCGGCAGCAAAACGATACGCCGGTCCCTCGGCCGCTAGCGGGAACAGCGACGGTCGTTCCTCTTCTCTTGGCTCTTGCGTCGCCTGGAGGCTGTGGTTAGGGGACGCGGAGCGTTTCTTGATTAAGGCAAGCAGACGAGAGTCGGTCTGGTAACCCCCCCGGCCCCTCCCCCAACGGGAGAGGGGCGACTCGGGGTTACGGTAGCGGGTCTGGCGCCCGTGACCTCCCCGTTCCCTGGCAGGGAAGGATGCCAGGGGAGGGGGCCGGGAGGTTAGGTCCATAATAAGAGTCTGCTACCGCCTGACAACACTGCTCTAAACTTGAATCGTACCCAGCGGACACGCTAGGGGAGGGATTGAGAGCGTGTCTGGCAAAGCATGGCTGAGCAGAGGAGGAAAGCCGCGATGAAAGGCCGCGTTGCCGTCTATACCGATCCACGAGGACCGCTGGAAATCCGTGAGTACCCAGTTCCCGATCCACTGCCCGGCGGGGTCCTGGTGCGCATGCGCCAGGCGAACCTGTGTGGCAGCGACCTCCACTTCTGGCGGGGGCACGGCCCGTTCGCGCCGGGGACGCCCATCGTCCTGGGGCACGAGGGGGTTGGTACGGTGGCCGCCCTGGGCGCGGGTGTGACCACCGATAACCTGGGCCGGGCGCTACGCGTGGGCGATCGGATCGTTTACTCCTATTTCAAGCCGTGCGGGAAGTGCTGGGCGTGTGTGAGCGGTAAAGCCGCGTGCCCGACCCGCAATCGCGACTGGATCGGGCGGCGCGCCGACGAATCCCCGTACTTCAATGGCACCTACGGTGACTACCACTACCTGTTCCCCGGCCACTGGATCTACCGGGTGCCCGACGAGCTGCCCGACGAGCTGGCCTCGCCCGTGAACTGCGCGCTTTGCGAAGTGATTTACGCCCTGCATCGCGGGCGGATTACCCTGGGGGACACGGTGGTGGTGCAGGGCGCAGGTGGTTTGGGCCTCTACGCCGCCGCGGTGGCCCGCGAGCTGGGGGCGGCGCACGTGGTGGCCTTCGATCGCCTGCCTGCGCGGCTGGATCTGGCGCGGCAGTTCGGCGCGGACGTGACGGTGAACGTGGACGAGACCACCCCCGAAGAGCGAGAAGTGATTGTGCGGGACCATTCCGACGGTATCGGGGCGGATTTGGTGATCGAGCTGGTAGGCTCCCCCGCGGTGGTCCCGGAAGGGATCCGGCTGTTGCGACCCGGCGGCACTTACGTGTGGGTAGGCAACATCGGCGTGGGGCGCTGCGTAGAGATCGAGCCCGCGCAGGTGGTGCGCCTCCACAAGTCGATCCTGGGAATCATCGCCTACGAGCAGTGGGCGATCCCCCGCGCGCTCGACTTTCTCCTCCGGACGCGGGCGAAGTACCCGTTCCGCAAGATCATCTCCCACCAGTTCCCGTTTGAGCGGGTAAACGAAGCGCTGGCGGTGGCCGATGCGGGGGAGTGTATTCGGGCAGCGCTCGTGTTCTAGGTTTGTGGTGGAGATGGCCGGAGGTCCGCTGCCCGGCAGGCAGGAAGTTCTTCTCGTGCGTGGAAAACGCCAGAGCACTCGCGTACCTGACGGCCTGAACACTTGATCAGCGAAGGATGACCGCCCATGGATGAGACTCAGATGTTTGACCTGCTACGCCGCATCTCCCTTGATTCCGCCTGGGGAGTGTTAAACCAACTGGGCTACCCGAACCAGTTCTGCGAAGGGCTCCAGGTGGTGCGGCCGGATCTGCTGATGGTGGGACGGGCGGTGACGATTCGCTGCCTGCCGATCCGCCGGGACCTGGCGGAACAGGTGCGCGCTCGCGGGCCGATGCTGAACGCGCGGGCGGCGGAGGAGGCGCGGCCGGGGGACGTGCTGGTGGTGGATGCAGGCGGGGAAACGGGCGCGGGCTTTCTGGGGGACGTGATCGCGGCGCGCTTTATCTACAACGGGGGTGCCGGGATGGTCATCGATGGCGCCCTGCGGGATCTCCAGATCCTGGGGAAGATGCCGCTGCCCCTCTACCTCAAGGCGGCGCACGCCGCGGGCAGCGGCCGGCGTATCCTGCCGGTGGACTACAACGTTCCCGTGCGGGTGGGGAACGTCACCGTGCTACCCGGGGATGTGCTGATGGGAGACGCGGAGGGCGTGCTGGTCATTCCGCGGGCGCTGGCGGAGCAGGTGGCACGAGAGGCACTGGCTACCGACCATCAGGAGAACTTTCTGCGCGGCGTGCTGGAGCAGGGGCGTTCGATTTACGGCGTCTATCCGCCGGACGAGGCGATACTCGCCGAGTACGAGGCCTATCTGCGGGAGCATCCGGTGGAGTAGGGGACGGGAAGGACTCGCGGCAAACCGGTTCTCGCTTCCTGGTTCGGTTGCCTTCCCGTAGTTCGTTCAGTCGTCCGCGCATCCATCCAACGGTGGTGGCACCGACTGGGTCGGGATGTTCAGGTCGGGCACGAAGGGCGCCAGATCCGTGTTCCGGCGGCGCATTCGTGCCACGTACTCTTTGTCATAAGGGTCCAGCTCCCCGGCGATTTCGTAGTGCATCGCGGCGCGCAGGGCGTAGCCCATCGTGGCGTAGGCATCCGCCAGCAGGCAGTGGTAGGAAGCGCTCCTGGGGCGCAGGCGGATAGCGCGGCGGAAGATGGCTACCGCCTCCTCCCCTCGCCCCAGGAGGGTGTAGGCCATCCCCAGGCGCACGCAGTAGTAGTCGTCGTAGGGGGCGCAGCTGACGGCGATCTCCAGCTCCCGCATTCCGTCCGCCACGTGGTGGAGCTGGAGGTAGAGGTCGCCCAGCCAGAAGTGGTAGAAGGCTTCATGCGGGGCCAGGCGGATGGCTTCCGTCAACTCGGCAATCGCCAGCTCGGTGCGTCCGGCCTGAGTGTAGGCGCTGGCCAGGCGGTAGTGGTACCAGGGGTTGTTCGGGACGAGCAGGACCGCCTTGCGGTAAAGGGTGATCGCTCCCTTCAGTCTACCGAAGCGGCGGTAGATCTCCGCCAGGCCGAAGTGGGTATCGCCGTGCCCCGGGTTGACCTCCAGCGCACGGCGGTAGTGAGAGAGAGCCTGGCTGGCATTCTCGACGGAGAGGTAGGCATCCCCCAGCCGGGCATGGTAGTCCGGGTTGTCCCCTTCCAGTCGGACGGCGCGCTTGTAGTATTCGATCGCTTCGTGCAGGTGGCCGTCGGCGCAGGCCTGATCGCCAATCTCCTGGTACATCGCGGCGGTGGGTTCGTCAGAGGGCTGCTGGCCATTCCCTCCGCATCGGCGTGCCTGCTCTTTATGGACCCACTGTGACATCCCCGCAGTTTAACCACGATCAGAACACTCGCTGGCTATCCAGCAAGATGGTAACGGGACCATCCGCCACCAGGGTGATCTGCATGTACGCTCCGAACACCCCGGTGGCCACCGGAACTCCCTGCTCGCGGAGCGCCTGGCAGCAAGCCTGGTAGAGCGGCTCGGCCACCTCGGGCGGCGCGGCGGCGGCGTAGCTCGGCCGTCGGCCCTTACGAGCGTCTCCCAGCAACGTGAACTGGGAGATCACCAGCGCCGCAGCGCCCACGTCCCGCGCGGACAGGTTCATCCGCCCCTCGGCATCGGCGAAGATGCGTAGATGCGCGATCTTCTCCGCGATGAACCGCGCGTCCGCCAGCGTGTCCGTGTGCGCCACACCGATCAACGCCACCAGGCCGCGGCCGATCTGACCGGTTACGCAGCCCTCTACCTCCACGCGCGCTTCACGGACGCGCTGAACCACAGCCCTCACGGTGTAACAATACACCCCCTGGGCACGCCTGTCAAACGCGGACGGGAGTTGCGGCGGCCCGCCGGCACACCCTCGTCCTGATTCGCCAACCAAGCCCTGCACTCCTGCGGCCCTCAGCAAGACCTGGAGCGACTTGGCCGGCCAGGGCCGCAATCCAGCGCCGTGCATAACTTCCGATAATCGTTGTTATGTCGAAAATAGGCTGGGGGAGGGACCGGCCGTTGGCCGCCCGGGGCAGGCGTATCGTGACCGCACTGCGGAGGCGGGCTTTGCGAGCGTGGTGCACAGCCTTCGTTGGTGCACCGGTCTGGGACAAGGAGTCTCTCCCCGACCAGGGTCGCAGCTAGCCAGATACGAGCCCATCGTCCAGATCCTCAAACGGTACGGGGCCAGGGAGTAACCCGGGGCTGGTGTCCACAACCGCTCTGTGGCGCAGATCCCGAGCGCTCCCAGCAACGGGACCGGACCGTTCATCCCTGCCTGTTCTCTCCACCAGGTATTCAGTGCTTCCACGGGGAACGTGAACTCGTGGCAACCTTCATCCCTCCACCCGCGCGCGGGCCGAGGCGAGCTGCGGCGACGAGTTCCGTCGGGCTCCCTCGAGGAGAAGCCTGCTGCCGATACCCCACTGGGCCCAGACCTGGCTCGGCCGCTGGGCGGTGACGCCAGCGGATCTGCAGCTCACGCTCCTCGTGTGGGCCGCCACCGTGCTGCTGGTGGGCGCTGTGGCGCTCCGAACCCGATTCCTGGGCTGGCCGCCGCCGCCACGGTCCCGAAAGCTTTCGGGACTGGGCGGACTGCTCCGCGGCGTAGTAGTTGCGGCATGGGAGGAATGGCTCTATCGCCAGCAGATCCAGCGTCTGCTGGTCGCCGGCCTGGGAGCGCCCATGGGTCTCCTTCTGGCGCTGGCGATCTTCACCGTCGCGCACTGGCGGCCTGGAGAGTGGCGCTTCGCGCTCCTGGCCGGTCTGGCGGGCACGTTCTGGGTGTGGCTGTACCACCACACCGGCAGCGTAGGCGCCAGCGCGCTGGCTCACTGTCTACTCATCGGGCCATGGCTGGGCGTCTGGGGGCCACCCCGCTTTCGGACATCCCGCTCTCCGCGCCCTTCGCGGAGGTGGTGGGAGTAAGTAGGCTAACCTACCGGTGGCAGGTCGCACATCCAGCAGAGTGGCGGCTACTTCTTCTCGCCCCTACCGGCTACCACCCAACAGCGGATTGGAGGCCGGATCGCACGCTTAGCAGTGCCAGCGCGCTGCCGCGCTTCGCCTTTGCGGTGTACAACAACCCTGAGGAATCTCGTTGCCTGCCGATGAACCACAACTGAAGCTGGACCTGGGTCTGGAACAGTCCCCCGAAGGGGCCCCTACCCCACCCACGTCCTCACGCAGTCGGAAAGCACCGCGTCCCAACGCAGTTGAGGCGGCAGATGCCGCCCCATCAGACCCGGAGCTGCTTTTCGGCGTGCGCAGCCCCGATGCCATCCGAATTGTGGCAGTAGAGGTGGCGGGAGAGACGGCAGTGCTGTTCCGCCGTGAGGATCCCGATCCCGGTGCCCTCGGGAGGATCCACCGCCACACGGAGCCGTTCACTCCGTGGCTGCTCGCTACCCAGCAGGCGCCCCTCGCCGGCGCCCGCTGGCGGGAGCTGGAGGGCGAGGGTCACCGCTGGCTGGCCGAGTTCTCCACCTGGGAGGCGTTCCTCGCCGCCCGCGCCGCCCTGCGGGACGACCGCATCCCCGCCATCGCTTATTCAAGCCCCGTCCGCCAGCACCTGATGCGCACCCGCCGCACCCTGTTCCAGGGAATGGAGTTCGGGGAGGTACACCGCCTCCAGATCGACCTGGAAACGGCGAGCCTGGACCCGCAGGCGCCGGAGGCGCGGGTGCTCCTGGTGGCGCTGAGCGACAACGCGGGCGGTGAGTGGGTGCTCGCCGACGAGGATGAGGCCGCCCTGATCCACGCGCTGGTGACTCACATGCAGTCGCTGGACCCCGACGTGATCGAAGGCCATCACCTGTTCGGATTCGACCTCCCCTACCTGGCGGCGCGGGCGGAACGGCTGGGCATCCCCCTGGCGCTGGGGCGGGATGGCTCGCCGCTCACCCTGGGCCGGGAGCGCCGCTGCCCCATCGGCGCCAACTCCCGGCCGTTTAAACCTGCCTACATCTGGGGCCGCCACTGCGTGGATACGCTGCTCGGCGTGCAGCGGTTCGATGTCGGCCGCGGCGAGCTGGAGGCGCACGGGTTGAAAGAAGTCACGGCCCACTATGGCCTGTCGGCGCCGGATCGCATCCTGCTGGACCGCCGGCTGATCCTGGATCTCTGGCGCTCTGATCCTGACCGGGTCCGCGAGTACGCCCGCCAGGATGTGACCGAAACGCGCCGGCTGGCAGAGCTGGTCTTCCCCACCGAGTTCTACCAGGCGCAGATGCTGCCCGATTCCTACCAGCAACTGTGCACCATAGGCACGGGCGAGAAGATCAACTTGCTGATGGTGCGGGAGTATCTGCGGCGCGGTTGGGCGATCCCATTGCCCGAGACCCCGCGCGCCTTTCCCGGGGGCTACACCGAGGTGCGCCGCACGGGCGTCCTGCGTCGGGTGGTGAAGGTAGACGCGGAGAGCCTCTATCCCAGCCTTATGCTCGCCCACGAAATCCGTCCTGCCTCCGACCGGCTGAACGTGTTCCTTCCGATGCTCCGCGAGCTGACCCGCCGGCGGCTGGAGGCGAAGGCGAAGATGCGCCAGGCCGGGGGCGCCGAACGAGCCTACTGGGATGGCCTCCAGGGCTCGTTCAAGATCCTCATTAATTCCTTCTTCGGCTACCTGGGCGGCCCGTTCCCGTTCAACGATATGGATGCCGCGGAGCGCGTTACGGTAACCGCGCAGGAGATCGTCAAGCAGATGGCGCGCCTCCTCGAGGAAAACGGCAACCAGGTGATCGAGGTGGATACAGACGGCGTCTACTTCGTTCCCCCGCCGGAGGTGGCATCCGAAGAGCAGGAACTCGCCTACGTGGCACAACTGGAGCGCGCGCTGCCGGAAGGCATCCGCCTGGCCCACGATGGACGCTACCAGGCGATGATCAGCCTTAAGACGAAGAACTACGTGCTGCTGGGCTACGACGGCAAGAAGATCTTCCGCGGCGCCTCCCTGCGTTCCCGCGCCGACGAACGCTACGGCCGTGACTTCGTGGCGCGCGCGGTGGATTACCTGATCGCCGGGGATCTCGACGGCCTGCGCACCTGCTATCTGGATCTCTGCGACCGGATCGCACGCGGCGCGCTGGATATCAGCGAGATCAGCCGGCGCGAGCGGGTAACCGAAAAGACGTTTCGCAGCGAGGCCAGGCGCCGCAGCCGCGCTCTGGCGGAGGGGGTTGCCATCGGGGACTGGATCACCGTCTACGAGCGGCGCGACGGCTCACTCGCCCTGGCGGATGATTACGTGGGGGACGAGGACCGCTGGTATTACCTCGAAAAGCTCTACAAGTTCGCGGGACGACTGCGGGAAGCCGTCGGCGGGGAGTTCGATCGGGTCTTCCCGCCGCCCTCCCGCCGGCTGCTGCAGGCGCAGCAGGCCGGCCAGGCGATGTTGTTCTGACCCTCGCCGAAACGCGAGGAGTGGGTGAGCGAGTCCGAATACCCACACACCCGTACCTCCGCACTTCCCCTACCTCTCCGTGCTTACTGGCTGATATGGTCATCAATCGTCAGCGCCGGAGTACCGTTGTCGCCCACGCTGCAGGTCGGGTAGGTGCCCATATCATCGATCGTGTAGGTGCCGCCGCTCGGGCAAACAGGTTGCGGGTTGAGGTACAGAGTCGGGCCCACCAGGTCCGGCCAGTCCGGAACGGAGGTGGCGTCCGCCCGGTTGTTCATCGCCCATTGCTCCTTGGCCCATTGAATCTTTTGCAGGTTGTGCTGGCAGGCTTTAGCGCGCGCGTTCTCGCGGGCGACGAAGAAGTTGGGTATCCCGATGGCGAGCAAAATGCCGATGAGCATCACCACGAACAGCAGTTCAACCAGCGTGAACCCACAGCGCTTGTTGCGAACCCTGAGTGCGAGCATAAGACGTCCCTTTGAGCAGTAAGATTCCCGCTCTGCCGAGGGCCCGCGCCCGGCAGCCTGATCATTTCAGAGTCGTTGGGATTGTTCCTCAGCCAGCGACCGTCTTCATATTCGGGGCCCACCTCTGATGGCCGCGAGCTGGTCGCGACAGCCCCATTTGGTGGGGATATAATAAACTGTAGAACTTAATCAGAGCTGAATTATCAGCAAGAGAGATAGATTCCCTGCCCTGAATTCGTGGGGCGGCAGGAGGAACGGCTACCGGAAGGCTTGCTGCGCCGACTACAGCGCCGGGTGGATCCGTGGGCTTCCGTGCCGGCGGTTAGCCCATCGAAATGCCCTGCCGAGGACTGGCCATGGAAATCGATCAGTTGAAGCTATTTGTCGACCTGGTGCGGGAGCAGAGTTTTACCCGCGTGGCGCAGAAGAACTTCATCACGCAGCCCGCTGTGAGCCTCTCCATCCAGAAGCTGGAAGAAGAGCTGGGCACGCGGCTCCTGGAACGCACCACGCGCAAGGTCCTGGTGACGGATGAGGGACGAGTGCTCTACGAATACGCCCGCAACATCCTGGATCAGATCCGCGAAGCGCGGACGGCGCTGCAGGAGCGCCAGGATAAGATGCTGGGATCCCTCTCTCTGGCCACCGTCCACAGCGTGGGCATTCACGAGCTCCCCGTCTACCTGAAGGAATTCATCCGCCGCTATCCCCAGGTGCACATCCACATTGAGTATCGGGTCTCTGACGAGGTGTACCGCTCCGTGCTGGAGGGGGATGCAGATCTGGGTATCGTTGCCTATCCGGAGGAGCGGGGCAACCTGGTGGTCATCCCGTTCTACGAAGACGAGATGGTCGTGATCTGTCCCCCTGACCACCTGCTGGCCAAACGAGGAGTAGTGCGGCTGCACGATCTCCACCGGGTGGACTTCATCGCCTTCGAGCCTGAAATCCCCACGCGGCGAGCGATTGACACAGTGCTAAATCAGCACGGTGTCGTGCCCACCATCCGGATGGCGTGCGACAACGTGGAGATCATGAAGAAGATGGTGGAGGTCGGCCTGGGGGTGGCGCTCGTGCCCGCCCTCACTATCCGACAGGACGTGAGGCATGGGACGCTGCGTAGTCTGCCGCTGGCAGATTGCACTCTCAAGCGTCCTCTGGGGCTTCTGCACCGTCGCGGAAAGTCGCTCTCACGGCCACAGCGCGCGTTTGTAGACCTGGTAACCCAGGAAGCGAACGAGCTGATGGCACGAGCGGTGGCGGGCAAGTAGCAGGGCGTAGACACAGAGGGCAGGAGGCCAGATGGCTGGTCCTCCCGGTTCCCGCCTCCCGCTGCCTAACCCCCTGCTCCCCGCAGATAGTGGCGGTAGGTGAGGAGCACCTTGTGAACCTGCTTGGGGTGAACGCCCACCTTCTCGCCGATGGCGGGGTGGAGTGGGCCCTCGGGCGGTGCAGGCGACTCCAGATACCGGCGATACTCGGTGCGGATCCGTTCTGCCTGCTCTTCGCTGCAGTCGGGCACGTTTTCCAACCGGCGAGGATCCTCGTGGATCATGTCGATATAGCGCGCCACCTGCCATTCGTGCAGCCCCAATTCCCTGGCGAGCGCCCGGATGGTCTCCAGCCGCGACCCACCACTCCCTCTGCGAGCAAGGTACCCCTTCTCGATGGTGAAGCGCTGCTCACGCGTCAGGCTGTGCGGGCTTGGCAGTGAAACGTGGAGCGGGCGTAGAACAGTCTGCAACTGGGTCTGGGTAAGGTTGTACTGGCGTGCTAGCAGGCGATGACGGCCCTCGAGCGGCCGCTCGTTCGCCATCACCATGCGCTGGTAGTCGGCGCGGATTGCCTCCTGCAGCTCTTCCGGCAGCGTAACCTCACGAGCGGTCTGGCGTTGCTGCTCCAACAGCACCTGCGCGACGAGCTTGCGGGCCACGTTCAGCGCGTCCGCGATCTTTACGTGTCGCTGCTTGAGCGGGATCGTGGTCGGAAGGCGTCCCGCCGCCGCCAGAATCATCCGCTGCAGTTCCTCGGTGAGCACTGTCTGCCGTGGCGGCTTCGCGGGGGCCGACTTCACTCGGGCGCGCTGTCCTTGTGGCGGCGCGGGTGGGGCCGGAGCAGGGGCGGGTGGGCGCGAAGCAGGTGGGGATACCACAGTGGGAGCACCGACCGGCCGACGTGGCGGAATGGGCACCGCCCTGCCGGGCGTCGGGCGGGAGGCGGCGACCGATGGCGGCGGCGCCATCCTGATCCCGTAACGGCGCGCGCACTTCGGGCACGTGCCCGCATCGCGATCGCTGGCAAAGAAGATATCGCCGCAGTGTTCGCATCGGCATCGGTAGGTGGTAGCAGCCATCCGGGTCTCCTGCTCGCTGCGCGGGCCATCCACGCGGGGTGTTTCCCCCGCTCACCATGGGAAATTTCGTTCGATCTTTCCAGGTTCCTGCCTTCGGGTCACGCGTGGAGGCAAAACCATGTGTCATATTCTAACGTGTTACGATTGATTGTCTAGGAGAAGAACGAGTTGGCGCACGAGATTCTAAAGATCGTACGGCTGCCCACTCATATAGTAAGGAGGCTGCGATAACCCCAAGGAGGAGCGGCCGCCGCGTAGCGGGCATTATACCCCAGGAGTGAGCGGTCAGCACTCGGGATCGCGAGGCCGGGCGTTGGGGCCTTACAAGCCGAACCTGGGGAGGACGTCTCGGACTCTCGACGCCGGAGACACACACAGTCTGACCGCCAGACCCTTATCTGACGCAGAGGCGCTCTATGGTCACCCCTCCAGACCATCGCATCGAAGCCATCCGCCACCGCCTGCAGGCGATCCTGGAAGAATACTTCTCTGTGGAAGCGGAGCTGAAAGAGCTGGAAGCCGACCGTTTCCGTGTCTGCATCTTCGGCTCGGCCCGCATCCGGCCGACAGATCAGACCTACCAGACGGTTTACCGCCTGGCACGAGACCTGGGCGACCTGGGCGTGGACATCGTTACCGGCGGCGGCCCGGGCCTGATGGAGGCCGCCAATCGTGGGGTGCAAGAGGCCCAGAACCAGAGGAGCGTTTCCTATGGTCTGCCCATTCGTCTGCCCACCATCCGGGAGCTGGCCAACCGGCACCTGGATATTAAGAGCGAGCACAAGCGCTTCTCGTCGCGACTGGATGAGTTCATGCGGCTCTCCCACGCAGTGGTGGTGGCCCCGGGCGGCATCGGCACGCTGCTGGAGCTGATGTACGTCTGGCAGCTGATTCAGGTGGGAATGATCGAGCGGCGGCCGGTAGTGCTGCTCGGCGCCGACTACTGGAGCGGGCTGATTGACTGGATGAAGGCGGAGATGCTGGGCCGCCGCTTTGTCAGCCCCGGGGATTTCGACTGGATTCACCTGGTGGAAACGCCCGCGGAGGCGCTGGCGCTTGTCCGGCGCGCGCTGGAACAGTGGCTGGAGCAATACCGCGCCCGGCCCGAAGCGCGGGAGAAGGTGGAGGCCGCCGAAGCAATGGTGCGTGGCATCGGGGAAAAAGAGCAGACCTCCGAGCGCCAGGTGCCCCTGCCGCGGATGGAAGCGGCGAGCGAGTAAGAAACGCGACAGGGGGAAGAACGACCGACCGGGAATGGGACAGGCTCCTGTGCGGTATGGGGCCACTCAAGCGGACGCTGGTGGCACGGCCACCGGTGCTCGAGCGGGAACCTGTCTGGCTCGCCAGCGCTCCAGCACCAGCGCACCCAGGCCCGCGAGCAGTGCCGCCAGCCACATAAGCCACCCTACCACCGGGATCTCCGTGGCTACGGCGTAGGCGACCACGCCCAGCAGCATCGCCAGCCAGAGGGCGGGTGGCGCACCCTGCCAGCGCGCCAGCGCCCACCGCGCCAGACCAAACACAGCGAAGATCGGCGCCACGTACAGCGCGGCCAGGTAGAAGCCAATCACGATCAACGCCATAGGCAGGCCCACTACCGTAACTATCAGAAGGATCGCCGCCAGCGGCGCCAGCACCAGCACTGCCAGCCCCAGCAGTGCCGTCATCGCCGCCTGCTGCTGGAGGGTTTCCGCTACACTTGTGGGCCACTGGCGAGAGAGAGCCAGGATCAAGAAGCCGGTGGCCAGCAACATAAGGAGGTGCACCACCCAGCCGAAGACGCGGGCCTGCGGCGTAGGCGCAGTCGGTACGTAAGTAGTGCGCCCACGCACCACAGCGCCCGCATCAATCTGCGCCGGCCGGGGCGCGTAGACAGTGAGGTTGCCCTGCACAACCGCGCCTGGGCGGAGCACGACTTCTCCCGCGTGAACTTCCATATCGCCGCGCACGGGGGCGGCGAGCTCGAAGCGGCCCGCGCCAGCGCGCAGGTCACCATTTACGCGTCCCTGGAGACGCACCTCGCCGCCCGCCAGGTAGGCATCCCCACCGATCGTGGCCGCCGGCGCCACAGAGATCCTGCCGCCCGCAGCGGCCAGCGTGCTGCCCACTGGCGCGTCTACGTTGATGGTACCGCCCGCCGTCACCAGGTCGTTACCAATCCTGGCGCCCGACCGTACTTCTCCCCCGATGGCAACCATGCTGCCACGTACCGGCGCGTGGACCTCCAGCCGACCCGCGGCCGCGAGAACATCGCCCTGCGTGGGTGTGGTCAGTGTCAGGTCGGGGCCCACGCGCAGGACGTCCTGTCGAGGGCGCCGTTCTTCCGGGGCCGCCCCCGCAATGGGTGGCCGTGCCAGAGCTAGAATCGCGGCCAGACAGGCGAGGTGCAACGCACGCATGGCACTCCTTCGGGACGTTCAGGCCGGTGTGCCGGGCTACCCCTCCCGCTCCAATAGAGTTATACCCAGCACGACAGGACAGCGGCGGGTTGCGGTGCCCTTATCTCTCATCTGTGCGCATCGGCCGGTCTGCGCCCGCGGGTGTGGAATAATGGCAGGGGCCGTCAGCGTGGCCGGTGAAGAACCTGGCAGAGAAGCATCTCTGAATCAGGCCCGGCGCGTGCCCTGCGTACTGCCGCGCCGCGCGCAACCGCGGTATGATCTCAGTAGGGACGCACCGCCCGAGCGGGAAGCAGCGCCCCACCCTGAACGGAATGAACCTGGAGTCCGAAGAAGATCTGGAACCGGGCCGCTACGCAGCCATCGACGTCGGCACCAATTCGGTGCTGCTGCTGGCGGCCGATGTCTCTCGCTGCGGCGGACTACGCCCCGTGCTGGAGCGCGCCGCCATCACCCGTCTGGGCGAGGGCCTGGGCCGGCAGCCCCATCTTCAGCGCGCGGCCATGGAGCGGACGCTGGGCACCATCCGCGACTTTGTGCGCCTCAGCCGCAGCATCAACGTGCACGCCATCGCTATCGTGGGTACCGCCGTCCTGCGGGACGCGGTGAACGGTCCCGACTTCGCGCAACAGGTGATGGCTGCCACCGGCGTGCCCATGGAAATCATCTCTGGAGCCGAGGAGGCAGAGCTCGCCTTCGCCGGGAACCGCGGCGACGACCGGCTGCCCAAGCCGATGGGAGAGCGGGTAATCGTGGACATCGGTGGCGGCAGTACCGAGATCGTCCGCGGCACGGTGGAGGGAACCTACCACCGCGAAAGCTATCGCACGGGGGCGGTTTGCCTCACGGAGCGCTATCTGGCCAGTGATCCGCCCAGCCTCGCCGAGTGTGAGGCCGCGCAGCAGGCCATTGAGGCCGCCCTGGGCACGCCGGAGTTGCTGCCGCCGCGCGCGGTGCTCTTGGGCACGGGGGGCACGGTCCTCAACCTCGCCTCAATGGCGCTGGCGGGCGGTATGATCTCGGGCCCCGAAGTCCACGGCGCCCTTCTCTCGCATGGCTGCGTCGCCGAGCTGCTGGACCTGCTGCGCTACATGCCGGTGGAGTTCCGGCGCCGGTGCCCGGGGCTGGAACCCGCCCGCGCCGATATCATCCTCGCCGGGGCGATGATCCTGCACCAGGTAATGGGACTTCTCTCCGCCCCATCCCTCACCGTCACCGCCAACGGCATCCGCCACGGCTGCATCTACGCCCTGGCGCGTCGCCACTTCTCCCTGCGCTAGCCTGCCAAAAGGGAGAGGGAAACCCGTAGCGCGTCCGAAAGCTTTCGGGACGGTTGACAGGATCTCTCAAGGCATCCCGAACACTTTCGGGACGCCTACCGGGATGCTCCACCCGTATCCTCCCGAAAGCGTTCGGGATGGAACCCGCGGCGGGCGTACCGCTGGATGGCAGCGGGGTAGACGCGGTGCTCCGCCGCCAGCACCCGCGCGGCCAGCGTCTCAGGGGTATCATCCGGCAGCACCGGCACCTCCTCCTGGAGGAGGATCGGTCCGTGATCGTACTCGGCATCCACCAGATGCACGGTGGCCCCGGAGACCTTCTCCCCGGAGGCAAGCACCGCTTCATGTACGTGATGGCCGTAAAGGCCCTGGCCACCGAACCGGGGTAGCAGCGCGGGGTGGATGTTCAGCACACGGTTAGGGAAACGGTTGAGGAACTCGGTCCCCAGCAGCCGCATGTAGCCCGCCAGACAGACCAGGTCCACACGCGCGCGGGCGAAGGCGTCCGCCAGGGCGCGGTCGAGGGCGCCGGCGTCCGGGTACTCGTCCGCAGGGATCAGGAGGATCGGCGTCCCCAGGGCGCGCGCCCTCTCCAGAGCGGGCGCGTCCCGCGTGGTGCTGACCACCAGGACTACCTCTGCCTCCAGGCGCCCATCTCTCGTAGCGGCCACCAGGTTGGCCATATTTGTGCCTCGGCCGCGGCCGGAGAGTAGGATGCCAAGACGAAGGGGCGGGTTCGTATGGGAATGAGAGGTATTACTCATCGCGATCGGGTCCACGCCTTCATCCCGAAAGCGTTCGGGACGCTACCACCCTGGACACCAGTTGGTACCCGCTCTCCTCCCAGCGGTACTCCTCCATACGGCCGTCTACCAGGTCTAGCAGCCAGTACCAGGCCACACCTGCTCCGTAGTAGGCGCGCATCTTCTCCTGGCGATCGCGCTCCCGTGATTCCTTACTCGCGACCTCACAGACCATCGTGGGAACGCCAACGATCTTCTCGCCATCATAGCGGTACATATCCTCATTGGCGAGGTAGACGATGTCGGGGAAGTAGCGGTGACACCGGTCGAGATAAGTCGCGAAGTCCAGCCACACGCGGCCGACCGGGTGCTGCTCGAGGTAAAGGCCCAGGCGTAGGAACAGCTTGCCCCAAGAGGAGCTCTGAGGATCGTGTATCGGCGCCATCGGGACAAGCCTCCCCTCCTCCAGTTCGTAGCCGCGCACAGAGCCGTCCGTCTGCTGGAGGCGCCAGAACTCCTCATCGGACAGAATAGGCGGTTCCGCGGTCAGGGTCATCGCAGCCTCCTCACCCTATACAGCGGCTACACGAGGACCGGCTCTTCCAGGGCGAACTTGGTGAGCTTCACGTCTTTGGGAATCTCGATGGGGTACTCGCCGGTGAAGCAGGCGTGGCAGAACTTGTCCCGCAACATCCCGATTGCCTTCATCAGCCCCCGCATGCTCAGGTAGCCCAGGCTATCCGCGCCGATTTGATCACGGATCTGCTCCAGGGAGCGCCGGGCGGCGATCAGCTCGCTGCGGTTGGCCATATCAATCCCGTAGAAGCATGGCCAGCGGATGGGTGGGCTGCTGATGCGCACGTGCACCTGCATGGCCCCCGCATCCTTGAGCAGACGCACGATTTGGCCAGTGGTTGTGCCCCGAACGATGCTGTCGTCCACCATCACCACCCGTCGTCCGGCGATGTTCTCCTTCAGCGGGGTAAGCTTCATCTTCACTCCCAGCTCCCGCAGGCGCTGGTCGGGTTCGATAAACGTGCGGCCGATGTAGCGATTCTTGATCAGCCCTTCCCCAAAGCGGATGCCAGACGCTTCCGCGAACCCGGTGGCGGCGGGGTAGCCAGTATCCGGGACCGGGATGACGATGTGCGCGTCTGCAGGATGCTCCAGGGCCAGCTGCTGCCCCATCCGCCGCCGCAGGGCGTGCAGCGACTTACCGTAGATGTAGCTATCCGGCCGCGCCAGGTAGATGAACTCGAACACACAGACGGCGGGCCGCTCCGGCGGCCGCATCTGGTATTCGGACAGACTCTCCGGATCCGCGACCACCATCTCCCCCGGAGCGATTTCACGCAGGAACTGCGCCCCCACGACGTTCAGCGCGCACGTCTCCGAAGCGATCACCGTTCCCACCCCGTCCAGGCTCCCCAGGCAGAGCGGCCGGATCCCGTTTGGATCACGGAACGCAATCAGCTGGTTGGGCGTGAGCGCCACACACGAATACGCGCCTCGAACGCGGTTCATCGTCTGACGCACGGCTTCCACGGGGTCGCCGCGGTGCAGGCTGGCGATGCACCGCGCGATCACCTCACTGTCGTTGGTGGTTTCGAAGCGCACGCCTTCCGCCTGGAGCTGCGCCCGCAGCTGGCCGGTGTTGACGATGTTGCCGTTGTGGGCTACGGCGATCGGGCCATACGGCGTCGCGGCGACAAGAGGCTGGGCGTTGCAGAGAATGCTGGAGCCGGTGGTCGAGTAGCGCGTGTGGCCAATGGCGATCTGGCCCCGCAGCCGGCTCAGGATCGACTCGTCGAACACCTGGCTAACGAGCCCCATCTGCTTGTGGCAGGCGATGTCCTCCCCATCTGCCACGGCAATACCGGCACTCTCCTGGCCGCGGTGCTGAAGGGCGTACAGGCCGAAGTAGGTGAGGCGTGCCACATCCTCGCCCGGGGCGTAGACGCCAAACACGCCGCACTCCTCGCGAGGGTGATCGTGCGTCGTGCCGATCCGATTGGAATGCGGGATTACCGGCTCATCGCCCGGGGAATGATGCTCTCCCATGTGGTCTCCAGCTCTGCGACCGACAGGTCCAGAGCCCCTTCAATCACCAGGCGATCGCCGCCCACCTCTCCCAGGAGTGCGAACGGCGCCCCCTCTTCAGCCAGCGCGGCGATGACCGCCGCTTCCTGATCCGGCTCGACGGCGATGAGAATCCGGGAAGGCGCCTCCCCGAATAGCGCCGCCGCGTTCGGCTGATGCGGCAGCCGTACGTGCGCCCCGCGCCCGCCGGCGATGCAACACTCCGTCAGGGCGACCGCCAGTCCGCCGTCCGAGCAATCGTGCGCGGTGGCCACCAGGCCTGCGCGGATCAGTCGGCGCACTGCCACCTGCACCTGCCGTTCGCAGTCCATGTCCAGCCGCGGTGGCCGCCCCGCCTCTACCCCGTGCGTCACGGCGAGGTACTCACTACCGCCCAGGGATGAGGCATCCGCCGCTCCTCCCACCAGCAGAATCTTAGCGCGATCCTGGTTGAATGCCACCGTCGCGTGGCAGCGCACGTCCGGCAGAACCCCGAGCATGCCGATGATCGGCGTGGGATGGATCGGCCCCTCGGGACTTTCGTTGTAGAACGAGACGTTGCCACTGACGACTGCCACGTCCAGCGCCCGGCAGGCATCGGCGAGACCGCGCACGGCCTCACGGAACTGCCAGTAGCGGTCGGGCTTGTCAGGGCTGCCGAAGTTGAGGCCATCGGTAACGATAGCGGGTTCCGCGCCCACCGCCGCCAGGTTGCGCGCCGCCTCCGCCACCGCCAGACGCGCGCCCTCGTACGGATCCAGGTAGACGTAGCGGCTGTTACCGTCCATCGTGATCGCGATACCGAATGGCGGCCGCTCCTTCAGCCGCAGCACCGCCGCATCCCCCCCGGGGAGCACCACGGTGTTGGTCTGTACGGTGTGATCGTACTGCTCCCATACCCAGCGCTTGCTGGCGATGTTCGGACTCGCCAGCAGCTGCCGCAGGACGGCCCCGTAATCCTCCCGCTCAGGCAGGGAGGCCGGATCGAAGGCGCGGGTCCGCGCCAGGTAGGCCGGTTCCTCCGCCGGCATATCGTAGCGCGGTGGGGAGGTGAGGAACGCGGCGCTGACGTGCGCCACTGTCCGGCCGTGATCCAGGATGGTGAGCATCCCGTCGTCCGTCACCTCGCCGATGACGACCGCATTCAAACCCCACTTCTGGAAAATGCGGATCAGCTCCTGCTCGCTTTCCTTGCCGCCAACTAGCAGCATACGCTCCTGGGATTCGGACATCATCACTTCCCAGGGCTCCATGCCCGCCTCACGGCGCGGGATGCGCTGCAATTCGATGCGCATCCCCACGTCGCCCGCCGCCGCCATTTCCGAGGTGGTGCAGGTAACGCCTGCGGCCCCCATATCCTTCATCGCCACCACGTGGCCGCTGGCCGCCGCCTCCAGGCAGGCCTCAATCAGGCTCTTCTCCGTGAACGGATCGCCGATCTGGACGGTGGGCCGCTTCTCCTCCCCCTCCCCGAACTCATGGGAGGCGAGCACGCTGCAGCCGCCGATGCCGTCCCGGCCAGTGCGGGCGCCCACGTAGATCACCGGGTTGCCGGGCCCAGCGGCCACGGAGGAGATGAGCTGGTCCGCCCGCGCCACGCCCACCGCCATCGCATTGACCAGGCAGTTGCTGCGGTAGCTGGGATGGAACCACACCTCGCCGCAGACGGTGGGGACGCCGATGCAGTTTCCATAGCCGCCGATGCCGCGCACCACGCCGTCCAACAGGTAGCGGGCGTGCGGTTCCTCCAGGGGCCCGAAGCGCAGCGAGTTGCCGGAGGCAATGGGCCGTGCCCCACAGGTGAAGATGTCGCGGATGATGCCCCCCACTCCCGTAGCGGCGCCCTGGTAGGGCTCCACCTGCGAGGGGTGGTTGTGGCTCTCCACTTTGAAGAGCACCGCCAGGTCGTCCGCCACGTAGCAGCCGCCGCTGTCCGATCCCACCAGCGTGCGCACGCGCGGGCTCTCCCGCGGCAGCAGGGCAAGCAGGTTGCGGCTCTTGGGGTAGCCGCAGTGCTCACACCACTCCACGGAGAACATAGCCACCTCGGTGACCGTGGGCTGCCGGCCCAGGCCCGCGAGGATGCGGTCGTACTCCGCGGGCGTGAGGCCCCACTCATAGGCGAGCTGGCGGAGCTGTTCGAGGGTTAACGTAGCCTGCGATTCCGGAACAGTAGCCATCGGTCACCGTGCCTATCAACCTCCTGCAGCCTATCCGAAGTTCCAGGGCTCATCATTGAGCCGACGGGGGAGATCCCGGCTCCCATGAATTACAGCCACAATCCCAATAATCTTTCCGTGAATTCGGTAGACAACGCGGTAGTTTCCCACGATCAACTCACGAAGGGTCTCATCTTCGTACTCCGGCACTACGCGGCCAAGCCTGGGGAACCGGCAAAGGCGCTTCACGGCAGTCGTGATCCGCCGTACGGTCGCCGCTGCATAAACGCGCGAGTCCCGGCCGATGTACTCGCGGATCTCTTGCAGGTCGGCCCGGGCGGCTACCGTCCACCGGATTTCAGCCATTGTTCCAGATCTTTCTCAACCTCCTCGTGGGATACCGTATGGCCTTCTTCCAGGTCCCGTAGGCCACGATCCACGTGTTGCCGGAAGTACAGCTCGTACATGATCTCTTCGATCGTCACGTCCCCCGGCATCCGCTCGATCATCTCCAGAACCGCCTGCTTTACAGTCTGGCTCACAAAGGCCTCCTCTCGGTAAGGGACCGAACCACGCTCTCGAACAGCAGCCGCCCGTCCGTGGATCCCAGGATCATCTCGCTGCACCGCTCCGGGTGCGGCATCAGGCCCATAACGTTCCCCGCGGCGCTGCAGATACCGGCGATGTTCTCCACAGAGCCATTCGGGTTGGCGACGGGATCCACTGTGCCGTCCGGCGTGCAGTAGCGCAGCAGAATGCGCCCGCTCGCGTTCAGACCGGCGAGCGTCTCCGGATCGGCGTAGTAGTTCCCCTCTCCGTGGGCGACCGGCATACGCAGCACCTGCCCGCGCAAGCAGGCGCGCAGGAACGGGGAGTCACCGTTCTCCACCCGCACGTGGACGAATTGGCACACGAACCGCTGTCCTTCGTTGCGTCGCATGGCGCCCGGAAGCAGACCCGCCTCCAGGAGCACCTGGAACCCGTTGCAGATGCCCAGCACCGGTTTACCCGCCTCGGCCATCTGCCGCACAGCGTCCATCACGGGGCTGAACCGCGCGATCGCCCCCGCGCGCAGGTAGTCGCCGTGCGCAAAACCGCCCGGCAGGACCACAGCGTTCAGGTCTTGCAGATCGGTTTCCGCGTGCCAGACGTAGCGGACGTCCTGCTCCAGAACCTCCTTGAGCACGTGGAAGGTATCCTGATCGCAATTAGTACCAGGGAAGATGACGACGCCGATAGGCATGGCGGGGAACCTACTCCAGCTCGATCCGGTAATCCTCGATCACGGGATTGGCGAGCAGCTGGCGGCACATCTCGTCCACGCGCGCCTGCGTATCGCCCCCCTCTTCCAGCTCCACCTCGATGTACTTGCCCATACGCACGCCCTGTACTTCCTCGAACCCGAGCGACTGCAGCGCCCGCGCCACCACCGCTCCCTGCGCATCCAGGACGGTGGGCTTCAACGTAATGCGGATCTTGGCGGTTGGCATCGTTTCAGATTCCCAGCTGGGCGAAGGTGTGCTCCAGATTCTTCAGGTGGCGGCGCACATCGAAGCAGCGCTCCAGCTCTTCTTCGGACAGGTGCCGGCACACGTCGGGGCTCTCTCGCACCCGCTGCCGGAAGTCGCCACTCGAAGATCCCGACGCAGTCGGGGCCTCCCAGGCCCGCATCGCCAGCGCCTGCGTGATCTGGTAGGCTTCGTCACGGGAGACGCCCTTCTCCACCAGGGCGAGCATCACGGGCTGGGAGTAGACGATCCCGCCCATCCGTTCCAGGTTGGCGCGCATGTTCTCCGGGTAGACCACCAGATCGCGGACAATGCGCGTGAACGTCTGCAGCTGGTAGTCCACCAGGATGAACGCGTCCGGCAGGATCACCCGCTCCACAGAGGAGTTGGCCAGGTCGCGTTCGTGCCAGGTGGTGATGCTTTCCAGGGCGGGGACCACGTAGCCGCGCACCACGCGGGCGAGACCCGAGAGCTGCTCGCAGACCCACGGGTTGCGCTTGTGCGGCATCGCCGAGGAGCCGCGCTGCCCCTTGCGGAACGGTTCTTCCACCTCGCGGATCTCGGTGCGCTGGAGGTTGCGGATCTCAGTGGCATACTTCTCCACCGAAGCGGAGAGAATGGCCAGCGCGCAGATCACCTGCGCATGCCGGTCGCGCTGGAGGATCTGGGTGCTCACGGGTGCGGGCCGCAAGCCCAGCCGCTCGCACACGAGCGCTTCCACGCGGGGATCCACGTGGGCGTGCGTGCCCACAGCGCCGGAGATCTTGCCAGAGGAGATCATCTCGCGCGCCTGAAGTAACCGCTCCCGCCCGCGCAGGAACTCCGCCAGCCACACGGCGAGCTTGAACCCGAACGTGATCGGCTCGGCGTGCACGCCGTGCGTGCGGCCGATCATAACCGTCCACTTGTGCTCGCGGGCGCGGGCGCGGATCGCCTCGCAGAGGGCATCCAGATCCGCCAGAATGAGATCGATCGCCCGGCGCGTAAGCAGGGCGAGCGCGGGGTCCTCGATATCGTAGGAGGTGACCCCGTAGTGGAAATAGCGGCCCTCCGGCCCCAGGTTCTCCTGCACCGCGCCGACGAAGGCGAGCATATCGTGGCGGAGGGTCTCCTCCAGCTCCAGGGCGCGCTCCAAGTCGTAGCGTGCGCCGCGGGCGATGGCGTCCGCCGCCTCGCGGGGAATGTTTCCCACCTCCGCGTGCGCCTGCACCACCGCCAGCTCCACCTGGAGCCAGGTATCGTATTTCGTTTTCAGCTCCCAGAGTTGCTTCATCTCCGGGAGGGAGTAGCGGTCGATCATTGCCTCACACCCGGGGGGCCGCGCCTTTGCACCAGGGCCTCTCCGTCCCTCTTTCGCTCTATCTCTCCTTCCTCCCCGTGATCCCCGTGGTTAGTGCCTTCTTCAGGCCCCTCCCTCTAGCGCCGCCAGCCTCTCGGGCAGGGCGCGGTCCCCCGCTTCCACGGCGGCCGCCTGGTTCTCCTTGAACCGGCGCACGCGTTCCCGGATCGCCGGGTCGCCCGCCCCGAGGATCTGCGCCGCCAGAATCCCCGCGTTGCGAGCCGCGTTCACGCCCACGGTGGCCACTGGCACGCCCGGCGGCATCTGCACCATGGAGAGCAGGGAATCCAGGCCGTCCAGAGCAGCGCTCTTCACCGGCACGCCGATGACCGGCAGGGGGGTCAGCGCCGCCACCACACCGGGCAAGTGGGCGGCGCCCCCCGCGCCGGCGATCAACACCCGCAGCCCGCGCGCCTCGGCGGATTCAGCATACTCCAGAACACGGCGTGGTGTCCGGTGCGCGGAGAGCGCCCGCACCTCCGTCTCGATCCCCAGCTCGCGGAGCACCTCCACCGCCCCGACCATTACGGGCAGGTCACTATCACTACCCATCAGGATACCGACGAGAGGGCCGGCGGCCGCCAGTGGTGGGTGCTGTTCCGACATTTCGTTGCTCACTCTGGCTCGTTCCGACTATTCCCACACCCGCCGCGCGATATCGCTGCGGCAGTACATGCCCTCGAAGTAGATGTCGTCGATGGCGCTGTAGGCAGCGCGGATCGCCGCCGCGAATGTCTCCCCCAATCCCACCACGTTCAGCACTCGCCCGCCGGTAGTGACCACCCGCCCCTCCCGCCGCGCGGTGCCCGCGTGGAAGAGGATTACATCTTCGCAGTCGCGCAGGCTGGCCAGCCCCTCGATCGGATAGCCGGTCTGGTACTCGCCGGGGTAGCCGCCGCTGGCCAGGACCACGCACACTGCTTTTCGGGAGGCCCACCGCGCCGTACACCCGGACAGATCCCCCACTGCGGCGGCGCACAGCAGCTCGAGCAGGTCGGATTCCAGCAACGGTAGCACCACCTGCGATTCGGGATCGCCGAAGCGAGCGTTGAACTCGATCACCTGGAGGCCGCGCTCGGTTTGCATCACTCCCGCGTAAAGGCAGCCCCGGTAGGGGCGGCCGTGGGCAGCCAGCGCCGCCAGCGTGGGGCGAACGATGCGCGCCAGCGCGTCCTGGTAGCGCTCGGGGGAGATCACCGGCGCGGGTGCGTAGGCGCCCATCCCGCCGGTGTTGGGGCCGGCATCGCCGTCGCCCACACGCTTGTAATCCTGGGCGGGTGGGAAGGGTACCACCGCCGCGCCGTCTGTCACTGCCAGCAGCGAGGCCTCCTCACCGCGCAGGCGCTCCTCGATAACAATTTCGCCGCCTGCCGCCCCGAACGCCCCGTCCGCCAGCATCGCCCGCGCTGCCGCGCGCGCCGCCGCCAGCGTGTCGCACACAATGGCGC
>JACQGL010000212.1 GCA_016199525.1 Armatimonadota bacterium
CTGAACCCCGTGCTAGAGTTCTCCGATGAGGACAAGGCGATTGCCAATCCCAACCTGACGCCCGCGCAGCGAAGCAAGATCGCGGGTGCCGTCAACATCAACAACTCCGATGTGGATCTCTGCGAATTCGAGGGGAAAACCTGGATCTACTACGCCTGGGGAGACCAGCATGGGACGGAGTTACTCGCCCTGGCCGTCTACGAAGGCCCACTGAAGCGCTTCTTACAGGGCTTCTTTCCGGAAAGAAGCGACAGATAGGATTTGAGCGGGCGCGGAGTGCGCTCGCCCGGCGCCCAACGCGCTCCTCGATCCGCACTCCTAACGCTCAATATTGGAAAACCACTTACCTGCCAACCGCCTCAGCGGCTCGCCGTCTCTTCCGGAAACGGCGGGATCTGCCGGTACCCCTCGTTCACGATGCCGAACGCATCCGCCACACGGTTGAAAAACGCGAACAGGGCCGTAACGTAGACCGCCTCCGCAATCTGCTCTTCCGTCCACCCGGCGTCCCGCACGGCCTGCACATCCGCTTCAGCCGTCCGGTAGGCGTGGCGCGTCACCGTCTCGACCAGCTGGAGGAGCGTCCGCTCCGCGCCGGTGATCGGAGCCTGATCTCGATTTCCGATTGCCAGCGCCTCCACCACGGCGTCCGTTTCGCCCTGCAACTGCAGGAACTGCCCGTGGCTGGCGGCTCAGTAGGGGCAGCGGTTCAGGCCCGAGACGTACGTGGCGATCATCTCCTTGACCCGCCGCGGTAGATGCCCATCCGAGAAGTGCAGAGTGGCGGAGAACTCGGTCACCTGGCGCAGGAAGTCCGGACGGGCGCTGAAGCACTTCAGGATTTGCGGCACGAAGTCGCGGCCGGCGTGCCGCATGTACTCCTCGTAGACGACGCGGAGGTCGCCGGCAGCTTCGTCTTCGTTCACCCAGTGGATACGCGGTTTGGTCATCGTTGATCCTTCTCTTCGCCGCAGAAGCGGGCAACTCGCTCCAGCGTCACGTTCGGCGCGCCGCCGGCGATCTCCCCCGCCGGCCTTCCAAACGCCAGGCACGGAACCGGCTCCTCTCCGCTTGGGTCATAAACATAAACGACCAGCCAGCCCGGGAGCCAGTCTGAACCAGGAGCGGCAGCGGAGCGACTAACAGGGTGCCGCCGCGCCCCAGGCTTTCAGGGAATTCGTCCTCCAGAGTCGGCCAGGGGAGGCCGAAGCTGGAGTCAGGACCCATTTACGTAACACAGTACGGGGGTGACGCCCACTAAGATATAGTATGAGGCGCGTCCCAAAGGCTTCGATGCGGCGTTTGGGGTGATGGGTCCGCTAATTGCAGGGATGTGACTGGCCTCTGCGAGAAAACTAACTGCATTGCGATACCAGATCGGCCGGAACGGCGTCTTAGATACTGAGGGAGGTTAAGCCCGAAGCCCCTTCCGGCAGCCTGGGGGAAGATTGCCCGCCGCGGGCGACCTCCTGTGGCTCAGAAGCCGGCCAACCAGCCGCCCGTTGTGGTAGCGGGAGCCAGGCGGCGATGTGCTATCCCGCACTTAAACGGATGGGCGATCAGGCTCCGGCAACGCCGCCGGAGGCGGAGAGTGGTGTTCCTGGTCAATGCCCGCCGAGGATCTTGAGATGTCCAACACTATTCCGGTGGCGGAGAAGAGGTGGCCCCGGAAGCCGCCCCGCGGGGCGGCCGCAGGCCTCGTCCTGGGCGCGGATCAGGATGTAGAACGCCCGACCCAGCGGTCCGTAGAAGCGCTTACCTATCCCACCCGCCGCCGCTTGTTAACCGCACGGGAGGAGGTGGATCTCGCCGACCGGGCGCGCCGCGGCGACCCGCGCGCGCGCCAGGTTATGATGGAAGCCAACATTCGCCTGGTGATGAGCATCGCGCGACGCTATACCTGCAAGAGCCTCACGTTCGAGGACCTCGTCCAGGAGGGCATCATCGGCCTGCTGGAAGCGATCAACAAATTCGACGGCGGCCGCGGCAACCGGTTCAGCACCTACGCCACCTATTGGATCCGTCAGGCGATCGTGCGTGCCATCGAGAAGCAGGACCGCATGATCCGCCTGCCGGTCTACGGCTGTGACGCCGCCCGGCGCGTGGAGCGTAGCCAATCCTTTCTCTCAGAGACGCTCGGCCGCCAGGCCAGCCCCGAGGAGGTAGCCGAGGATACCGGTCTGCCCGTGCGCCTAGTCAAGAACGTGGCACAGCATGCACAAGATCCCCTCTCGCTCGACGTGCTGGTGGGTGATAGCGAAGATACCGTGTTTGCCGACCTGGTGGTGGACGAGGACGCCACCGATCCGGAGTACACCGCCCTGCAGGCCATCGATCGCGAGGCGCTGCTGACACAGGTACAGGCGCTGGAGCCGCGCGAGCAGTGGGTAATCGAGAAGCGGTTCGGACTGATTGACGGGCGTATCCACACCCTGAAGGAGATCGCGGAGCAGCTCAAGATGTCGCGGGAGGGTGTGCGGCACGTCCAGCTGCGCGCGCTCCGAAAGCTGAAGGATGCGCTCGACGTGCTGGGCAGGCGCCCCGTGGGTAGTCCGCTGGGATAGGTCCCCCTTTCCCCTTGCCCACGTTCACTATTTCCGGTTTCTGGGCCGCCCGGGCCCGTGGGACCCCAGCCATACGCCTCAAGCCATAGAGGAGAGAGCTGATCTTTTACAGGAGGGAGCGCGTGATCCGTCGCATCACCCACTGGCTCATCCCGATGCTGGCCGTCGTTACCCTGGCGGGTACTCCCGCCCACGCCCAGCAGACGCTCGATTTCTACGTTCAACGAAACCTGCGGGACCTTCAGAGCTCCGCAGCCGTGATCTCCAAGGATGACCGCGAGCTGGCGAAGATTGGGCGGGACTTCGTAGAGGCTTACAACCTCCAGAAGAGAGAATTCTTCCTCAAGGAGCCGGGCTGCGTCCGGATGCAGGGCAAGAAAGGAGTGGTGACGGTTCGCTTTATTACCAACGGCAACCGGAAGCTGACCGAAGTCTCCTCTCTGCACATTCACTCGGTGAAGGACCTCACCCAAGCGCCAGACGAGGGCGAGACGGCGCTCGATTTCGGCCTCATCACCCCATCCGTGCTGGAGAAGATGGACGGCCGCTTCCTGCGCATGGAGCCGCGCGGCGGTAAGAACTGCGCCGTCTTCGAGATGTGGTTCCGCGCCCAACCCAGGCCCAAGCACACCGTCTGGCTGGATCCGGCGACCAAGACGGTGGTGGATCACATCGAGCACCACCGTGGCCGGCGCAGGCCCGGGTTCAAGAAGCGGTTCGCTTTCTCGGAGGTCCGGCAGATTGGGGGAGTGAACGTGCCCGCGCGGGTGGACATCTACAACGGCGAGAACCAGCTGGCAGGCTCCAGCCGGTATGAGAACATCCGGGTGAACGTCGGCCTGGACGATAAGCTGTTCCAGTTTTAAAGCGCCCTGGAGACGTCTGCGGTTACGAGCCACCCCGCCCGGCGTGGCTCGTTTTTCTTGCCCGCGATCCCCACTGATGCCGATGGAAACGCATCTCCTTCAGGCTCTGCACGGGCTACGCCATCCCGCCGCCGACGCTTTCTGGCTGGGCGTGACGATGCTCGGATCGGACCACACGTTCCTGATGCTCGCGCCGCTCTTCCTGTGGTGGGGCAACCGACGCCGCGGCTACTGGTTCCTGTGGATCTTCTTGTTCAGTATCTGGCTGAATGAGAATCTGAAGAGCTGGGTCGGTCTCCCCCGGCCGTCGCTAGCAGCGCTTCCCCAGCTAGGCGCCTTTACTGCGGAGGGGTATTCCTTCCCCAGCGGCCACGCTCAACATAGCGTGGTGTTCTGGGGCGCGCTGGCGCTCCGTCTGCGCAGCCCGGCAGCACGGGCGGGTCTGTTGTGCCTGCCGCTGCTCATCGGCTTCTCCCGGCTCTACCTGGGCGTCCACTGGCCGACGGACGTGCTCGGCGGATGGCTTCTCGGCGCCGCGTTGGTGGCTGCGCTGGCCATAGGCGAGCGCTGTGGCAGCGACGCAGCGCTGCTCCAGAATCGCGGCGGCTGGTCGCTCGCCGTGGCGGCGGTGCTGGCTGCTTCTTCGCCCTCACGTACCGCACTGGTCGCCAGCGCAGCACTCCTGGGGGCGGCGCTCGGCATCGCGC
>JACQGL010000213.1 GCA_016199525.1 Armatimonadota bacterium
CCGTTCTTGTAGAAGGTGTCCGGATTGGTAACGTGATAGGCGCGGAACACCCGCGCCTGGATGTTAAGCAGGTCTTCCGGGTAGCGGATGTGCGTCCGCAGATCGCCAGGCATCTCCGCCAGCGAATGGAACAGGCCGGGAAAGATCGCCTGGTAGGCCTGGATGAGCGGATCCGTAGGATCGGCCACGTAGAGCCGCACCGTGCCATCGTAGGCATCTACTGTGGCTTTCACCGCGTTGCGGATGTAGTTGAGCCAGCCCGGCGCGTCTTCCACCAGCCCCCCATCCATCAGCGTCCGCAGTCTGGAATAGAAGTAGCGATAGGGCGCGCTGTAGGGATAGCGGTCTGTAACCGTGTAGGCATCCAGCATGTAGTAGAGCCGGCCGTCTTGAGCAATGGCCAGGTAGGGATCGTGCTCGAAGCGCAGGAACGGGGCCACGTGTGCCAGACGCTCGTCGATCTGCCGCCGGAGCAGCAGCCGGCTGCGGGGCTCTATCTGATCGCTGATGGCGACGTTGGTGTCCCCCAGGAAAATGGCGAGCAAGAGTCGGCGCCAGAGTCCGCCCACCGGGATCCCACCGCGGCCCTCGTAGTGGGAGGTGGCTTCCGCCTGCTCCCTGGGGTAGTCGAATTCCGCCGCCTTCGAGAGGGCGATAACCGGGGGGCTACCCAGATCGCTATAGTAAATCTCCGGCCGGGTGATCTTCAGATCCTTCACGTCCGACTGAACCGGCAGATTGCGCAGCCAGAAGATTGGCTGGCCGTTCTCTTCCACTTCGTTCACGGGGCTCATTACCACCCCGTTGCCGTGCGTGTAGGTGAGGCGCCGGTTCACCCATTGCGTATCGGGCAGCCTGGAGGTATCCATACGCCGCGCGGCGAGCATTACCTGGCGGTAGCGACCGTTAATCTGGTAGCGATCCACATCCACTTCGGTGAGGTCGTAATAGCCGCGCAGGCTTTGCAGCGCCTGGTAAGCCTGCCCGAGCGCCCGCCAGTCCCAGAGACGGACATTGGTCAGCGTGGCGGCCTCCTTCTGCAGCGCCGCTGGGGAGAGCTGACCGCGCATCGGGTAGTCGCGGACCAGCATCCGGTCCAGGCCGAACGCCTGGCGCGTTGCCGCCAGGTGATTCTGCAGGTAAGGCCGCTCCAGCTGCAGCTCGTTCGGCTGCACTACAAACCGCTGTTGGAGCGCCGGGTAGAGCGTGCCCACCGTGAACCAGGCCACGGCCATGAACGCTGCTGTCCAGGCAGGCAGACGCAGATCGCGGTAGTAGACGTTATAGAAAAACGCCCCCGCCGTCACGAGCGCCGCGATCATCAGCAGGACCAGCGCGCCGCGACGCACGTTCACGTCCGTCCAGTTCGCCCCGAACAGGATGCCGTTATCGTTGAACAGGAGGTCGTACCGATCCAGGTAGAAGCCCCAGGCCAGCGTCAGGGCGATGAGCCCGAGCAGCGCAGACAGGTGCCCGCGCACCCCCACTGCCACTCGCATATAGCCCTGCATCACCTCCACGGCGCGGTCCAGCACGTAAACACCGATGGCGGCCAGTGTAGAAAGCATCAGCGAGGCCAGCAGCCACTGGTAAACCAAGCGCCAGAACGGTAGGGTAAATACATAGAAGCCGACATCCCGCCGGAAGATCGGATCGGCCACCTCGAAGCGCTGCGCGTGGCGGAACAGGAGGTAGGTTTCCCAGTAACTCGCCGCCCACAGCGCGGCCAGCGCACCGATCACCGCGCAGCCGGCGATGAGCAGCCAGGCGATGCCGCGCTGGGCCAGCTGACCCACGCGCACGCGCAGGGGAAAATCGTTCAGGCGGGGCGTGAGTGGCGGGCTCGCCCGGCGGGCGAGGAAAACGTTGAGGTAGACGATGAGCGCCATCCCCAGCCCGAAGATCGCCGCCAGCTGCGCCTGGGCGCCCAGGATCGTCCACCAGACCCGCTGTTGCCCCACCTCCCCGAACCAGAGCAGGTCCACGTAGACGTTTACCAGCGGCCCCCCAAACAGAACCAACGCGACGACCACCAGGATCAGCGCCGTTCGGGTCACAATCTTCGCTCTTCCCACGGTTTCCCGCCTCCTTCCACCGCCACCGCGCGACAGGGCGCGCCATCGAGCCCTACCAGGGGGAGGGGTAGCACGGCGATCCAGGGCCGATCCGTACTCAAATCGCACAGGTTCACCAGGCCCTCCACCACTACGGTACCCGCGCTGAGCAGGATACGATGCACCTCGGCGTCTTTTTCGGGGTGAAGCGAGGGCGTTTCCAGCCCCAGCAGCCTCACTTCCTGGGCCACGAGCAGCCTGGCGGCGTCGGGTGTCAGGCCAGGGAAGTGCCGATAGTAGACCTCGCTGCCGAATCGCCGCTGCCAGTCGGTGCGCAGGAGCAGGCGGCCCCGCTGCGGCACGCGCCCCGCCAGCATCGCCGCCGTGATCTCACTGCCGGAGGTCAGGTGGCTGAAGTTCAGTACCTGCGCCGGTCCCATCAGCGCCTCCCACGGCAGCTGCTCCACCGGCAGGCCCGCGGCCAGGCAATGGGCAGGCGCATCCACGTGCGTCCCCGCGTGCGTGCCGAGCTGAAGGCGGGTTACCCGCCAGCCATCCGTCGCCAGGGAGAGCGCCGGAGCGAACTCCACGGGCGGATCGCCGGGATAGATCGGCATACCGGCAGCCAGGGGGCGAGTTAAGTCCAGGATTCTCATCCCAGCCGGGACATGGCGGCGCTGGCACTCACCGTATTATAGCCAGCGATTCCCCCTGCGACCTAGTGTGACCAGCCGTCTCTGCCGGCTTCGTGCCCACGTGCAGGCACACCGCGCCGCCGGAGAGGTCCCGCCAGTAAACATCCACCAGCCCCGCGCGGCGCATCATCTCCGCCAGCTCTTCACGGCTGTAGAACGTCTTTACGGAATTGGGCAGGTAGGTGTAGGCATCCGGATCGCCGCCGAACAGGCGAGCCAGCCACGGCGACAACCGGTAGAAGTAGAACAGGAAAAGGGGGCGAAACAGCGGATTCCGGGGCCTGGAGATCTCCAGCGCCACCACGCGGCCCTCGGGCCGCACCGCCCGCGTCATCTCGCGGAAAGTGGCCTCCACATCGGTGACGTTGCGCAGCCCGAAGCCGATGGTGGCGCAGTCGAAGCGGTTGCTGGCCACCGGCAAGTGCTCCGCCTCCCCCACCACCATCTGCACCCGATGGTCCAGCCCTCGCTCGCGCAGCTTAGGGAGGCCGGCAGCCAGCATCGGGGCACACGGATCCACCCCCACGGCGCGGCCGTCCGCGCCGATCGTCTCAATCGCGAAGTCACCCGTCCCCGCGGCCACGTCCAGCGCCAGGCCCCCGGGCGGAAAGCGACAGTGGCGCACGGCAACTCGCCGCCAGCGGTGGTGGAGGCCCAGGCTAAGCAGGCTGTTGAGGCGGTCATAGCGGGCGGCCACGCGGCCGAACATCTCCCGCACGCGCTCGCGCTTGGGGGTCATGCGTGCAACATAAGGCGTAATGCGTGAAGCGTGACCTACGGCGCGTGACGGGTTCCATCTAATGGTCTTCCACGCGTCCCTCCAATTGGAGAAGGGAAGGGAGAGATCACTCACCCGACACGGCACAATGATCACAGTCTATCGAACTCTCCGGAGAGCAGCGCCCTCTTGGCGTCCATGTAGTAGCGGAAGTTGTCCCAAGAGACATCCGGCGGCACCGTGTGATCCACCGTCGGAATGTAGCCGCCCTCCTCGATGAGCGGAGTGAACTCCGACAGGTGCGCGCGGATCGCCGCCGGCCCGCGCGCCAGAACGCGCTTATCCACGCCACCCCAGAGCCGCAGGGATTTCCCGAACCGTCTGCGCAACCCGACCGGGTCGATGTTCGCCGCGCGCTCGATAGGCCAGAGGGTATCTATCCCCGCATCCATCAACAAGGGAACCAGCGGGGTCGGATCGCCGTCGGTGTCCACGGCGAAGTAGCGGACCCCGTGGCTCTTGAAGAACTCGACCATCCGCTTCAGGTGCAGGAAGATGAACTTGCGGAACATTCCCGGGCTGAGCAACGGCCCGCTCTTCATGGCCATATCCTCATTGAGGGTGAAGTAGTCCACCTGGATTTGCTGGAGGACGGGGCGGCTTGTTTCGATGACAAAGTCGGCAAAGAACTCCATCATCTCGTGCATCAGCGCGGGGTAGTCGAACCAGGCGTAGGAGACGGCTTCTGTTCCCATAAACTCCCGCGCGCGCCAGTAGAAGCCATTTGCTGCGGCGTTCTCGCCCAGAACGAGCGGGTAGGTTCGGTTCTTCCAGGCTTCAATCCGCCGGTTCAGGTCCGCCGGGTAGCGTTCGGAGATGGCGGCGACCAGCCGCTTCTTTACGGCGGGGAAGTCCTCGGGTGTTCGAACGGGAAACTCCAGGTACTGATCCATGCACATCCGCTGGCCGTCCACGGTTCCCGCCTTGAGCGCTCTGGTCACAATCCCCAGCTCACTGCGGATGACTTCGTATTCATCGGTCTCTTCCAAGATCTCGCGCGGATAAGGGGGAAGGAAGCCGAAGTGGATCGGGATGTAGGCGCGCCGATCCAGTCCGAGAGCCTCCTCGCGGTGAAACCAGTTCCAGGTGAAGTTGCGGACGGCTTCGGGCTCCTCGATCTGCCAGCGGACGCGTGTTTGCGGCCAGACACCGAGCTCGTGGTTCGGGCGGCGGTCGCCGGGGCGGTACTCCATGCACGCCTCGAACCGTTCCAGGTCTGTCATCAGCGGACTCCAATCAAGGGAACTACTCTGAAGAGTTGTCTGACAGCGAGGGCTCGTCCTGCAACAACCGAGTCGCTCTGCAGTCCGGGCGAGATACGTGCGCCGCCTCGTTCATCCGATTCTGCAGCTCGTATCCGGAGCGGTGATCTCCGCAGTGGGGGAGTAAAACTCGCTTGGCTGGCTGGGTGCCTGCGCTACTGGCGATCCCTACGGCAGGTGCAGGCGGAACATCTCCAGGAACCCTCCGGCGCCCAGGAAGATGGCCGCCGTGCCGAACACCGCCAGCCCCAGTGCCCACGCGATGCCCCATTCCCGCCGCTTCATCTCCGGGCGCTGGGCGGGCCGCAGGAACATCACCTGGACGACGCGCCAGTAGTAGTAGACGCTAATTACCGTGGTGACGAATGCCACCACCGCTAGCCACCACAGGCCTGGTGCGGCGATGGCCGCCCCCAGCAGCAGGAACTTCCCGATAAACCCCGCCGTGGGCGGAATCCCCGCCAACGAGAGGAGGAAGAAGACCATCAACCACGCCAGCACCGGCGACCGCTGGGATAGCCCCGCGTAATCGTCTATTTCGTGCGTCCGGTTCTCTTCGTAGAACGTGAGGACGACCGCCAGCGCGCCCAGGTTCATGAACACGTAGGTCGCCAGGTACACGGGCACGCCGTAGAGGTGCCAGGGGGTGAGTTGCTGCCCCATGGCTTGCATCTGACCCCAGGCGACCACCCCCATGAGCACGTAGCCGGCGTGCGAGATGCTCGAGTAGGCCAGCAGCCGCTTGATGTTCGTCTGCGGGATGGCGGCCAGGTTCCCAAGTACCATTGTCAACGCTGCCAGGATCGCCAGCGGCCCCACCCACTCCTGCGCGGGAAACAGGCTGATGAACACGCGCACCAGCGCGGCGAACCCCGCCGCCTTGGAGACAACGGATAGCCAGGCCATCACCGGCGTGGGTGAACCGTCGTACACATCCGGCACCCATTGATGGAATGGCACAATGGCGGTCTTGAATCCGAGCCCCACCAGGATCAGGCCCGCCGCGATAAGGATTGCCGGGCGCGTGTTCGCGCTGGTTAGCAGGGTCTGGAGCTGCGTCTGCACCCCGAAATCGCGCCCCGCCGTGGGGTAGAGGTTCGTGGTCCCCGTCAGCCCGTAGACGAGCGACATGCCGTAGAGCATCACTGCGGCAGTGATGGCTCCGTAAAGGAAGTACTTGATCGATGCTTCCGTAGAGCGCGGCTGGAACTTCAGGTAGCCGACCAGAATGTAGGAGCTGATGCTGAGGAACTCCAGCGCCAGGTAGATCATCAGCAGGTCCGCCGCGCCCGCCAGCAGCAGGCTGGCCAGGGTGGCGAACACCAGCAGGGAGAAGAACTCCGCCGGGTTGCGGAACCGCTCCCCATAGCGGGCGGACATCAGCATCACGATCAGACCGCCCGTGAGCAGGATCGCCTTGAACGCCAGGGCAAGCCCGTCGGAAACGACGGTGCCGGATAACGAGAGCAGTGTGTTCGTGTGTGCGGGATCGGCGGCGTTGAGCAGGAACGGCACCCTGCCCCCCTCCGCTGCCAGCTGCCAGGGAGCAGCCAGTGCCACGAGCGCGGCGGCCAGCGTACCAATGCCCACCACCGCACTGAGGCGGGTGTTCCTCGGCCAGACCATCTCCACTACCAGCAGCAGCATGCCTCCCGCCAGTAGCACCAGCTCCGGCAGGATGGTGAGGAATTGCTCTCCCGAGGGCAGGATAGGTGTCGGCATTGCTTCAGTTTCAATCTACACCCGTCCCAGAGACGGGTGCTACCTTCAAAACCCCGCCATCACGCTCGCGGCGCCCTTGAAGACGTTCGTGAGATGGTCCAGGAACGGCGCCAGACCGTTGAGAATCGGCATCGGCCAGACGCCGAAGAAGATCGTCAGCAGGGCCAGGGGGAGGAGCGCCACCCACTCGCGGGTATCCATATCCGTCAGCTTGGCCCAGCGATCTTGCGGCGGGCCCAGCAGCACGCGCTGGATGGTCCAGAGGAGGAAGGCGGCGGTGATGATCAGGCCCAGGGCAGCGATGGCCGTCATCCACGGGAAGAGCGGGAACGTGCCCACAAACGCCAGGAACTCCCCGATGAACCCCGCCAGCAACGGCAGCCCGAGGGAGGCAAAGAAGAAGAACCGGAAGAAGCCCGAGTAAACGGGCAGCCGTGCATTCAGACCGCCAAAGGCCGCCAGGTCGCGCGTGTGGGTGCGATCGTAGATAATCCCCACCAGGAAGAACAGGGCGCTAGTGATGAAACCGTGCGCCATCATCACGTAGACGGCGCCGCTGGCTGCCGTCTGGGCCGTGCGCGCGGCGGCATCCAGATCCAGACCCACGGAGGCCGCGTGCGCGGGCGAGACCGCCGCCACCGCCGCAATCCCCATCATCACGTAGCCCATGTGGTTCACGGAGGAGTAGGCGATCAGCTTCTTCAGGTCCCACTGCGCCATGGCCACCAGCGCGCCGTACACCACGCCCATCACCGCCATCACGATCAGCACCCAGGCAAACTGCTGCGATTGCTCCGGCATCAGCGGCAGAAGGATGCGCAGCATCCCGTAACCGCCCATCTTCAGGAGGATGCCCGCCAGGATGACGGAGCCGCCCGTGGGGGCTTCGACGTGCGCGTCGGGCAGCCAGGTGTGGAACGGCCAGGTAGGTACCTTGATGGCGAAAGCGAGGAAGATCCCCCACCAAGCCAGCGCGGGGAGGATTGATCCCACCCGCGCGGCATTCGCCGCCGCCTGCGGCACCATCTGCGCCAGCGACGGGCCGTGCAGCTGGGGAACATCCACGAACACGAACGTGGAGGTCTTCGTGGTGAAGTAGATCCACAGCAGGGACAGCAGCATCGCAATGCTGCCCACCAGAGTGTAGAGGAAGAACTTGATCGCCGCGTACTCACGCCGCTCCCCTCCCCAGACGCCGATGATGAAGTACATCGGCACCAGGCTGATCTCCCAGAACACGTAGAACAGGAAGAAATCGATCGCCAGGAACGTCCCCAGCATCCCCACTTCCAGGAGGAGGAAGAGAATGTAGTACTCCTTCACCCGCTCCTTGATATTGCTGGAATAGAGGAGGACCAGGGTGGTCAGCAGTGCCGTCAGCGCCACCAGTGGCAGGCTGAGCCCATCGACGTAGACCGCATAGTCCACGTTGATGAACGACCGGATCCAGGGTCGGAGGAGGGTGAAGCGCTCGGACGCCGCCTGCGGATTGCCCTCCAGCGCAAACTCCCGGATCAGGTAGGCGGACGCCGCCAGGGGGATGAAGCTGAACAGCACGGCGCCCCGCCGGATGGCGTTCTCCCACCGCGGCGGTAGAAACAGCAGCACGAAGGCGCCGATGAGCGGGGCGAAGATGATCGCGTTCAGGAGGTAGGGATCGAGACCTTGCATCTTTGTACCGAGAAGTGGCGCGTGGCTACCGCGACGGCACCAGTGCGGCGATCACCAGCAGCACGCCGATAAACACCACCAGCACGTAATTCTGCACCTGGCCGGTTTGCAGCCGCCGCAGCCCCTGCCCGAGCCTGCCGCAAATCCAGCCAGAGAAGTTCACCAGCCCGTCCACGACCCAGATGTCCACCAGCCGGGACAGCACGGAGATGCCTCTGGTAACCAGACCGGCGCCGTTGACGAGGCCATCAATGATGGCCTGGTCCACCGCGCGGGCCGTCCGCGTGACCCAGAACAGCGGCGTCACCAGGATCGCCCAGTAGATTTCATCCAGGTAGAACTTATTGAGCGACAGCGCGTAGACCGCCGACTCCATCGGGGTCAGGGCGCCGGGGGCGCGGAAGTTGAATCGCCGGCCGCGGTAGCCGCTGGCGCCCAAAAGAATGCCCAGCAACGCCGCCAGCGTGCTCAGCAAGCCGATGCGCCACACCAGGCCCATGTCCACCTCGTGGTGGCCTGCAGGTGTGTGAGCGGCGCCGGCGTGCGCCTCGCCGCCGACCGCCGGGAGGCCCTCTTCCGTGGGAAAGCTCAAGGCACCACCCTGCAAGGGTTCGGGCGCGAGTTGCTGTGCCCCGTAGGGCCTCGGCGAGTCACCCTCCGCCGGGGAGCTGTGTGGGACTGCAGGGCTGTCCGGCACCGTACCCCCGGGCGCCTGCGCCATCCGCAGCGGCGTGGGAAGATGCAGCGCGTGCTCTTCCACCGCCCCGGCGGGCTCCAGCCATCCCGGCGGCGGCACGTACTTCACCATCTCCCCAAACCGATTCGCTTTCGGCAGGCCCACAAATCCTGCCACCGCCGCCAGCCCCGCCAGGGCCACCAGGGGAATGAGCATCGACCGGGGAGACTCGTGTGGCAGGCCGTGGCCCCCGTGGCCGTGGTCATGCTGCCCGTGGCCGCCCACGGCCTGGTGGCCGGTGGCTGCTGCCTCACCGCCGGACCACTGTCCGGTGAAGGCCACCGTCCACAGGCGGGTCATATAGAAGGCGGTCATGCCCGCGCCCAGCAGGGCGCCCCAGAAGATGAGCCGGTTGTACTCCCAGGCCGCCTCCAGGATCTGGTCTTTGCTCCAGAACCCCGCCAGCGGGGCGACGCCCGCCAGAGCGGCGTAGCCGATCAGGAAGGTGATAGCCGTCCAGCGCATATGCCGCCAGAGGCCGCCCATCTTCCAGATGTCCTGCGTGCCCGTGCCGTGGATAACGCTGCCGGAGCCGAGGAACAAGAGGCCCTTGAAAAAGGCGTGCGTCATCAGGTGGAACATGGCCGCGGAGAAGCCAATGGCGAGGAAGGTCCGCACGCCGTTCTCGCCCACCACCGTCCCGCCACAGCCCAGGCCGATAAACATGAAGCCCAGCTGGGAGATCGTGGAATAGGCCAGGATGCGCTTGATATCGGACTGGCTAAAGGCAATGTAGGCGGCCATCAGCGCCGTGCCCAGCCCGACGAGGGCCACCAGTCCGAGCGGCCGGAACGTGATCCCCAGCACGGTCAGCGGCGCCGCCAGGTCGAAGATGGGGTACATCCGCGCCACCAGGTAGACGCCTGCGGCCACCATGGTAGCCGCGTGGATGAGCGCGGAGACGGGGGTCGGGCCCTCCATCGCGTCCGGCAGCCAGACGTGCAGTGGGAACTGGGCGCTCTTGCCCACGGCGCCGCCGTAGATGAGCAGGGCGATCCACCCCAGCGTGGTGGTGCCCATCAGCGCCTTCAGGTAGGGCCCACCAGTGATGACAGCGTTTTCGCCCGTAGCCGAAAGCGCGCCGCCGTGCGCGGTGCCCAGGACCAGGTTCGCGAAATCGGTGGTGCCTGTCTGCAGCACCAGCCAGAGCATACCGATGAAGAAGAACGTATCGCCCACGCGGGTAACGACGAACGCCTTCTTCGCCGCGCGCATAGCGGCGGGCTTCTCGTACCAGAAGCCGATCAGCAGGTAGCTGGCCAGCCCCATAATCTCCCAGGCGAAGAACAGCTCCAGGAGAGTGTTTGCCACTACCAGCGCCAGCATGGCGCTGCTGAACAGAGAGAGGTAGGCGAAGAAGCGGGGCTGCTTCTCATCCCCGGCGATGTAGCCCAGGGAATACCACTGCACTCCGAAGGCCACTGTGGCGACCACGATGAGCATCACGGCGCTCATCGGGTCCACCATGAAGCCGAATCTGATGAGGACGCTGCCCACGGATAGCCAGGGATAGGCGTAGTAGTAAGGCTGGCCGCTGCGCAAGACCAGAACGTCGAAGGCGACCGCCAGAGCAAGCAGCCAGGAGACGCCCATCAGCGCCACGGAGACGTAGGCGACCTGGTCGGAGAGGCGGGCTCCCTTTCCCAACCAGCTGCGCACGCTGGCGCCCAGCACAAACAGAGCGAAGCTAACCAGCGGCAGGAGCGGGATGATGGGCGTGTAGTGAACGTCTACCATTTCAGGATGTGGAGATCATCAACGTTGATGTGCCGGATGTTCCGGTAGACGCAGAGCACGATCGCCAGGCCCACAGCGGCCTCGGCGGCGGCCACCGTGAGCACGAAGATGGCGAACACCTGCCCCGCCAGGACAGTCGGATCTCCGAAGCGGGCGAAGGCGATCAGGTTCAGGTTGGCGGCGTTGAGCATTAGCTCGATCGACATCAGGATCGCCACCGCGTTGCGCCGGGTCAGCACCCCAAAGACGCCTACGGAGAACAGGCCAGCACTAACGATGAGAAACGCGTTCAGGGGATCCATCAATCGATCCGCTCCTCTTTGGCGAGGATGATCGCCCCTACCAGCGCCACCAGCAGCAGCACCGAGGCGACCTCAAACGGGAACAGGTAGGTCTGGAGCAGCGAGTCCGCCAGCACGGGCACGTAATCTACGTCCGGACGTGCCTGCGCGGCCCGATCCACCTCGTGCCAGCGGGTGTTGATGATCACGTAGGCCAGCGTGCCGAACAGCGCGGTGGCCACCGCGCCGGAGAGGATCCAGGTTTCCAGGGCCCGCCGTGGCGGGCGCATGAGGCGCTGGGCGGTCATCATAATGGCGAACAGGATGAGGATGGTGATCGCACCCACGTAGATCAGCACCTGCGCGCCCGCCAGGAAGGGTGCGTGGAGGAGCAGATACAGCCCCGCCACCCCCAGGAAGCTGAGCCCTAGCGATACGGCAGCGCGCACGATGTTCCGCTCGGCCACCACCACCACCGCCGAGATGATGGTGAGGAGCAGCAGGATGATGAACGGCCAGCTCAATTGACCCATCGTATTCGCTTTACGCGCCCGTACGGCCGGGCGCCGCGGCCGGTGAAACGCCAAAGAAGTGTATCAGCGTCGCGCCGCGCACGGTGGCGACGCATCCATTTCGCCCGGTACGCGGGCGCGATCGTTCGCCCCGCGGTCCGTCCAGGACGATGGAGCGCCGGGAGGCGCGGCGGCCTCATCTCAAGTGGTAGCTGCCGGCGTCCGTGCTGCCTGCGCTGCGGGAGCGGATTCCTCATCTGCGACCGGTTCTTCGTCGAGAAGCGGCTGCAAGTCCCGTTTCAGGGGCACATGCTCGTAGGCGTGCTCATAGCTGCCCACTTCGCTGCTTTCCGGCATCACTCCCAGCTGCCGCTTACCAAAGATCATGCGCGACCGGTCGTACTGGGCCAGCGGGTCGATCCGCGCAATCTCGTAAGATGCGCCCGGTACGAGCGCGTCCACCGGGCACGCATCCACGCACAGGTAGCAGTTGATGCAGGAGCCGTAGTCGATGTAAAACTCGTCCAGCTCGCGCTTCTTGCTCTGCCCGATGTGCCAGATGATCTCGATCGTCTTGGGAGTCACCGTGCCCGGGACGGGGCAAGCTTTCTCGCACAGCTCGCAGACAATGCAGAGATCTTCCTTGAAGTTGAGCGCGCCGCGATAGTTCGGCGGCACCACCAGCTCCTGGTACGGGTAGCTGACGGTCTGCTTAGGCCGGAACAGGTTAACCAGCGTGACGCCCATCCCCTTGCCGATCGAGACCAAGGCGTAGCCGGTTTCTCGCAGCAGGTCGACCAGGCCGTTCATTGGCTTACCTTTGCGTTGTCGCTTCTGCCGGCGCAGCCACAGCGGCTTTCGGGATGCGCTGCGCCTGGGGCACGGGCTTCGTCTTCCCGAGCAGCAGTAGCCCGATGAGGATGCCCCAGTTGAGCGCCGCCAGCACCCACTGCGGCCAGCCGAAGGCGATGGCCGCGCCCACTACCAGCAGGTTGGCCAGAGTGATCGGGATCAGAACCTTCCACCCCAGGTCCATCAGCTGATCGATCCGCACGCGCGGCAGCGTGGCCCGGATCCAGAACACCACGCTGATGAACAGAATTGTCTTGCCCATCAGCCAGGCGCCCCCCCAGAGCAGATGCAGCAGAGAGACCCCGCCCAGTTGCGGTCCCGGCCACGTCTCGGGTCGCAGCAGAGAATCCACGGGCGAATGCCACCCTCCGAAGAAGAGGATGGCGGTCATGATGCCCACCAGCAGCGTGTTTGCGAACTCTGCGAGGAAGAAGAGGGCGAACTTCATGCCGCTGTACTCCACGTGGAAGCCTGCGACGATTTCCGATTCCGCCTCGACAATATCGAATGGCGTGACGTTATTCTCCGCCATCGCCGCCGCGGCGAAACAGAGGAACACAATCGGCTGGTAGAGCCAGAACCAGCCCAGGAAAAAGGGCAGCTGCGCCTGTGCCTCGATGATCTTACCCAGCGACAGCGACTGGGCCAGCATCACAGGACCAAGCAGCGCCAGCACGAGGGGCACCTCGTAGCTGACCATCTGGCCGGCAGAGCGGAAGGCGGACACCAGTGCGTACTTGTTGTTCGAGGACCAACCGGCGAGGACGATGCCTATCACGGTGACGGAGGTGACGGCGGCGATGTAGACCACGCCGATGTTCAGGTCCTTCACCACCAGCCCCGGGGCCAGGGGGATGGTGACCCACGCCAGGAACGCCGCCAGGAAGACGATCCCCGGCGCCAGCGTGAACACCAGATTATCCGCCAGTAGCGGGATCACGTCTTCCTTACTGAGCAGCTTGAGGGCATCCGCGGGCGTCTGAAGGAGGCCCTTCCAGCCCACGTGTTGGGGTCCCAGGCGGCTCTGCATCCAGCCGAGGAGCTTCCGCAGCCACCAGATCATATAGGTGACGATCGGCATCACTACGGCCAGCAGCACGAACAGCCCACCGAGGATGGCCCCGAGCATCGGGCCCCACCCCTCCGGAAGGAAGGGGAGCTGATGGGCGATCCAGCGACCGAGCGCCTGAAAGAGCGAGTCTCCCGAATTCATACTGCGGCGCCCTCTTCTTGCTTCTGGATGCCGGCCACACGCACGAACCGGCGCCGGCCCACTTGCACCACCGTGCCCTCCCGGACAGGGATCTCCGCATCCGGATCCGTCACCCGCTGCCCGTCCACCAGCACGCCGCCCTGCTCCACCAGGCGGCGGGCCTCGCGGGTGCCCGCGGCCATCCCCGCCAGCGTCAGCAGCCGCGCGAGCCATACTGAACCGTCGGGCTTTACGGCGTCGGCAGGCAGGAGCAATTCCGGCATGCTCTCGGGCAGCTGCCGCTTGCGGTGGATGCGCTCCCACACGCTTTCGGCTTCCCGAGCCGCTGTGGCACTGTGGAAGCTGGCCACCATCTCCCGCGCCAGGCGCCTCTTGGCGGCCATCGGATCGGCTTCGATCTGGCGGCGCGCCTCCGCCATCGGTATCTGGGTGAGGTACTCATAGTAGTCGTGCATCAGGCCGTCACCGATGCTCATCACCTTGGCGTACATCTCTTCGGGTGGCTCGCGCAGGCCGATCGTGTTCCCAAGCGACTTCGACATCTTCTGCACCCCGTCCAACCCCACCAGGAGCGGCATGAACACCGCCACCTGCGGTTCCTGCCCGTACTCCCGCTGAATGTCGCGCGCCATCAGGATGTTGAACCGCTGGTCCGTACCGCCCAGCTCCACATCCGCCTGGAGGTGCACCGAGTCGTAGGCCTGGCAGAAGGCGTAGAGGAACTCGTGGACGGCGATGGGGCGACCCTCCGCCATGCGCTTGGCAAAGTCATCCCGTTCCAGCAGCCGGGCCACCGTGTACTTCGAAGTCAGGTGGATTACGTCGTAGAACGTCATCGGGCCGAGCCACTGGCTGTTGAACACGACGCGGGTACGGTCGGGATCCAGGATGATGCTGTACTGCTCCGCGTAGGTGCGGGCGTTGATCTCTACCTCTTCGGTACTGAGGGGGCGACGGGTCTCTGATTTACCGGAGGGATCGCCGATCATGGCGGTAAAGTCGCCGATGATGAGGACCACCTCGTGGCCGAGGTCCTGGAACTGGCGGAGCTTGCGCAGGGGGATGGAGAAGCCCAGGTGGAGGTCAGGGGCGCTGGGATCCAGTCCCAGCTTCACCCGCAATGGCTTGCCGGTGCGGACGGAATGCTCCAGCTTGCGCTGGAGGTCTTCGGCAGGGAGAATCTCTGCCGTGCCGCGCTGGAGCAGCGCGAATTGTTCTCGTGCATCCACCTGCGCCGGTTCGGGACGCTGCGTGTTTCAGAAGGAGCCCGCCCGTGCCCCGGGCCAGGCACGCCACACCCCGCCGATTTATATCACAAGTCAACAAAGCTTTGCGTCTCGGGACACAGACGTTTGGCAGGTCGCACACCGGGAGACGGCTCGCTGGGGAATCAGGATGGACTTTGTCCTCGCCTCGGCGTACATCGGGCGGAGGCCGAGCGGCGAAAGCGGCAGGAGGAGGGAAAACGGAGGACGGGGGTCAGGAGACGAAAGAGGGAGGACACAGGCTGCAGGACAAAAGAACTTTACGGGGACGGCTCTTGGCTCTTCCTGAAGGGCCCTGAGGCTCTCGTGCGGACGGCTCGCTTGCGCCTTTCGTCCGTAGCCCTCCGTCTTCTGGATTTGATCCTGGGCCTTTCGTTGGTGCCGCGCCTGTTCGTTGTAGGACGGGCAATCGCCCGAGGGAACTCTCAGGGAGCGGGAGTGCGTCACTTCATGCAGCACGTCAGGAGGAACTCCTCACGACGTGTGGAAGAATTTGTCTGTAAGCCATGGGGCGGAGCGAGCGGGGCCTGCCCGCGCATCATGATCCCCAAAGCATTATGCCCGCGCCGCCGCGCGATCAGATGAAATTGGCCATCGACAACCGCAAGGTAGTCCTCCTTAAAAGTCTGCGGACGAATAACCGCTTCTACGCGCTGGTACCCCCTGATAGCGGTTACCACAACGCGGAGGCTATTGGTGAATTCCCAGACGATCTGCCGCTCGGCATCGCCTACCCCTGCCTGGAAGACGGACTGAACGACTTCGCCGTCATCCGCACCACTTTCGAGACGATCGATCTGTTCCCCGACGACCCGAATCTTCGTCGGGAGATGATGGCGATCATCGAGGACACGCGCCGGGACCTCCGGCTTCGTCTGATCGAGCTGCGGGACCGGCTGCAATCCGGCCAGGCCCACTTCCTCGGTACCCAGCTATCCGAATTCAAGCAGAACGTCCTCCAGCTGGTTCAAAAGGGCATCGTCCGCCGGACCCTCGACAACATGATGAAGGTGGACGTGTACGAGTCCGTGGCGCAAGCGCAAGCCCGGCTTAGCGGCCAGCCGCCGGAACCGGTCTACAGGTACGAGTTCCAGCCCCGGTATCTTCTAGAGTTCACGTGTAACCTGCCGCCCCGCCGGTTCGTTGCCTGCTTGTTTGCTGATATCCTCGACGCCGTAGAAGACGAGGCAAACTACCAATCGAGGTTCACCTTCGACCGCAACGTCTTCCAGAAGTTTATCGGCTTGATGTTTATTCACTACGCTACCACAGAGCCGATTTTCTACGGGACGCACCGATCCGACTACGGCGTGTCGGCAGAGAAAGAGATGGACAGCACGCCGCTCTACCAGGCGGTGGGGATCGCCCTCCGGGAGCTGGCGCGGGAGTGGCGAGAGGGAGGGCGAGAAGAACGGCCTACCGATGTGGCGGGGATCTTTCGCCCTATCCGCGACCTTGAGGATCTGGCCCAGCAACCGGTCGACCACCAGCGGACAGTGGATCTCCCCTCTTTCGCCGGCACGGACCAGATGTTGGTGCAGCCACTGGTGCTGCTGGCGGAAGGACTGCGGATGCTGGCGGGCATAGACCACGAACGGGCTCGCGAGGCCCGGGAACTGATCCTACGCGCGTCGCGGCAATTGTTCTTTCGGCTTCAGGAAATGGGCGTCATCTCGCCCGTCTCGCCGAATCCGTTCGACGGGCTGGGAAGCGGTGGGTCTTAGCGCAGCGGCCGTCGCAGAGGTAATCTGATCTCTGCCACGCGGCGGGTTGTGATCTAACCGACGCGGTAGAAATCCTGCACCGGCGGTATGATGAGGGCACAGGTTCGCCTGGTCCGCCCAGGGTCACCCGGGGATCGGGATCTTCAGCCCGTGTGAGCGGTCACTGCGGTGGGGCTGGGGCCTCTCCTTCTCGCCTACAGACCTGGGGGCGCCTCAATGAGCGCACGAGACCGCACTCGCCCCGGCACCGCCATCCTGGTTGCTGCTGTCCTGCTGGGTGCCGGTCTGCACGGATGCGGCGGCCTTCCTCCCGACACGAAGCCTTCGGCTGCCCGCCCTCGCCTCTCTCCGACCTCTTGGCCACCCGCACCGGGGCCGGCGTCTGCTGCCCCACCGAGCGCAATGCCATCGAGCGGATCGGGCGCTCGCAGCGAGGCGGAACTCAAAGCGTTATGGCAACAGCTAGAGCGACAACGGGCGCTTGAACAGACTACGCGCCCGCCTGCCATGCCGCTGCCCATTACGCGAGAGCCGCCCGCCGAGGTGTGGGTTCCACCATCTCCACCGACCAGCGGTCCCCCGCAGTGGCAAGCGCCGCCCGAACAGCCTCCGACCAGCCTACCGCCTCCGATCTACCCGCCACCCCCAGCCAGTCCGGGACCATTGGCCGCACCACCACTGGCACCGTACCCACCGACCCAGTGGCCCACAGGAGTAACACACACCGTCTACATCACCCAAACAGGGAGGAAGTATCACGCGGCTGGATGCCGGCATCTTCGACACAGTATGATCCCAATCGGCTGGGGGGAGGCTCGGGCCCAGGGGTACACGCCCTGTAGCGTCTGCCTGCCTTGAGGGCACAAGCGTCATCAGGAGCAGAAGCGGAGTGTACTAAATACTCAGTCTTGCGTAGAGGCCCGAGAAATCGCCCCTAGGGCTCGGAGGTATAGGAGGGGGTACCCCTTTGCCGCCAGGATGGCCGCCTGCCGCGCACTGGCCGTTCCGGCAGGGGATCGGTACGGAGGGCGCGGCCCGCGAAGTCATCGCCGTTAGGTAGCAGCGGTGCTCGCATCTTCCGTTGCACGTCAGTTATCAGACGCAGAGCCCGGAAGTTAGGAGGAGATCGGCAGAGGATAATGGAGGGAGAGGAGCACTGTGCCCGGTGGCAGGCGTCTCGCCTCGTTCTTCAGCTACCACCCCCGCAAGCGGCGGCTTTTTCTCTTTGGCGAAATACCAGGCTGGCTGCCCCCAGGATACCGGCGTCGTCTCCCAGGGCAGTAAGCAGCAGTTGCACGTTCTGACTGAAGGATTGCTCACGCACTTCGTTTTTTAGATAATCGCGGATTAGATCCCAATTGTTCCGTGCGAAACCGCCCGTGAAGATCACCGCCTGTGGGTCGTAAAGGTTGGCCAGGTTACTGACCCCAATGCCAACGTAGCGCGCCGTGCGCATCACCAGGGCGCGGGCGGCACGGTCTCCCTCACGCGCTCGTTCCGTCACCTCCGCTGGGGTAGGCTCGTGATTCAGGTTCGGCCAGGTGCCGCTGGCGTAGGCTTCGCGAATGCGCCGATGGTGGGCGGTTCCGGAGGCAATCATCTCCCAGCAGCCCCGCCGCCCGCAGCTGCAGAGCAGGCCATTCAGATCCACCACCATGTGGCCAACCTCGCCAGCCATGCCATTCGCACCGCGATAGACTTCGCCATCCACGATAATCCCCGCTCCCACGCCGGTAGATATAGTAAGATATATTACGTTAGATAGCCCGCGGGCCCGGCCGAAGTCCAACTCCCCCAGCGCCCCCGCAGCCATGTCGTTGATGACGACCACGGGCAGGTCTCCCTGGGCCAGCGCCACCACCAGGGGAAACTCGTGCCAGTCCAGATTGGTAGATGTGATGCCTCTTTCGGTGATGATGCCCGCTACCGAGATGCCGACGCCGACGAGATCGGGGGAGTGATCTCGGCACTCGGTGATCGCAGTGCGGATGGCCACGACAATGGCCTCCGCCTCGCGCGGCCTGGGCAGGCGGCGATGGTACTGCACCTTGCCTGCGCCGTCTACCACCGCCCAGCGAAGGTTGGTTCCCCCCAGATCGATACTGGCTGCGGTCACGCTTGTCCCCTTTATTCTCAGGCTACCATTCGGGCGCCGGCGGATCATCTCCTGCGCCCGAATGGCTATCAATTATTATCATTCTCATATTTTATGTGTGTTATGAGATATATGTCTTTATCGATCTCATCACTTATCCGTCCTCTAGGGCAACGTCGGCGACTTCCGTTACCAGCAGCCGAGCCAGGATCAACGGCGCCACGGAAGGCAGCGCTTCTGCGGTGAACCATAGCCGCTTTCCCGGCTGCGTGGCGGCGCAGCGCGCCGCTACTGATTAGAGGCCTCTTTCGCGCAGGGAACCGCCGTCCGGCTGCCGCACTTGCTGTATGGCCGCCCGGCGCCCCGGCAGACGGCCGGTGGGCGCCGCCGTCTTTCATCTTTGTACGCTCAACCGAGGTAACCTATGTTTCAGAACCTATCGCCCGGTGCCATCGGCATTCGGTGCGCATGGATCGAGGGATTGGACCTGGCACGCGAGGCCGGGTACCAGGGCGCCGATCTGAACCTGGGTGAAGCCCAGCGCATTGCTCAGGAGCGCGGTACGGATACCGTGCGCGCACTTTTCGCCTCCCGCGGACTGCAAATCGGCGGGTGGGGGCTACCCGTCGACTGGCGCTCTCCCGCCCCGCAGTTCTACGAGCAGCTCGGTCGGCTCCCCGCGCTCTGCCAACTGGCCGCGGACCTTGGCTGTCACCGCACGCTCACGATCTACCCGCCCGCCTCCGACAATCTCACTCGCCAGGAGCTGTTCAACCTGGCCGTGAAGCGCCTGCGCCTGGTGGCGGAAGTCCTCCGTGACTACGGCCACCGGATCGGTATTGAGTTCATCGGGCCGCGCACCTCGCGGATGAACCATAAGCACGGCGCCATCTATTCGATGGACGGCTTGCTGGCGCTGGCCTGCGCCATCGGCACCGGCAATGTCGGCCTGCTGTTCGATGTGTGGCACTGGTACACGTGCCGCTCGACGCTGGACGACGTGCGCCACCTGGCCGCCGCTGATGTGGTCTATGTCCACATCAACGATGCGCCGGCGGGGATCGATGCCCTGGACCAGATGGACCTGGTGCGTTGCCTGCCCGGCGAGACGGGGATCATTCCGAACGTCGAACTCCTTCGCACCCTCAAGGCAATTGGCTTCGACGGACCCGTCACCATCGAGCCGTTCAGCCAGAGCCTCAGCGAGCTGGCGGCGCAGGACCCCCTGGCGGCGGCAAAACGGGCTCGCGCCAGCCTGGAGCCGATCTGGCGGGAGGCGGGCCTGGCATAGCGGGTGCCCACCGGAGCCGAAACATCTCTATCAACAAGCCGCCGTAGCGCCTGCAGGTCGGAAAAGGTCGAGGGCAGCGCCGGGCGCTGCCCTCGGATGTCCTGTGCCGGTTCGGGGAGGCGTCAGCCGACCTTCACGCGCGGGACCTTCCCCTTCTCCCGCTGGATGGCAGTCTGTTTCAACGATAGAGCGCGCTCTAGGTCTTCAATGAATTTCGTCTCCTCCTCGCTCATGCGTTCCAGGAGCACCCGCAGGGCGACGTAGCGTCGTTCCTCGCACTTCTGGACGAGCGCGTCCACCTTGGCCACCACCTCGTGATGCTGATCCAGATCCTGCTGGAGCATCTCCCGCCAGTCGGTGGACTGCCGCACCGTGCCGACCTGTACGGTGGGGACGCCGTCCAGAGCAATGATCTTGTCGCCCAGCTCCGCGGCGTGGTCGAGCGACTCCTTGGCGTGGTTGCGCAGGAAACTGGCGAACGCCTCCCGCTCAATGCCCTGGAGAATGTAGCTGTGCTGCATCAGCTGGATGATACTCGTATACTCGTAACTGAGCAGCTCGTTCAGCCCGTCAAGGACGTCCTGATCCATACATTGGCCCCCTTTCCGTGTGCTGAGTCTGGTAGACGAGGTGTAGCTCGTGGGAGGGTTACCGAGCATCTCCCCTTTTCACATTTATATACCCCCATTCCGAGCCGGTCGGAACACCCGACAGAGAAGCGCTAACCAGGAGCGCGACATTCGTTTCGTATAGCAAGGACCGGACCTGCGCGGCAGCACCTTACGCCCCACGCCTACCGCTCCAGCACCCGTCGCAGAAATTCCCGCGTGCGCTCATGCCTTGGAGCGGAGAAGATCTGCGCCGGCTCCCCTTCTTCCACCACCTGCCCGCCATCCAGAAAGAGGACGCGCCGCGCCGCCTCGCGGGCGAAAGCCATCTCGTGGGTAGCGACAAGCATCGTCATCCCCGCCCGCGCCAGATCGCGCATCACTGCTAACACCTCTCCCACCAGTTCGGGATCCAGCGCGGATGTGGGCTCATCGAACAGCATCATCTCCGGGCGCATTGCCAGCGCCCGTGCGATCGCCACCCGCTGCATCTGGCCGCCAGAGAGGTGCGCAGGGTAGACGTCCGCCTTGGCGGCCAGGGCGACCTGCGCCAGCATCTCCCGCGCCCGCGCCCGCGCCTCCTCCACGGGCAGTCCCAGGGACACCCGCGGCCCCAGGGCGACGTTCTCCAGGGCGGTCAGGTGGGGGAAGAGGTTGAATCGCTGGAACACCATCCCAATCCGCTGGCGCAGGCGGTTCAGGTCGCACTGCGGCGCTGTGATCTCCTCCCCGCGGATGCGGATGCTGCCGCTCGTGGGCTCCTCCAGCCGGTTCACGCAGCGCAGCAGGGTGGACTTGCCGCACCCCGACGGCCCGATCAGCACCACCACTTCCCGCTCGGCCACGGGGAAGGTGATGCCATTCAGGACGGTTAGCCTGCCGAAGACCTTGCGCAGATGGCTGACTTCGATGGCGGGGATAATCATGGTCGGTAACGTATTATGGAAGGAGAAGAACCGCCGCTGCACACCGCCAGCGGTACAAGCAATCAACCGTATTGTCGAGCGCCCCTCGTTCTTTGACCACGTACGGCGCTTGTGATAAACTTCACGTGCGCCCGTACGGGCGCCTTGTGCTGTATACGGGATGCCGGAAACGCCGGATGTTAAACCCTTACATTCCCGTTTTGATTCTGATGGCGGTAGCCGTCGCCGTGGCGGCGGGTATGAGCGTGGCCACTTCGCTCATCGCGCGGATCTTTCGGCTGCGAAGACCGAATCCCATTAAATCCCAGCCTTACGAGTGCGGCATGACCCCCATCGGCGGCGCTCGGGTGCGCTTCAGCGTGAAGTTCTACCTGGTCGCCATGCTGTTTATTCTCTTCGATGTAGAGGCAATCTTCCTGTACCCGTGGGCCGTGGTACACCGGCACCTCGGCTGGCTGGGGCTGGTCGAGATGGGCCTCTTCATCGGGATCCTGGCGGCGGGCTACCTCTATCTCTGGAAGCGGGGGGCGTTTGAATGGGATTGATGACGGATACACGGCTGAACCACCAGCCCGCGCTGCTGGCCAAGCTGGATCACCTGGTTAACCAGGTGCGCGCGAATTCGATCTGGCCGCTCACCTTTGGCCTGGCGTGCTGTGCCATCGAGATGATGGCCACGGGCGCATCCCGCTACGATCTGGCGCGCTTCGGAGCGGAAGTGTTCCGCGCCTCCCCGCGCCAGGCGGACCTGATGATTGTGGCCGGGCGCGTGAGCCAGAAGATGGCCCCCGTTCTCCGGCAGATCTACGACCAGATGCCGGAGCCGAAGTGGGTCATCGCCATGGGGGCATGCGCCTCCTGCGGCGGCGTGTTCAACAACTACGCCATCCTGCAGGGAGTGGACGAGATTGTTCCCGTGGATGTCTACGTCCCGGGTTGTCCGCCGCGGCCAGAATCGCTCATCTACGGCATTCTCCAGCTGCAAAAGAAGATCACGGGTAAGGCGCGTGAAGAGGCGCGCCAGTACAGGTAATGGTGGCGATGGTTGGCTCCGGTGTACCATCGCTTTCACCAGAGGCCATCAACCTGACTATGGCCGATATCAAACGGGAAGTGGAACGTCTGAATGCGCGCCTGCCGGGCGCCGTTCTCTCCGTTGAGGAGCGCCCCGAGCGCGGGATGTTCTGGATCGAGGTGCGCCCCAGCGCTATCGTTCCCGCCGTCACCCTCCTTCGCGATGATCCCGAGCTGGATTACGCCATGCTGGCGGATTTGCACGGGCAGGACTTTCCCGACCGGGAAAAGCGCTTCGAGTGCGTCTACAGCCTCTACTCCTTCAGCCGTGCCCAGCGGTTGTTCTTGCGCGTTCGGGTAGCGGAAGGGGAGAGTGTCCCCAGCATCAGCAGCGTGTTCCCCAATGCCGATTGGTGCGAGCGAGAGATCTACGATCTCTTCGGTGTCCCGTTCACCAACCACCCCGACCTGCGCCGCATCCTGATGCCGGATGATTGGGATGGCCATCCCCTGCGCAAGGACTATCCCCTGGTGGGCCGGCGGCCGGTGATCCTGTTCAATTCGGTGGATGACATCACGTGACGTCCCTGGATCAGATTCTTAAGGACCCCAGACTTGATGCAGATTGCACCGGGACCCCATCCAATACCTGTCTCTCTAGAAGGCGGATTATTGATGGCTGAACAAGCAACCGTAGCCGCCACCGAAACCATGACCCTGAATATGGGTCCCCAGCATCCCTCCACGCACGGCGTGCTGCGGCTGGTTCTGGAGCTGGACGGCGAGACGGTCGTCAAGGCCGTGCCCCACATCGGCTTTCTCCACACCGGGATGGAGAAGACGATGGAGAACGAGCCGTACCAGCAGGCGATCACCATCACGGACCGGTTCGACTACCTGTCCGGGATGAACAACAACCTGGCCTACTGCCTGGCAGTCGAGAAGCTCCTGGACCTGGAAATCCCGCCGCGGGGCCAGGCGATCCGTGTGATCATGTGTGAACTGCAGCGGATCGCCAGCCATCTGGTTTGGTTGGGCTCGCACGCGATGGACATCGGGGCGATGTCCGTGTTCCTTTATTGCTTCCGCGAGCGGGAAGCGATTATGAACCTGTTCGAGCACGTGTGCGGCGCGCGCCTGACGCCCGCCTACATCCGCATCGGCGGGGTGGCGATGGATCTGCCCAGCGACTTCGACGAGCGGCTGGCGCAGTTTCTGGGCATAATGCCCGCCCGCTTCGATGAGTATGAGGCGCTACTCACCGCGAACGAGATCTGGCTGAACCGCACCGTGGGCATCGGCGTCCTGAAGGCCGCAGATGCGATCCGCCGTGGCGTGACGGGTCCCGTGCTGCGCGCCGCCGGGATGCCTCACGACCTGCGGAGAGTTCATCCTTACTCCGGTTACGAGCAGTACGAATTCGACATCCCCATCGGCCGGAACGGCGACATCTACGATCGCTACCAGGTGCGCATGGCAGAGATGCGCCAGAGCGTGCGCATCCTCGAGCAGGCCCTGGAGAACCTCCCCGATGGGGAGGTGGACGCGGACAATCCGAAAGTGGTGCTGCCTCCGAAGGAGCAGGTGTTCACCGATATGGAGGCGCTGATCCACCACTTCATCCTGGTGACGCGCGGGTTCCCAGTGCCGCCGGGTGAGGCCTATGCAGCCATCGAGTCGCCCAAAGGCGAACTCGGATTCTACGTCGTGGCGGACGGTAGCGAGAAGCCGTACCGCGTGCGGGTGCGGCCGCCGTCGTTCCACAACCTCGAGGTCCTGCCGTTCATCGTCGCAGGCCAGATGGTGGCGGATACGGTGGCGATTATCGGCAGCCTGGATATCGTGCTGGGGGAGATCGACCGGTAACATGCTCTCCGAGAAAGCATTCGCTGCTATTGAAGCGGCCAAAAAGCGGTATCCCGATCCGCGCTCGGCCCTGATGCCTGCGCTCTGGATCGCGCAAGAAGAGTGCGGCGGCTGGCTCCCCAGGGAGGCGATGGCGGACGTCGCCCGCGTCATGAGCCTGGAACCCGCGGATGTGCAGTCCGTGGCCAGCTTCTACTCGATGTACTACAAGGCTCCGGTCGGTAAGTTCGTCCTGGAGATCTGCCACAACATTGCCTGCGACGTGCTGGGGGCGCGCCGGATCATCGATCACGTACGCGAGCGCCTGGGGATCGCGCCGGGGGAGACCACGGGGGACGGGCTGTTCACGCTGAAAACCGTGGAGTGCCTGGCGGCGTGCGGCGGCGGGCCATGTATGCAGGTAAACAGCCGCTACTATGAAAACCTGACGCCCGAGCGAGTGGATGCCATCCTGGATGGCCTGCGCGCGCACGCCGAAGCGGGTGCGCCGCCGCCACTGCCGGATGAACGGCCGCAGCCGGCGGACGACGGAGACGCCGCGTAAGATTTCACCGGTCCTGGCCGGGGAATCAACGAGCTGAGGAAACGGGACCAATGCCCGAAGTAAAGATTCTGCGCAAATGGGTGCACGATCCTGAACAGCACCGCATGGAGGTGGCCCTGTCGCGCGGCTATTACCAGGCGGCGCGCCAAGCGCTCACGGAGATGAAGCCGGACGAGATCATCAACCTCGTGCGGGACTCGGGCGTGCGCGGTCGCGGTGGCGCGGGCGCTTCCTGCGGGATGAAGTGGGGCTTCATGCCCAAGGAGCCTACCCCCCAGCGCCCCAACTACCTGATCTGCAACTGCGATGAGTCGGAGCCTGGCACGTTCAGTAACCGCGAGCTGGTGGAGTACGACCCGCACCAGCTCATTGAGGCCATCGTCATCTCCGCCTACGCCCTACGGGTGCGCACAGCGCTCATCTACTGCCGCGGCGAGTTCCTGTTCGGCTATGAGCGCCTGAATGAGGCAGTTCAGGAGGCGCGGGAACGAGGGTTTGTGGGCGAGAAGATCTTCGGCACCGACTTCAGCCTGGACATCATTGTGCACCGGGGCGCCGGCGCCTACATCTGCGGCGAAGAGACCGCTCTTATGGACAGCCTGGAGGGCAAGCGCGGCCATCCGCGCGCCAAGCCGCCCTTCCCCGCGAATGTGGGCCTGTACGGGATGCCGACCACGATCAACAACGTGGAGACGCTCTGCAACATCCCGCACCTCATCAACCACGGTCTGGAGTGGTTCTGGAGTATGGGCACTGCCGGTGCGCCGCCCGAAGAGCCCCAGGCGCGTGCGAACTGGATCAAGAGCCTGGGAACGCGCAAGAGCACGGGCACCAAGATCCTCTCCGTCTCAGGGCACGTGAAGCGGCCAGGTAATTACGAAGTCGTGATGGGCACGTCGCTGCGGGAGCTGATTTACGACGTCTGCGGCGGTATCTGCGGGGACCACGATCTTAAGGCAGTCATCCCCGGCGGCTCATCGATGCCGATGATTCCCAAGCCTATCGCTATGGACGTCCAGATGGCGTTCGAGACGCTTCAGGCGGCGGGAACAGCACTCGGCTCCGGAGGAGTGATTGTTTTCGACGATCAGACGGACATCCCCCAGGTCTGTTTGGCCATCGCCCGTTTCTACAAAAACGAATCCTGCGGCAAGTGCGTCCCCTGCCGCATCGGGACGGATTGGATCTACAAGCTCATCCAGCGCATTGTCACCGGCCAAGGGCGAATGGAGGATATCGAGCTGATCAGGGATGTGTGCATCAACCTGGGCGGCGAGCGGATGATGGACAGCCGCAGCTACTGCCCGCTCGGGGACGCTGCCGCCTGGCCGATTATCTGGGGTGGGTTGAAGTACTTCCAGCACGAGTTTGAGCACTATATCCGGTATCGCCGCTCGCCCGTGGGGGCAGAACCGGCCCTGGTAGGGGCGCATTAACTGCTCGTAGTCAGGCGGTCTATCGCCGTCGGGGCCGCGCCATAAGTGGCGCTACTACAAGCCAGATTGAGAGCCCGGCGCGCAGCGGATGATACACTGCCGTTGGGCGCCGCGTGAAGAAGGCGGAAAGTAGCGCCGGGCTTTTGCCCGGCGACCGCGCCGACCGGAAAGTCGGCGCTATAGACAGACGTATTTTTATGACCACCGAGATACAGGCTCCTGCCATCCCGATGGCTACTCTGACCATCGACGGCAATGAGGTGACTGTCCCGAAGGGCACCCTCATCATCGAGGCGGCCAAACAGGTCGGGATCGAGATCCCGTACCTCTGCTACCACCCCAGGCTCACACCGTTCGGCGGCTGCCGGCTCTGCCTGGTGGAGGTGGAGAAGGTCCCGAAGATGCTCGCCTCGTGCAATACCGAGGTGGCGCCCGGAATGGTGGTCCGCACCGATACGGAGCGGTGCCGCGCCCAGCGCCGCGGCACCCTGGAGTTCATCCTGCTCAACCATCCGCTCGATTGC
>JACQGL010000217.1 GCA_016199525.1 Armatimonadota bacterium
CCCCCGCGGCCCGCGCCCGCGGTGGTTGCCAGGGAAGCTACGCCACCCGGCGAGGACACGCTGGAGGTGGAGCGCGTGCGCGGGCAGTGGAGCGTCATCCGCCAGGAGCTGAACCGCCGTCGCCAGAAATCGCTCGCGGGGTTGATTGCCGATGCGGTGCCGGTGGGGCTCGCGGAGGGCGTCCTGCATGTGCAGTTTCCCTCGGCAACCCTGGCGGAGATGTTCCAGGTCAAAGGCGCGGAGCACGAGCAACCACTTTCAGAAGTGATTTATGCCCTGTGCGGCATCCGCTGCCGCATCCAGGCGCTGGCTCCCGGCGCCGGGCCGCCTCCGGCGCGTCCTGCCTCCCCTGCGACCCCAAAACCGGCGCCGGACGCGAAGCCGGCCGCGCCTCCCCCGACCGCGCCGACCGCGGGACGGGAGCTGGTCCACGACGTGGTAGACTTATTTGACGGTCAGATCGTGGGAGACCGCGATCTGGAGACACGCTAGGCGAGCGTGAACGCTCGCTGAAGAAGGAGCATCACATGCGTGGCTTTGGTGGGATGGGCAGCCTGGGCAGTATGGGCAACCTGATGAAACAGGCCCAGAAGATGATGGAGCAGGGCAGGCAGGCCATAGCGGCGCTGGAGAATGAACGCGTGGAGGCAACCTCTGGCGGTGGCATCGTCCGTGCCGAGGTGAGCGGCATGGGGCGCCTGGTAGCCATCGAGATCAAGCCGGAGGCGGTGGACCCCGAGGACGTGGAGATGCTTCAGGACCTCGTCCTTTCGGCAGTGCGCGAGGCTCAGGAGAAAGCGGAGGAGATGAAGAAGAAGCGTCTCGGGCAGCTCACCGGCGGATTGGACCTGCCGCTGTAGCGTGACGTCTTGATACCAGAGTATGCACTACGCACGACCGTTAGCGCGTCTGGTAGGCGAACTGGAGAAGCTGCCAGGCATCGGCCCCAAGTCCGCCCTCCGGTTGGCATTCCACCTTCTGCGCGCTCCCCGTGAGGAGGCGGAGCAGCTCACCCAGGCGATCCTCGAAGTGAAGGACCGCATCGTCTCCTGTCGCACCTGCTACAACTTCTCCGACCAGGAAGTGTGCGACATCTGCCGCGATGAGCGGCGCGACCGCTCCCTCCTCTGCGTGGTAGCGGAGCCGCGGGACCTGATGGCGATGGAGCGCACGCACGAGTACCGCGGCCTCTACCACGTCCTGGGAGGGGTGATCTCCCCAATGGAGGGGATCGGACCGGAGATGCTACGGCTGCGGGAACTGGTGGAGCGCGTCCAGAATGGGGCGGTACACGAGGTCATCCTGGCCACCAACCCCACTGTGGAAGGCGATACCACGGCGATGTACGTGGCACGGCTGCTGAAGCCGTTCGGCGCGCAGGTGACCAAGATCGCCTTCGGCCTCCCGGTGGGCGGGGACCTGGACTACGCCGACCAGGCCACCCTCATCCAGGCGCTGGAGGGCCGGCGGGCGATGTAACGCGCGCCGCGGCCGTGCCTCCCAACCGGGCGTTCCGCCATGCCTCCATCGCCAGCGCCGGGCAATGCTCCTTCCCTTCCGGCGCGCCACCCAGATAGGCGGCTAGATCGGCCGCCGTGAGCCCGTCCACCTGCTCTGCCGCCTGCCCCTCTGCCATCTCGCACAGGGCCTCCCCGCACGCAATCGCCGCCGGACAGCCCTGCGTCTTGAAGCGGGCCGCCACCACCACTTCCTGCTCGATCCGCAGCCACAACCGCATGTAAGGCCCCCGGCCGGGCGTGCCTGCCTCACCTCGATGCGTAGCGTCCTCCAGCGTGCCTGCGTGCTTGGCCGAGCGAAACAAGGCTATCAGGCGTTCGGAGTACATGCGCTTTACAGATCTACGAGAGGAGCCATCCGTTGGCCACGGCCCCCACCTCAATCCAGAGGACAACATCTACGGACCGATGATGCTGTCTGCCTCAAAGAGTGCACCGACGATCTCGCTCATTGTGCCGATCTTACCTACGGCCACGAAATCTGTCAGGCCGCAGTATTCCAAACACGTCCGGCACAGGATGATCGGCACCCCCATCTCCTCCAGAGCGCGGAACCCGTCCAGGGCCGCCGATCCTTCAATCGCCAGGCGCACGCCATCACCGTAGAGGCAAATGGCGCTCGGGAGCTGCCGCTCCGTCGCCAGGACCCGCAAAAAATTCGTCATCAGGCGCATCTGCAGCTCCGGGTCCGCCTGGCCCATCCCCTCCCGTGTGATGGCGAGGACCACCTTCTTCTCTTCCGCCACGGAACGCCCCTCTTTCCCTCCTGACAACAGCGCCCTCGCTGGCACCTGACGGGCGACGCGGCAGTGCCGCCCCCCGTTACTCGCCCGTCTGTTCGATGTCAACCGCCTGCTGCCCTTTGCATCTCGGCTCACAGGAAGCCGGGGACGGGCTCCTGTCATTCGCCGCGCAGGAAGCCCTCTCCTGCTCTCCGAACCTGCCATTGAACGGACGCAAGCCGTCAGCGACCAGCATTCAACCCAGTGCGCACGCTGCCAGGCTGGAAGGTTGAAGGTTGAAACAACGAAACTTACCAATCTTCTAACTCACCAACCTGCTGAACCTACCAGCGCCCCGTCTTTCCTGGCTGATTGCTGACCGCTCGCCGTGCCGCAGGAGTCGCTCGTGCTCGCCCAGGTGTTCAGCGCCGGTGTGCTGGGGGTAGACGCCTACCTCGTCGAAGTGGAGGTGGATGTCATCCGCACTTCCGGTGACCAGGTCCGCTTCTCCGTGGTCGGCCTGCCGGACACCGCCGTGCAGGAGAGCCGCGAGCGCGTGCGCAGCGCCATCAAGAACAGCGGCTACACCTTCCCGATGTGCCGGCTCACCGTGAACCTGGCCCCTGCGGACGTGCGGAAGGAAGGACCTGCCTTCGATCTGCCCATCGCCCTGGGCGTGCTGGCGGGCACAGGGCAGCTGAAGGCGCCGCGGCTGGCCGACTATCTGGTGGCGGGCGAACTGGGGCTGGATGGCGAGGTGCGGCCCATCAGCGGCGTGCTGCCCATCGCCATCGGCGCGCGGGACGCGGGCAGGCGGGCGCTGATCGTCCCCGAGGTGAACGCTCGCGAGGCGGCGGTGGTGCACCGGCTGGAGGTCTACCCCGTGGCCACGCTGCAGGAGGCGGCGTCCGTGCTGGCGGAAACCGGGGAGCGGGCGCCCCTGGCGGAGGAGGCGGGGATCGATCTCCAGATGCCACGCTACGAGATCGACTTCTCGGATGTGAAGGGCCAGGAGCACGCCAAGCGGGCTCTGGAAGTGGCCGCCGCAGGCGCTCATAACATCCTGCTCCTCGGCCCCCCGGGCAGCGGCAAGACGATGCTCGCACGGCGGGTGGGCACTATCCTTCCCCCCCTCGCCTTCGAGGAAGCGCTGGAGGTCACTAAGATCTACAGCATCAGTGGCCTGCTGCCCCCGCACAGCTCCCTGGTGACCACACGGCCGTTCCGCTCCCCCCACCACACTGTCAGCGACGCCGGCCTCATCGGTGGCGGGAGCATTCCCAGACCGGGGGAGGTCTCTCTGGCCCACCACGGAGTGCTGTTCCTGGACGAGCTGCCGGAGTTCAAGCGAGAGGCGCTGGAGGTGCTTCGCCAGCCGCTGGAGGATGGTGTGGTGACCATCTCTCGCGCTGCGGCGGCGCTCACCTACCCGGCGCGGTGCATGCTGGTCACGGCGGCCAATCCGTGCCCCTGCGGTTTCCTGGGCGACACGGTGAAGCCCTGCACCTGCAGCGCGGCGCAGATCCAGCGATACCATATGCGCGTCTCCGGCCCGCTGCTGGACCGGATCGATATCCACCTGGAGGTGCCGCGCCTGAAGGAGGAAGATCTGCTCCGGCCGCCGGCGGGAGAACGCTCGGCGACGGTGCGGGAGCGGGTAAGCGCGGCGCGACGGCGGCAGCAAGCGCGCTTCGCCGGCACCGGTATCTCCTGCAACGCGGCCATGGAAGCGAAGCACCTGCGCCAGTATTGCGCCCTGGCGGCCGATGCCCAGCAGCTGCTTCGCACGGCCATCCACCAGCTGGGCCTCTCCGCCCGCGCGCACGACCGCATCGTGAAGCTGGCGCGCACCATCGCGGACCTGGCGGGCACGGAGGAGATCGCCGTCGGGCACGTCGCCGAGGCGATCCAATACCGCAGCCTGGACCGGAAGGTGTGGGGATAGCCTCGCCCATCCAGCGAGAACGCGGGCACGAACTTTCGCAGCGATCGCGACTTGAGATTGATACGCGCGCCGCCTGTGGTGAAGCGCCACCATCCGAGTGCCCATTGCGTTGTGCTCCTGCTCCCAGACGGCGACCTCCAGGCGATCAGGAAGGCGTTGGTCCGGGCGCCGACGCATCAGGACAAGTATCTCGCTCACGATCCTGCCAGAGCGTTGCACGGTGGCTTCCTCTTGCGCCGGTGCTCGGCGGCATGGTTGCATCGTTGAGGAACGATAGCTAGAATATGGTTACGATGGCCAGGTGTTCGCGATGCGATTCAAACGGACTTTTAGGCTTTGGCTGATCCTGGCGACCCTCCTGGGACTGACTTGGCTGGGCTACGGCTGGCGGCGCTCCCTGGATCCGGCGCTGCTGAACGCCGTGGAAATTGATCCCACCCGCGTCCCCGTGCTGCTCGCCCTGGGTGCGGATCCAAACATCCACCGTCAGGATGGCACCCCAGCGCTGATGATCGCCGCCAGGAACGGCGATACAGCCGGCGTTGAAGCCCTGCTCAAGCACGGTGCGGACGTGAACGCGCAGGGGCCCGGGGGGAGAACGGCGCTTATGGAGGCCGCGGCGCCCTGGTTTACCAACCCCACCACAGGCTCGACGCTCTTCTGGCAGTGGAGTGAGTATCCCCGGATCGTTTCGATGCTCCTGGTGAAGGGGGCTCGTCTCAACACTCGCGATGCCCGCGGTTACATTGCCTGGACGCTGGCTGCTGAGAGGGGCCAGCTTCGGGCGATGAGCATTCTGCTCAACCACGGTGCGGATGTGAACGAGCAGGACCCCCGTGGGTGGACCGCGCTCATGTGGGCGGCAAGCAGTGGGTGGCCGGACCTCGTGCGCTTATTGCTCGCCCAGGGAGCGAATCCGAACTTGCGTGCGAAGGACGGTACGACCGCATTCAGCCTTGCGGAACAGCCAGGCATTTTTCCTAATGAAAAGTGGCGCCATCCCATCATCGTGCGATTGCTGCGGCAAGCCGGCGCCCGAGTGCGCCGGCAGAAGGCCACAGCGTCGGTACGTTAGCGATCCTGTCTGCCGCTTGCAGTCTCCTAAACCCTGTGACGCCGCCGGACGGCAGACGGGGATCCGGCACAAAGACGCGAGCGACGCCATACCGACTGCGTCGGGACTGTTGGGTTACGACGCGGTGGGGAACCCATTGTAGGTCGTACACCAACCCCTTTAGCTAAATGGCCCAGCCCTCGCTTGCTTATGACTCTCAGTGTGAGCGTCAAGCCAGTTCCGGGGCGAGCAACCTGCGCGCCGGTGGGCCGTGCAGAGGCCGGAATCGGGTGGGGAAACCGTCCGAGATCAGTCACACGTAGTTGTAGCCATACCACAGGAGCGGCATAGGGAACGCCGCGCGGAGCGCTTCCGCCACCGGGGCCGGAGGCGGGGGCAGGGCGCGGGCCGTCTCCACATCCCCGCCGAATACCAGGGTGGTAAGCAGGCCGCGGGTCTCCAGGCGGTACTCCGCGCCCGCGCGTCGAAAGATGGCGCCCTCCGGCAGGGGCTCCAGCTCCAGCCCGCCCAGATCCCTTCCCCATCGCTCCTCCAGGTAAGGATGAAGGGCCGCGAAGAATGCGGGCCCGTCGATGATGCCCAGGGTGCCGGGAAACCCCCGCGCGCCGATGCGCCAGTCGCGCCGCCGGGCCTCCGCAAGGAGAGCGGCGTCATCTGGCTGGGTAACGATCTCGATCTCCTCCGCCCCGTAGTGGGCTGCCAGCGTGGGCAGTGCCTCCGCCACCGCCCGCCGCGCACCGGCGAACTCGTAGGCACGTACCGGACTGCGTGGGCCAGGTCCCGAAGAGGGCTGCTGCGTGGCCACATAGCCTACCGGCACGCCTCCGTCTTCGATGATCCACAGGTCCGCCGGATGGTTCATCAGGTTTCCGGCGTTGAGGAGCCGTCGCCAGTCGTCCAGGGATCGGATATAGCGCACCGGCTCGCGCTGGTGGAACCCGACGACGGTGAGGATGTCCCCGGCGGCGCACGGTCGAGGCTGCCCCGATGTCATCGGGGCTGTGCCTGCGGGGGCGACCAGCGAAGCAAATCGACCCGCGGGCACGTAGCCAAGGCGATGGTAGAGGCCGCGCCCCCCTGAGATGAGCATCAGGGACACGCCACGCTCCAGGGAGTGGCGGCGCGCGTCCTCCATCAGCGCGCTCGCCATCCCGCCGCCGCGGTAGTCGGGGGCTGTAGCCACGGAGCCGATGCTCGCCACCCCCATCCGGCAGCCGAGAATCACGCCCTCCCGCAGGCACACGCCCACGTGGGAAACCGGTCGGCCCTGGGCGCGGATGACGCGGAGCTGCTCGAGGTTATCGGGATGGAAGAGGAGAGGGTACTCCTTCTCCATAGCGCCGGAGCGACGGCTGCGGAATACGCGGTCAGCCAGATCGAGGAGAGCGGGCAGTTCCTCGGGGCGGCAGGCGGAGATCTCAAACGGCATGGAGCACTCCCGGGGCCGGCAGGCTGGCCTCGTGCGTAGGTTTGCCGCCACGGGGGCCCGATCCCTGCCCTCCGCAGGCCAAAGAACGAAGCAGGAAGAACGAGGCGGGAAGAACGAACGATCCCTGACGAGATAAAGAGCGGGGAAACGAGGAACAACACCACGAGGAGACGAGAGTGCGCTAGAATGGCAACTCCAAAGGTGGACTGTTCAGCCACGGATTGCTCGTCCCGGGTCCCATCGTTTCTTCGTACCGCACGCCGTCGTTTTCTTCATTCTGCGAGGAAGGACCTATGCCCAAGATCTGCTGGGAAGAACACACCTGGCCCGAACTGCGGGAGGCGGCACGGCAGGGCCGTGTGGTCGTGCTGCCGGTGGGGACGATTGAGCAGCACGGACCGCATCTACCGCTGGCTACGGATTGCATCACCAGCCGCGAGATGAGCCGTTTGGCGGTGGAGCGCTGCCCCGCCGACGCGGTCCTTATGCCGCAGGTTCACTATGGTTTCAACGAGCACCACCTGGATTTCCCCGGCACCATCGCCGTGGATGGACCGACGTTCATCAACTACGTCACTGACATCGGCAAGAGCGTTGCCCACCACGGTTTTCGCAAGATCTTGTTCATCAACGGCCACGGTAGCAACGTGCCGTTTCTGGACATAGCGGCGCGTAACATCACCAACCGCACGCCGGCGATCTGCGCCCTGGCGCCGTGGTGGACGCTCGCCGAGCCGGCGGTAACGGAGATCCGCGAGTCGGAGATTCCCGGCGGCATGGCACACGGCTGCGAGCTGGAAACTTCGGTACTCCTTTACCTGCGACCCGACCTGGTGGATATGAGCCAGGCGGTCAAGGACATCAACTTCCCGCCCAGCAAGTGGATCTACTGGGACCTGCAGAAGTCGTCGCCGGTGACGTTTATGGACTTCTTCAGCCGGTTTTCCAGGACGGGGATCAACGGCGATCCCACTCTGGCCACGCGGGAGAAGGGCGAGCGGGTGGTGGAGTGCGTGGTGAACAACCTGGTGGACTTCATCAAGGAGTTCCGCGCGCGGGAGATCGCACAGCGGGTGGACCACCACTGAGGGCCTATCCCGACCTCAGCCATCGCCGCGCCACCTTGGCCACGTAGGTGAACGTGGGGTTTACAAACTGCGTGCAGCGCGCTTCCAGGACCTGCCCCAGGAGGAGGTAGGCTTCCTGGCGGTCGAACCCGTGCTCCGCCTCCAGCCAGAGGATCATGGCGGCGAGCGCCTGGCGGAAGGCATCCTCCGCAGGGCGCGCGCAGGCGACGGTGATAATGTGCGTTTCGTTCAGGATGCGCGGGCCGCACATCTCCTCAGGTTTGGGGGCCAGCTCGCAGCGGAGGCGGACGGTGCCGCTCGCCTCGATGCCGCCCGCGCCGCAGATCTCCCCGTCGCCCTGGATAGCGTGCATATCGCCGACGTGGAGGAGCGCCCCTGGGACGTAGACGGGCAGGCAGATGGTGGCCCCCGCGGTCACTTCCTGCACGTCCATATTGCCGCCCCAGCACCCGCCCCAGCGGTTGGCGAACTGCTCGTGCGGCGGGGCCACGCCCACGAAGCCGAGCATCGGCGCGGCAGGCAGGCGGCGGTCGCCCCAGTGGATGCAGCCGTCGCGAATCTGCACGATCTTGTGGCACGCGGGGACGCCGCTGGGGCCGAGCCAGCCGGGGAACGCGCCGTTGGCACCACGGAAGCGCGTAAATCCCAGCGGGTCGAGCCGGATCTCGCCGATGTGGACGCGGAGCATCTGGCCCGGCTCGGCCCCCTCCACGGCGATGCAACCGCTGGCCGGGTTGCCGCCCCGCAGGCGTTTGCGTAGGGCTTCGCCATCGGGGTGCTCATCCAGCCACGGGCCGGCGTTGATCTGCGTCTGGACCTCGAATTCCTCCCCCGGCCGCACGCGATGGGTCGGCTCGTTGAAGGGGCCGGTCTCGAAGTAGAGGACGTCGGTGCCGATTCGCTGCATCCTGCTCCCCTGTCCCCGCAGTGATAGCCGTTGGGGTGACCGTGGTGGCGCGGCCCCCCAGGCGCTGGGCGAAGGAAAACTTCCTCGCCACCGGGACCCTCACCTTCCCGCGCGTGGCCTCCGTCGGGCGACGACGGGAGATGGGTGCGGACGGCATTAGTGATCCCGCACGAGCGCGCTGTCGCGCTATTACGTCGGCCCGGCGGGTATCCTGAAAAAGGCGGCAATGCGCACCTGGCTGTCAATTCTCACCCTGGTTGTCCTCATCTTGCTGGCTTTCGGCGCGCTCACCTACTCCAACCTGGAGCGACGGGTGAGCCAGCTGGAGCGGCAGGCTGCCCAGCGCCCACCGGTGAATACTCCCCCCTCGCCGGAGCGAGGGACGGAGGCGCGGGAGAGGTCGGTGGCGGTTTACTTTGGCCGTCTGGAAGAGAATGAGGTACAGCTGGTACCGGTAACTCGCCAGGTCTCCGCACGGGAACCGGCGGCGGGGGCGCTGCAAGCGCTGCTTCAGGGGCCCGCCCCTGCAGAGCACCAGCGCGGTTTGACCACCCAGATCCCTGCTGGCACGCGCCTGCGCTCGGTAACCATCCGAGATGGCACCGCGCACGCGGTGTTCAGCCCGGAGCTGGACCGGGGCATCGGCGGCTCGCTGCGGGTGACGACCATCCGCCGGCAGATCGAGGCGACCCTGCGCCAGTTCCCGAACGCGGAGCGCGTGGTGATCGAGGTCGACGGCCGTATCGAGGACGTACTCCAGCCATAGAAGCGAGGATGCATCCGGCTACCTGGCCTGCGGCGGGGCGGCGGATCGTCGCCAGAAGTCCCACCGGCAAGGCCGACTACCGGTAGGGTCCCGGGCAGAGCGACGCAGACCTGGTGTGTGATACAATCCGCCGGTGACGAGGCTCGCGGACGGCGAGCCGCAAACGGTTAGAGATGCGGAGGAGTGATATGGCGCGGGAAATCTCGGTTGGCAAGATGCGCGGTTTGATGCGTCTGGCAGATCCCAACGGGCGCTTCAAGATGATGGCCATCGACCAGCGCGGCTCCCTCAACAAAGCGCTGGCGGGCGTCCTGGGGCGAGAAGCGACCCACGATGAGGTAGCCCGCTTCAAGCAGATCATCACACGACACCTGGGCCGGCACGCCTCCGCGGTGCTCACCGACCCCCTCTACGGCATGCCGCGCAGCGGGCGCGACCTGCCTGCGCAGGCAGGGCTCCTGCTGGCCTACGAGAAGACGGGATACGTCACCGAAGAGGGCGGCAAGGGTCGCAACACGGAGCTGATTGAGGGCTGGTCGGTGGCGAAGGCCGTGCGCGCGGGCGCGGATGCGATCAAGCTGCTGCTCTACTACCAGCCGGAGGCAGAGCCGAAGGCCGTGGCGCACCAGCAGGCGATCTGCCGCCAGGTGGGCGAGGAGTGCGCCCGGCACGACGTGCCGTTCCTGCTCGAGCCGATGTCCTACGCCGTGAAGGAATCGGGCACGGACACGCCCGAGTTCGCGCGCAAGAAGCCAGAAGTAGTGATCGAGACGGCGCGGGAGTTCTCCCGGCCCGAGTACGGCGTAGACGTGCTCAAGATGGAATTCCCCGCGGACTTGAAGTACACGCACGAATACTGCAACGGGGTGTTCGATCCCAAGGTGCGCACGCCGGTCTACTCCCTGGCGGAGGTGCGCCGTATCTGCGCGCAGCTGAATGAGGCGGCGCGCGTCCCCTGGGTGATTCTCAGCGCGGCGGTGAACATCGAAGAGTTCCTGGCCAATGTGGATCTGGCCTGCGCGGCAGGCGCGAGCGGTTTCCTGTGCGGCCGCGCCATCTGGAAAGAGGCGATCCCCCGGTTCACGAACCCTCCGGAAATGGAACGCTTCCTGGACACCACGGGACGGATCAACTTCCTCAAGTGCAATGCCGCCGCAGAGGCCGCCCGACCTATGTGGGAGCACCCCGCGCTGGCGGGCGCCACCGTGGCCCTGGATACGGAGGACTGGCACCGGGAGTATCCGGCCCCGTAGCGCCAGCGCAGGCGAGTCGCGCGTCTTCTACTGTGCTCCGGGTCACGGGAAGGAAGCGTGGGGCAGCCCCGCCTGGCAGAAGCCGGTATCACAGGGAGTTCTGTGGTCGGCAGGCCGGCCGCAAGGGGTGCGCGTTTCCGCCGCGGTGGGCGGCTGAGCGAGCTGCAACCGAACCACCCGCAGGATGACTGGAGACTGACGGGCAGGGGAGCGCCCCTGCCCTGTCTCGTTTTTCATCCTCTTGACAGTGTCGAGACCGATGATATAGGATACGCTTCGTTGCTCCTGTGGGAGCAGCGGTGGGGCTGTCGTGAGAAAGGCCGGGAGGCCGTGTCCGCCACCAAGGCGACAACTGAATACCGGGTCGAAGCCGACGGTGCAGCACTGCACGGCGTTCCGTACGTAAGCGCGCGGGCCGGGCTCGTAGAGGGCAGCATCCCCGGGCCCGCCATCACCAGCGGGAGGGGGATACGCCGTAGCTCCGGCGGGGGAGGACGTGATCCGGGATAATCCGGAACCCTGACCAGCGTTCCCAGACAGCGCCCCCGCACGGAACCGAGCAATTGCCGGTGCGGAGGGCGTTTTTGCATGGTCCCGGTGGTCTGATGCGACGGCGTGTAGATCAATGGTAGAGCGTCCCCTTTATCAGGGGTTGATCCCGGTTCGAATCCGGGCGCGCCGATTGCGGCGACGGGTGGCAGAATCCCCCAGCCGTTACCATCGTGTCACGCACCCAAGCGGCGCCCCGGCCGTAGCCGTCGGGCGTCCCGCGCATCGGGCGGACACGCTACCCACCGGTAGACGCGGGTTCAAATCCTGCACCAGCGCGACGCTCGCCGGCCGCGGCCCCGAAGGAAAACCTGCGGGGTAGCCGGGGGCGGCCTTGCAGGCGCGGGGATACCCGCCGGAAAGGCGGCCGTATGTAGGCGGCCGGCGCTCCGGCGTCAACCGCGCCTCCGCCGGCCCCGGTGCGGCCGGCCTGCGGCGCGCACCGCAGCGAGGCGAGGCGTGCCGGAAAGGAGGTCAGAAGAATGCTGGGAATTCGGTTCGTTATCATCCGCGAGGCCGAGGTAGGCCTGTTCTACGAGAACGGGCGGTTCATACAGACGCTCACGCCGGGCCGCTACGCCCTGGTGAACTGGCCCTGGCACCGGCAGGAGGTAGTGCGTGTGGATACACGCCGCGCCACGCTTACCCTTTCCGGGCAGGAGATGCTCACCGCTGATGGGGTATCGCTGCGCCTGAACGTGGTCGCTCAGTACCGCGTGGTGGATGGGGCAGTCGCCGTGAACACCGTGGCGGACTACCAGGCCACGCTCTACACGGCTCTCCAGCTCCTGCTGCGGGAGGAGGTGCAGAGCCGCATCCTGGATGCCCTCCTGGGGGACCGTAGCGCCCTGTCGGGCGTTCTGCTGGAGCGGGGCCGCCCCGAGGCAGCAGCGCTGGGGCTGGAGCTGCTGGCGGTCGGCGTGCGAGATGTGATCCTGCCTGGCGAGGTCAAGCGGATGCTGACGCAGGAGATCCAGGCGCAGCGGGCGGGCCGGGCCGCGCTGGTGACGGCGCGCGAAGAGACGGCGGCCACGCGCGCGCGGGCGAACACCGCCCGCCTCCTGGCGGAGAACCCGGTGCTGCTGCGCCTGCGGGAAATCGAGGCGCTGACCCAGGTGGCGGAGGGTGAGGGCAATACCGTGGTGCTTGCCCTGCCGGCGGGGCTGCTGGCAGGGATCGGCGCGGGCAAAGCCGCGCCAAGCGAAGGCTGATCGGGGGGCGTGTGGCCCGGATAACCGGCCTCCGCCCCCCGGCGGCCTGGTCAGGGAGTGCGGGCGCAGAGCAACTCCACGATATGCTTTGCCGCCTGCTCCCCGGTATGGACGGAGTAAGGAATGCCGATACCGTGGTAGGCGTTACCTGCCAGGGTGAGCCCCGGCCACCGCTCCAGCCGCCGCTCGATCTCGGCCACGCGCTCCAGGTGCCCCACGGGGTAGTGCGGCATGGCGCGCGGATGGCGGGCCACCGTGGTAAACAGGGGAGGCTGCCGCACGCCCAGGTAGATGCGCAGCTCCTCGCGCACGGCAGCGAGCAGCGCCTCGTCGTCCAGCCCCTCTGCGCGGTCGCCCAGGAACACCCGCAGCAGGACGTGGCATTCAGGCGCGCGCCCGGCAAACTTGGTACTGGTAAACGTGCAGCCCAGGATCGTGCGCCCCTCCCGCTGGGGCACCACGAAGCCAAAGCCATCCAGAGGATGCGGAACGTCCGCACGCCGGTAAGCGAGGTTGACAGTGGCTGCGGACGTGTAGGGGATTGCCGCCGCCAGTTCCGCCATACGGGGGTCCAGGTCGGCCAGGAGAGCAGCCGCGGTATGGGCGGGAAGCGCCAGGCAAAGAGCGCTGGCGGACCAGGACTCGCCCGCGGCAGAGGCGGTCCACAGGCCGTTTGCCGGGTCGTAGCGCAGGCGCTGGATGCGCGCGCCGGTGATGCCCGTACCCTCGGGTAGCCGGGTGCACAGGGCGTCCACCAGCTCCTGCATCCCCCCTCGCAGCGTGGCGAACAGACCGTAGCGCGCCCCGCTCACGCCCCGAGAGTTCCCCATGCGCGCCCGTGCGGCCCGCATCGCGCGATAGAGGCTGCCGTATTCGCGCTCCATCTGCCGGAAACGCGGCAGCGTCGCCGCCAGACTCAGCTGCTCGGGGTCGGCGCCGTAGATGCCCGCCACCATCGGCTGCGCCAGTCGCTCCAGCACCTGCGCCCCCAGCCGCCGGCGCACGAAGGCACCCAGGCTCTCATCGCTGGCGGTGGAGGGAGGCACGAACGGCTCCAGGGCGGCACGCAGCTTCCCACCCCAGGAGAACAGCGGGCTGGCGATGAACGGACCGAGGCGGGCGGGAGCGAGGAGCTGGAAGCCCTCGGGAACCGGATGCAGCCGCCCCTGCCAGGCGATAAAGCTGCGCCGGTGCTCATTGTTGGTGCCGATGATCTGGTCTTCCAGACCCAGCCGCCGGCAGAGATCAATCGCCCAGGGCTTCTCGGTGAGAAAGCAGTCGGGGCCGCCTTCCAGGAGAAACCCATCGCGCCGCTGCGTATCAATGACCCCGCCCAGGCGCGAGCCGGCTTCCAGGAGGCGCGCTTCAAGCGGCACGTGCCGCTCGCCGCTGAGTTCGAGCAACCGGTGGGTAGCTGCCAGACCCGTGATGCCCCCACCCACCACCAGCACCCGTGCTGTCCGTTCCGACATCACTGGTGATCTGCCTCCGTCATCTGGCGCACGCGCCGCGCGAGCATCTGAATGAACGCGGGATGATCCCCCACGGTACCCGCGCGTCGGAACCGCACGCCGACCTCCGCTGCCGTTTCGCGGGCCTCGATATCCAGGTCGTAAAGCACCTCAACGTGATCGCACAGAAAGCCCACGGGGACGACCACGACCTCCGTTACGCCCTCCGCGGCGGCGGCGCGGAGGGCGTCCGCCACGTCTGGCTCTAGCCAGGGGATGCACGCATCCCCACTGCGGCTCTGATAAGCGACCAGCCAGTGCGGCGCCCCCAGAAGGGTCGCGATCCCCGCCGCCGACTGGGCAATCTCCTGTACGTAGGGGGACGTTTCCGCCATGCTCACCGGGATAGAGTGAGCGGTAAAACAGAGGGGTACCGATGTAGGCCAGTGGCCGCGTTGGTAACCGGTGGCTTCTTCCACCCGCGAGGCCACCGCCTCCAGGAACAGCGGATCCGTGTGCCAGGGACTCAGGTACAGGATTTCCGGTCCGCCGCCGTTTACATCACAGGCGCGCTGAACGTCCAACTGGTAGCGCGCCCAGCTAGTCTGGGAGCGGTGCGGGGCGAGGATGATCCCCACCGTGCGGCGGCAGCCTTCGCGGTTCATCGCCGCAATGGCTTCCGCCAGCGTTGGGTGCCAGTTGCGCATTCCGACGAACACGGAGAGCAGCAGTCCATCAGCCTCCAGGTGGGCCCGCAGTGCATCCGCCTGGCGGAAGGTCCACTCGTTGTACGGGGAGCGACCGCCGATTGCTTCGTAGTGGCGCGCTGCCGCTTCCAGGCGTTCGACGGGGACATTTCGGCCGCGCACCACGTTCTGGAGGTAGGGGCGGATCTCGTCCGGCCGTGTAGGGCCGCCGAAGCCAATGAGAAGCACCGAGTCGATAGCGGATGTCACGCAAGAATTATGAACCACCCTGCCGGGGATGTCTGGCGAAAAACCCTCCCTCCACGATGTCAGCTGCGGAAGATAGCGGATTGGAAGTGTCGCCTGACTTACTGATTCGTGCGTGGATCACTAACCCTTACGGTCGGGCGCGGCGATGTAGCAACAGTACCGCGACCATCAGAAAGCGAGAAGCCATAGCAGACGCTACCTTATGATCGCGGTACTGTTACGCACCAGGTGGTGCAGTCCGAGTTTTAGATCTCCAACCGTGGATCAATAACCTGCGGGCTTCACAGGCCCGTGGTCCCATACGGTGGGGAAGTGGCGGCCCTGGAGAATCTCCCCGGGAGCCACCTCCACGTGGTGTTCCACCAGGTGGCCGCGCTTCGGCACGTAGCGCGTCCAGCCCGGCATGTAGTGCACGGCGATGGCGCGGCGCGGCTTACCGGAACGGTTCGGGGCGCTGCCGTGCCAGGTAAGGCAGTGGTGGAACATTACCTCGCCGCGGCGCACCTCGCAGGGGACTATCTCGATCTTCTCCTCTGGCGGCACCAGGGACATGTCGGGAGTAGGGGTGAAGCCATCGGGGTCCGTGCCGATAGTGCCACCCTTGTGAGGCCCCCACCGATGGCTGCGGGGGACCATCCGCATACAACCATTCTCCAGCGTGGCGTCGTCCAGGGCTAGCCAGGCGCTCACCAGGTCGGCGGGCTCGATGATCGGCCAGTAAGGGTGGTCCTGGTGCCAGTCCGTCGGCCCACCGACGCGCGGGAGCTTGTACTGGATCTGGTCATGCCAGACGCGCACCACGTCCGCGCTCATTAGCTGGGCCGCCATCGCGCAGATCTGAGGGTGATAGGGGTGGGCGCGGAACAGGTCGTCGGCCTCCCAGATGTTGATGATCTGGACGACCACCTGCTCCGATTGCCCCAGCAGATTGCGGACACATTCTGGCTTCGCCTCGGTCCGTCCTTCCATCACCGCGTCCAGGCGTTGGCAAAGAGCCTCCACCCGATCGTCATCATACACGCGGCCGGCTTTCAGGAAGCCGTTTTCATGGAACTCGCGCACCTGGGCTTCGGTAAGCATCGCATGTGACTCCTTAAGGGCCAGGTAAAACCGCCAGCGACAGCGGGATAGAGGCGTGAAGCCGTGCTTCACGCCTGGTGTTTTTATATCCCGTGGTCGTTCTTGGGACCGCGTTAACGCGCGGCGGAAATCACCACGGTTTTTCTACACCCAGCTCGCGCGCCACTTTCTGCAGAATCTCCTGGTGTTCCTTCCCCACAGGAACACCGACTACGGCCCATTCGCGCTCCCGCTCCCATTCGAGGTGGCCGGGAAGCAGGGCGCGGTCATAGCCGGGCAACGGACGCATCTGGTGGACCTGGCGAACGTAATCGTCCATCTCCCGCCGGAACTCGTCAAGCGGTATGAAGCGGTTCAGGTCGACTGCGATGAGGAACGCGCCCTGAGTCGCTCCTTCCCACAGGCGCTGGGCGCGCTCCCGCCGCGCAGGAATGCCGGTCAGGAGGCCGCCGAGCGTCTGGCACACCGCCCCCAGACCGAGGGCCCGGAAGGGGGCGCTGGAACTCATGTGGGCGGCCAGGTCCACATTCGGAGAGTTGGGGTGATAGTCGAGCCTCGGCATAAAATCGAGGACCAGCGGTGGCTCTTCCCCCGCGGGCACGGCGAACGACATAGGAGAAGCCCCTGCGGCAGCCAGAATGCCGCCATCTGGGCGGAGGGAAAGCTGGTGGCCGGAGGTGCAGTAGGCGAACAACCCCTCGGCAAGCGGTATGCGAGTATAAATGCCTGCGGCGCCGATGTGCCCGTGACTACGGGTCACCGCCGCCGCGACCCCGATGTCTTGCGCCTTACGGCTGATCGCACGGGCGGCAATCAGCGCGGGGAAATACCCCAGGCCACCGTCGCCGTCCACCGTTAACGTCGCGGGGCCGTCCCCCACCACTTGCGGCTTCGGGCGTGGGTTGAGCAGGTCCTTGCGAAGGGCCTCCGTATAGTAGGCTACCAACCGGCTCCCATGGCTAAACACGCCCCGCAGGTCGTTGCACACCAGCAGGTCGGCCAGGACGCCGGCGTCCTCCTCACTTACGTCCACGCGACGGAATGCATCGGCCACGAATGCCCGCAGCTTCTCCGGCGGGACACGAATGAATTCTGATGGCGGGATGTTCATCTTGCGTGCATTGGCTCCATTGTGGTCACAGGGCCGGGAGGGCCCAGGTATAATAGTAACACGGTCGTCGAGAGGCGGCTCGGGGATCACGGCTGCCGCTCCCTCACAGGCCGCGGTGCGGTTACGGCCTCGCCCGTACGGGCTGCCAGCGGAGTGGGCGCCGTGGGAGAGCGGCCCGTGTGCACGGCGTTCCCTCTGGGCTATGGTTCCCCGCAGCACGGCAGCCTACTCCACCGGCGCGGGCGGATCGAAGCGCGACGTGACCTCCACCGGATGGCCCTCCTGGGCGGATTGCAGAATGCCCAGACACACCTCCAGCACGTGCAGCGCCTGGCGACCTGTCACCCGCTGGGGAGCGCCCCGGCGCAGCACGTCGGACAGCTCGAAGATCGCCCGGCCCCAGTCCACGCCCTTGTAGGGTGGGGCCACACAGGGAACCGGCTGCCACTCGCGCGTCGCTTCGTCGAGATGTTCGACAGACGCGTGGAAGTCATGGTTGCTACTAATAAATAGCGAGCCGTGTTCTCCGTGCAGCTCCGTGCCCGACATCTGCTTCGTCCCATACAAGACGAAGCTGGCAGTAATGCGCCCCAGGACGCCCGAGGCGAATTCCAGGCCGCCCACAACCAGGTCGGGCGTGCGCACAGGGAACGTCTGTCCCGCACGGGGACCGCGTTCGATGAGCCGCTCCGGAAGAGTGATGCCAGCAAAGCCGGTAACTCGCCGGATGGGTCCCAGGAGCGTGGTGATCAGGGTGAGGGGGTAGACGCCCACGTCCAGGAGAGGACCGGCGCCGGGTTGGTAGAAACCTTCCGGATCGGCGTGCCAGCTCTCGATGCGGCTCCAGTTCATCTCTGTATAGACAGCGAACACGCGCCCGATACGGCCGTCC
>JACQGL010000214.1 GCA_016199525.1 Armatimonadota bacterium
CGCGCTCCGCAGGTCCCGAAAGTCCCGATATCCTCGTCCCGAAAGCGTTCGGGACGGCTCTGTGCCGGAGCTTTCGGGACGGCGTGGGAGAGTGCGTAGAGATTGCATTTCTCCGCTCTCCCCGCTACGTCAGCGCTACCGGCCGACCGGTGGCCATCGCTTCGTTCGCCGCGAGGGTCAGCCGCGTGGTGCGGAAGCCATCTGCGTAGGAGCAAAGAATCGTGGACCGGTCGCCGGTCTGGAGGGCGGCCACGAAGGCACGGTCTTCGATCCGGAAGATATCAGGCTCGCCCTTCACCTCGCACCGGACCTGGCCGTCTTCCAGGATACGGAGGCTGTGCTCCCAGCCGGTGAACTGGAGGGTGTGCCGGCGCGCGTAGAGGTTCAGATTCACCCCGCCGCCGCCATCCGCGCAGCAGGCGGAGTAGAACGTGGCGATGCCACCGTTTGCCAGCCGGACGACCGCCAGGCTGGCGTCGTCGATGGTGTAGCCAGGGATGTCGCTAACAAACCCGTGGGCAGTCACGGCGTAGACCTCCACCGCCTCCCCGCACAGGTAGCGAACGAGATCAACCGTGTGGGTGGTCTGCTCCACCAGCTGGCCGCCGCTTTTCTCCTTAGCCACCCACCACTGGTGGATGGGGGCGTTCATCCGCGGGGTGCTGCCGATCCAGCCGCCGTAGACCAGCGCCGCCGGGTCGTCCCGCAGGATGGCACGGGCGGTCTGCACCGATTGCCGGTAGCGGGTCATGTAGCCCACGCTGGTCAGCAGGTCCGCTTTTTCCACCTCCGCGGCGATCTCGCGCAGCACGCCCAGATCGCTGCCGACTGGCTTTTCGACAAAGAACGGAAGGCGGCGCTCGAGGGCGGCGAACTCGGCGGGCCCGTGCGCGAAGGGCGGCAGGATGATGTAGACGGCATCCATCTCCACCGCCGAAAACATCTCCTCCAGGCGGGTGAATGGCTGGCCGCCGTACTGGGCCGCCGTCCGGTTCACCAACTCCGCGTTCAGATCGCTGAACGCCACCATCTCCACGTCCTCGAAGGTGGCTATTCCCGTAAAGTGCTGCTGGGCAACGCCCCCGCAGCCGATAAACCCCAGGCGAATCTTGGCCATGCTGCTGCGTCCCTCGTGTAGGATGGTCCCTGTTTCCAGTTGCTCGTTTCCCATTGGCGGTACCTGAGAACCAGAAACCAGGACCGGAAAACCAAAAAACCGAAAGGTGGTCGTGGCGCTCCGGCGCTGATCGCATCGGGGCCAGGTGCTCGTCTATGGCCCCTGGGATTGTTCACTGTGGGAGGCGGCAGAGCCTTCCCGTTCGTTTCTGGGGGTGGGTTTCTCAATCAGGGCCAGCAGGCGAGGGCCGTGTATCATCACCCCACCCCCAAGGGGAGTCTACGGATCGCGATAACAGGTGTGGCGCCCGAGCTCTCCCTCTTCCCTCACAGGGAAGGGGGTCCGGGGGGTTAGGTCCGCAGTGAACGCCTGCTACCGCTGGCAAGACTGCCCTGACCCCGGATCGCACCCGATCCTGGTTTGTAGTCCGCGGTCGCTGGCGCCTCGCCTTTCGCTTTCCGTCGTCTAGCATTCGTTTCGCCTTTCATCCCTCGGATTGGTTTCTGGTTCGAAAACCACCGGAAGCGGAGGGCACCGCTCGGGAGGAAACGTGCCGGGCCCCTGGCAGATCAAATCGGGATAGGATTCTGCGTCGAGGAACGGGGGCGGGTCCGTACGGGCACCCTGCACTCTAGAGGCGCCTGACACGTATGTACATGTGTGATAAGATTGCCAGGACCACACAGGAGCGAGAGGATGACCCGGGAAGTGCGACGAGACACACGCGGGCGGCGACGGGCGGCAGGGCAGGAACGGGGACTGCGGCCGCTCTATCCGCCCCTGCCCTCGGGATGGGTGAGCCGCGCCCTGCGCGTTGCCATGCCCCTGGCAGGCTGGCGCCAGTTTAATGAGCTGGTAGAACGGCTGCGGCCCGAGGAGCCCACCAAGGCGCGGGCCGCGGGCCAGGCGCTAATGGCGCTGATGGACGCCATGGAGGCGCGCGCCGGAGATCAGCACTGGCTCGATTGGGAGCGGGAAAAGACCCTCCGGCTGCTCCAGGAAGCCCACAAGGCCGCGTGATGGGGAGAAGCCAGTGCGCGCCGGCGGCGGACACCCTGGCTGAGCCAAACGGTGAAGAAAGGGCCACGGAGGCCTTCGAAGTTCGAGAAGCTGGAGGTCTGGCAACTGGCCATTGACTCCCTTGATCCGATCTACCAGATCGCCGCCGAACTTCCGAGGAGTGAGGAGGATAGCCTCAAGGCGTAAATCACCAGGGCAGGCATATCTGTAACCCCAAAGCTGCGCTGAACGCTCAACAGGCCAAACGGATGCCGAACCAGCACGCTTCCCAGGCTTGGGTATCTGCTTCTGGAGACGGTTGCCTATCTACTCATCAGGTGGCGGCAGCGGCTTCACAGCGAGGATCTCGTGAGCAAGGCCTACCGCCAGGCCCGAACGCGGGCGACACCCCGCCCCTCATCTTCCATCCTGCTCACGATATCCAAGATCCAACCTGTTTGCACACGATCCCAAAGGAGTGACCATGCCCGTAAACTACGACGTGAAGGATCTCTCTCTGGCCGAGCATGGCCGCCGGCGCATCGAGTGGGCGGCGCTGGACATGGCGGTCCTCCGCAGTATCCGCGACCGCTTCGCACGCGAGAAGCCGTTGGCGGGGATACGGATGGCCGCCTGTCTGCACGTCACCACGGAGACCGCCAACCTGGCACTCACCCTTCAGGCAGGCGGGGCGCAAGTGGCTCTCTGCGCCTCGAACCCCCTCTCCACCCAGGATGACGCGGCCGCTGCTCTGGTGGAATACGGCATCCCTACCTTTGCCATCAAGGGAGAGGACCACAAGACCTACTATCGCCATATCCACGCCGTCCTGGACACACGGCCTCAACTGACCATGGACGACGGCGCGGATACAGTGGGCGTCATCCACGGGGAACGCCCCGAGCTGGCGGAAACGATCATCGGCGGCACAGAAGAAACTACCACCGGCGTCATCCGCCTGCGGGCGATGGAGCGGGATGGCGTGCTGAAGTACCCGATCGTCGCCGTCAACGACGCGCAGACCAAGCACCTGTTCGACAACCGCTACGGGACGGGGCAGAGCACCA
>JACQGL010000216.1 GCA_016199525.1 Armatimonadota bacterium
CCAGGCTCTGGCCGCCGGCGATGAGCTGGAGAACGCCGTGGTGGAAGCCTCGCAGGCGGTGGCTCTGGATCCTGGGGACGCCTCCGCTCGGGTTACCCTGGGAATCCTCTTTATGGCCGAGAAGGACGCGGATCGGGCGGAACGGGAGTTCCGCTACGCGCTCCGGCTGGCGCCGAACCTCGCTGCCGCACGCACGGGACTGAGCGCCGTGGCCGCGCAGCGAGGCCGCTTCTCGCAAGCCCTCAACGAACAGAAGGCTGCCCTGGCGCTGGACGAGGGCTCCGCCCAGGCACGCAACAACCTGGGTGTCGCGCTTACGGCGCGCGGCGCTCTGCACGCCGCGGTGGCAGAGCTGGAGCAGGCCGTTCGCTTGCAGCCGGACTACGCTGTGGCACATGCCAACCTGGCAATCGCCTACTTGGAACTCAACCAGTATGCCCGTGCCGTGCAGGAGGGGGAGCGCGCCGTCCAGCTCGGCGACCGTTCTGCCTTCGTCCACACCACCCTGGCCCGCGTCTACATGCGGCAGCACCGGTTTGATCGCGCCCTGGCGGAGCTGCGGCGTGCGGAGGCGGTGAACCCCGATTACCCGCTCCAGCATTTCTACCTGGCGGAACTCTACCGCTTGCAGGGGCGAGACCGCGATTCCCTCCGCGCCCTCTTCCGTGGGATCGCGCTGGACCCCGGTTCGATGGTGGAACAGCGGCTGTTCGCACGGACGGAAGGGACCGCGCTGGGCGGTACCAACAGTACCATTCAGCACAACGAGAAGTCGGATGGTCGGGCGAGCAACGGCAAGCTCAGCTACTTCATCTCGAACGCCGATAGCCAGGACAACGGCCCGCGCCGGAATGACAATGATCACCTGGATTTCACGGAGGGCATCCTGGGCTACCAGCCAGGCCCCCGCCAGAACCTGGTGTTCTTCAGTTCTCTCATCGATGACCGCGGCGGTCGGCCCGGGCGTGTGACGGACTCCGGGCCGGAGACCCCCCGCTTCCGCTCGGATCTGAACGGCACCGACGTGCAGCTCATGAGCCGCTGGAACCTGCGCCGCGGTTCCTTCCTCACATTGAAAACAGGTTACCGCCGTCTTAGCCTGCTGGGATCGGATCCGCTGGAGACGTTCACGCTGCGCGATTTCCGCAACCGCGAGGCCAATCTGTTTGCGGAGGCGCGCTGGGATGCCCGCATCGACCGGCGCAATGGCATTGTCTCCGGCGTCTCCTGGGTGCGGAACCAGCGAGATTTCGAGGGCCGGTTTAGCCTGATCCCCGGGCCGGGGTTCGCGTCCACCTCCGAGCACGAGACGCCCGGATTGCTGATGGGCTACCTGGAGTGGCACCGCCGCGTAAGTGATCGCACGGACTTCCTGATCGGCCCTTACGTCGGCACCCAGTCCGGAGTGCCGAACGTGCTGCTGCCCAAGTTCGTGGGGCGCCATCGGCTGGGTGATGACAGCACCCTGGCGCTGCTGGCCTATCCCATCTTTATGGAGCGCAGTGCCGACCTGCGCCCCGTGGAGACCTGGGCGCGCCCCTTCGATATCTCACGGCTGGGCCAGGATGACGGCGGCTGGCTGATGAATTACGAAATCACCTGGCAGCGGCCCTGGTCTCGGGCTGCCCTGCTCACCGCCACCGGATTCTACCGCCGCGCGCACCGGCTCCTGATCCCCATCGTGGATCCGGATCGCGCGGGGCTGGTCAGCCGCGCCTTCTTCCCGCGTGGCGAGCTGATGGGGGCCGAACTCTCCCACGAGCAGTGGCTGAGTAGCCGCTTGACAGGTCGCCTTTTTGGGCGGATCCAGCAGACTCGCTCGCTGCAGGGCGGCGCGGAGCTGCCCTACCTCCCCCGCTGGGTGGCAGGACTACGGTTCGATTACGTGGATACCCGTGGGATTCGCAGCTTCCTGACGCTGAACTACACCGGTTCTCGCCGCCACATCGACTTCGCGGGCGGCCCGGGCCGCCGCCTGGGCGGCTATGTCACCGTGGATGTGCGTGCGGAGCTGCAACTTGACGTTCGGCGGAACCTGTTCATCGAAGTACGTGATCTGTTGGATCGCGGCCCCTCGTTCTACCGGGGCTTTCCATCTAACGGCCGTACCATCCTGGGCGGCATCGATCACCGATTCTAGGCCCCGACGGCAGGCGGGGCGGCGTCTTGCCTGCCGCGGACCGATCAAAACACGTCCGGAGGCGGTGCCCGGCCCCGGACCAGCAGGCGAATGCTATGAGCGCAACACGTTTCCTGATCCCGGCCGCCGGCCTGGCCCTGGCTATCGCTGCCCCCGGCCTGGCGCGCCGCGGTCAGGCCCAGGCCGAGATGGCGAACCAGCACCTTTCCGCCATCGTGCTGCTTCAAAGGTGGGCCCAGGCGATCTACCACTTCCTGCCCGCGCAGGATGGTGGCTGCGAACCCACCTTCGGCGAGTGGGTGGACAACGGCGATGGGACCTTCACCCAGGTCAATCAAACCGCCGACTGCACCCGCATCGTCAACACCAGCTATGGAGGTCAGTTTGACTTCTACGACCAGGCAATCACCTATTCCAATGGTATTCGCGAACAGCTCCAGGTGCGACCGGTCGAGCGCTTCAACGAGGCGCCTGGCAAGGTCCACTTCGATCATCGCTTCTCGACCGGGGACCATGTGGAATACGACCAGGAACTCCAGCAGGAGACCGCCCTGGACGCGGATGGGAACCCCATTTCGGGTCTGAACTTCTGGTACGCGCTCATTTCCCGTGGCTCGGTGCGCCTGGCCAGCGGCCAGCACCTGCAGTTCGAGCTGCGCCAGACAAAGTCGTTCGATTGCTACAATTTCTTCAACGACTCCTTTCTGCCCGAAGAGGTCTGCGACGAGTGGTTCGTTTTTAACGAGGAGCTGGGCGTGCTGGTTCCGAGGCCGGATCGCCTGCACGTGAGCCTGGGCGACGGAACGCCGGTCGGCACTCTGGATCTCGCCATTCCCACCGCCGACCCGTTCGCCGGTGTCCCCGACTTCTTCCAGAACGTGACAGGAACGTTCGTGCTGGGCAACCGGACGATGGATGTGCTGCTCATCCCGAATAGCCCGGACGATCCCGACTTCCCGCGCTGGAAGTTTTGGCAGACAAGCGGCCGCGGCTACCAGGGAATGTTCCAGCTAGGGGTCGATTTTTCCGGCGGCGGCCAGGCCTTTGACAGCCGGGGGAGGCGGCGACGCCTCCAGTTCGCCGCTCGCTGGAACCGGTCCGGTATTGGCACGGTCATCCTCCCGAACGGCCAGACACGGCCCGGGGGGCCCACCTCCGGCGCGCTGGAATTCGGAAACCTGAAGTGGAGCGGTTTAGCCACTGCCTTCGGACCTACTCCAGGGCTGTAAACAGAACCGCAGCACCGATGGCCGCGTCAACGCTTCAATCCAGGTGCCGATGCCGGTGGTTCCGGCGACACGCGCATTAATAGATAATCCGGCGCCGTGGGTGGATAACCCAGATTCCACTCCGCCCGTACCTCGGAACCGACAAGCCAGTGGATGATCACTGTATGCGCCAGGCTTCCCACCACGAGGAAGCCGATCCACAACCAGGTGCGCCGGTCGCCCCAGCCACGCCGCCGGTTTTCCTCCAGCTCGCGCTGCAATTCTCGCTCTCTGTCTGCCAGTCGACTCATCAGCGGCCACCAACCTCAGTACGACAGCCCGTAGAGAGCGGCGTGGAGCACGTACGCTGCTGCCCAGAGAAGCGTGAACAAGATAAACACAATCACGAACACAGTCGCCGTATTCGATCCTTCTTGCGCCACACCGGCGTAGTCCCGGATGGGCGGCTCGTTACCATTGGGGGCGCTGGGGGTCTCGCGCCCGCTGCGCGCCGCCAGGTAGAGCGCCACAATCGTCACCGCGCCACCGATCAGCATGACGGCCACGGCCATCCAGTTCAGAGTCCAGGGGTAGAACGCGGTTGGTTCTCTCATGGTTCCGGCATAACGCGTAGAATCGTCCCTTGCGAGCCCCTCGCGCCGTGCGCACGCTGTGCGGCCAGCGTGATCACCACCGCGAGGCTGGCGGCGACAAAGATCAGAAGAGCCAGGGTAAGGATCCCGGTCAACCGGCCCTTACCAGCGCCGAGAGGCACCGCTGAACCGCCCTCCACGGCCGGTCTGTGGGGACCGTGCGGAGATCGGCTGCGCGCCGCCCCGCTGCCTCGTCGTTCATCGGCCAGTAGGGGCAGCATCCGCGCGCGGTCCTGGTCGGCGAACTGACCCGCGCAGATCGCCCACAGCAGCGTCAACAGACCGATCGCCAGGCTGGCAATCAACAGCAGCAACCACTGCTGGAGGGTCATGGTCGCCTCCTTTCCGGAGCGGGACGTGGATGGGCATGACGCGGAGATGGGAGCGTTTGGGCCGGACCAGTCTGCGCGGGGGTGGGAGATGAAGCGCCCTGCCTGCCACCACCAGGCATTGGCATACCACCCCGTGCCGCATTCACCTCGGGCTGCAGCGCGGGGGATGTAAGCGGTGGCGCCGTCACGCTCTCCGGTGCCGGTGGCGGCGGCGCGTGCGGATCCACCGGTTCGAGCGCTGCGTCCGCGCCGCGCGGGGCCGTATTGCCATCACTGCGCCCGATAAAGCTCACAGCGATATAGTTCGATACATCCCAGATCTTCTCACTCTCCAGCTCGGTCTTGAAGTAGGGCATCGAGCTGCCCGTGATGCCGTTCATAATCTGGTAATAGAGCAGGCCGCCGGACGCGCCGATGCGACGCAGAGCCGTGAAGTTCGCCGGCTTGGGGTAGAGCCAGCGGGCCGCCGGGCCGTTGCCATCGCCGAAGTTCCCGTGGCAGCCGATACACGACTGCTCGTAGATGAAGCGACCGCGTGCCAGCGCCTCCGGGGTAGGTGGGTACGGATTTGGCATCGTGCGCCACTGTTCAGGCACCAGGGAGTGAAGATAGGCGAAGTTCGCATCCGTGCCGCGTGCGAACGCCGCCGCCAGCGCCTTGTGCCACATCTTCTGCCGGGTAACGCGGGCATCGGCCATCTTGCCGCCCAGAGATTGCACGTAGGCGATCAGCGCCGTTATTTCCCCATCGGTCAGAAACCGAAACTGCGGCATAATCGATGCTGGGCGTGTGAAACGGGGATTCATGAAGTGCGCGCGGTGCCAGTCGTCGGTGCGCAGGCCTCCCTCTTGGGACAGGTCGGGGCCCGTGCGTTCAGAGCCCAGGAGATGCGGCCTGTCGAAGACGTAGTCCCCTTGCTGCGCCACGCGCACGGCGCCGTGATCCCAATCCTGAGGGCGGATGTACTGCGTATGGCAGTAGGTGCAGCCGTTCTGAATGTACACCTGCCGGCCCCGCGCTTCCAGGGGCGTGCGCCGTCGGGCGATGTCGGACGGCTTCTGTTCCGTGGTCCAGGCCGGGATAAAGCCCACCCCCACGCCCGCCGCCAGCAGGATGAGTAATGAGCCAATGGCAAAGGCGCGTTCCGTCATCTGCATGGCGCTACGCTCCTTCTGGCTCCTGCCCTTCCACCAGTTGCTGGTCGAAGAGACTGATGGCGGGTTCCAATGGCTCGCGCTTCGGTCCCCGCCCCAGTAGCGTCAACGTCACATTCCAGAGCTGGATTTCCGCAGCCACAACCACGAACGTGCCGAGGACCGCTCTGGCAACCATGTAGACGCCCAATTCGGGCAACACGCGATAGAGCGCCTCTCCGTTCAGCCAGGCGCTGCCCTGCACCAGTCCCGCGATGGTCAGGACAATCGCGAAACCACCGGTGCCCAGAAGCATCAACCAGTACTGGAAGTTTGCCAGCGCCGCGCTGTAAATCGGCTTTCCGGTGACCTGCGGTAGTATCCCATAGATCGCCCCGGAGGCGATGAACCCCGCGAATCCCAGCAGGCCGATGTGCGCGTGCCCAACCGTCCAGTTTGTGAAGTGCGTGAGCCGCTGCAACCCCATCAGCGACTGCGCGCTGCCCTGCGTGGAAACGATGAAGAACCAGATGGTCCCTGCAAACACGAACTTCAGCGCGATCGATTGCTCAACCCGCCACAGACGCCCTCGCAGCGTCAGCCATACGTTCGCGCAGAATGCATACACCGAGATCAGCAGCATCACACTATCGATGCTGGCGATTACCTTTTGCCAGGCGGGAACCGGCGCCTGCAGCAGGTGATGCGTGCCGGTGTGCGAATAGAAGGTGATTAGCGCCCAGAAGGCGATGAGGGAGAGCGTGTGGCTGTAAAGCGGCGTGCGTGCCTCCCGCGGGATCACGTAGTAGGCAACGGCCAGAGCCAGCGGCGTGACCCACAGCCCAAAGATGTTATGGCCGAAGAACCAGGTCCACACCGCGTCGTTCAGGCCGTACCGGGCGCCGGTGCCGCCCATAAACGCCCAGGTCACCGCCGTCCAGAGAAGCGCCGCGCCAAAGTACCAGATGGAGACGTAGATCAGGGGCTCCTCGCGGCGGGCAATCGTCCTGAAGACGACGTAGGCAAGGAGGAGCAGCGTGATCACCGCCAGGATATCGATCGGCCAGATGTACTCGCCGTACTCGTGGGCGGATGTGTACCCGAGCAGGAAGGTGACGATACCAGAGAGGACCACCAGGTTCCAGAGCCACATCGCCGCGTTGGCGAGCTTGTCGGAGTACAACCGCGTGGCGCACAGATGAGGCACGTAATGCAGCCCCGCGCCGATCAGCGACATGGAGAGAAAGCCAAAGATGATCGTATTGAAGTGGGAAGGGCGCAGGCGCCCGAACACCAGCGCCCGGTAGCCGCCCAAGAAATCAGGTGCGGCCATCTCGATGGCAGCCAGCAGGCCGAAGAGCACGCCGGTGCTCATCCATACAGCGCCGGAAAGGAGCCAGTTCCGCGCCGCGCTCCCGGGTTGGTCATCGAGAAATCGCACGGCTACCCTCCACCACGGATCGCAGGTAGGTGACCACCGCCCACCGCTCCCGCTCGCTCATCGTACCGCGGAAGGCGTGCCACTCACGGGGCAGGTACTGCACCGCCTCGGGCACAGGTGTCGAGTAGATCCCCTCCGTAATCACATAGAAGATCGCACCGTCCGGGTGCTCCCGCACGTGCACGAGCGGATCCGGCGGGCGCGGGATGTAGCTATCGCCCACGGGACCCACGCGCCCGCTCCCCGGTTTGCCGTGGCACATAGCGCAGTTGATCTGGTACTGGCGCGCACCCTCAGGGACGGCGTTCGGGTCATTCGCCAGTGGATTCTTGAGTGCTAGCGCTTCCGGCGGCACGGACGCGTGCTCCGAGCCCTCTGGCCGCCCGGTAGGCATAGGGTGCTCCTCAGTCACCAGCGGGGGTAGCTCCGCGCCGCTCCTCGGCACCGTGCCGACGGGAGCGAAGCGCGGCTGTGAGGGCGGTGCGTAGCCCGTCGCATCCGTCCGCTGGATGCCCAATTCATAGGGCGGCAGCTCGTTTCCCCGGTAGAGCAGCACGAGGGCCAAAATGATCGCGATCCCCACCGCGAGGGCAACGCCCCGGATGATGCGCAGATTGCGTTCTTGCTCGGTCATCACCGGTGGCATGCCCAGCAGTCCATGCTCGCGCGCTTCTTACGATGGCAATCCAGGCACCAGCCCATGGTCAGCGGCGCCGTTCGTACCAGACGGTCCATCGTCTCCGTCTTGCCGTGGCACTCCGCGCAGTCCAGCTTCCCGGTAACCGTGTGCGCCTGGTGGTTGAAGTACACAAAACCCGGCAGCCGGTTCACGCGTTGCCACGGGATCGGCACGCCGCTTTCCCAGTAGCGGTGTAGCTTCTGGATCTCCCGATAGTGCGGGATGACCACGCGGTGGCAGCGCATGCACAACTCAACGCTCGGCATGCCGGCGAGGGCGGCACTTTTGGCCGTTCGGTGGCAGTATTCGCAGGCGATCTGTTTGTCTCCGGCGTGCACGCGATGGAAGAAATCGATCGGCTGAACCGGCGCCGTCACGATCGCCACGCCCGACGCCGCAACGTAGACCAGGAGGAACGCGACGAGCAGCAGGGCCAGCACGACGATGGTGACTTTCGCTTCCCGCCGCATGATTCAGACCTCAACAGCACGCACGGCCAGAGCCTTGGTAAACAGCGGATCTCCCACCGGAAACAACGGCACACGTCGGATCAGCCAAAGGTAGGGCAGAGCGACGGCGCCCGCGAAGCCAAGGGTGACTACCATCTCAACGAGGCCGTAGCCAGTCGGCTCAAGCGATGGAACAGAAGGCATCACCTCCAGGAACCGCTCCAGCAGCACGCCGACTGCAGCACTGGCGCCGATACACGCGAGGGCGACCGGATGCCGCTTCAGCCCACGGCCAAAAAGGAACAAGAATGGCACGACGAACCCGAGCCCGATTGCCGCTCCGGCCAACGCATTCCACGGCCAGACACGGGAACGCAGCAAGAGATAGGCTGCCTGGGACGGCAGGTTGCCGTACCAGATCACTATGTACTGCGCCCAGGCCACGTAACCCGATAGCATCGTGAACGCCCAGGTGAGATTCCCGAGATCCAGCAAATGCGATGGCGTGATGATCTCTTCCAACCCCGCTGAATGGCGCCACGTGGCCACAAGGAGGGTGGTTACCGCCAGGGCCGCGTAAAACTCGGTGATAAAGTAGATGCCCGGAAACATCTCGCTGGTGAAGAGCGGATCGAGAGTCATCGCCAGATCGAGGGCGAGGACCGAGTAGCCCAGCGCATAGCCGATGATGATGGCAGGCGACAGATTGCGCAATACCCGCTGGTTGCGCGCCCGCTCCCAATGCATGCCGCGCCATCCGCGGGTGAGCCACGCGGCGAAACGATCCCCGACCGGGCGCTCGTCGCTTAGCGCCCCCACATCCAGCCGCAAAGATCGATACAGGAACCACAGGCTCAGCACCGTCATGACGAGGAGCACCGCGGCGTCTCGCGCGAATAAGCCCTCTGCGTGGAGCCATGGATTGCGCGCCGACTGGCCGAGCCAGACAAACAGGTAGCGTCGGCCAAAATACAACATTGCCAGCAGGAGCAGCGAGACAGGTAGAAACGCTCCCAGGCCCGCCGCGATGCGCTGCATCATCCGGCCCCACCGCGCGTAGGTGACGTTGAAGACGGCCGCCATCACCACGCCACTTTGCGCTACTCCCGTCCAGAACAGGAAATTGGCAAGCAGTGAAGCCCACGTCCGACCCGGCGCGACCAGCAACCCGACAAGCACGCCGACAGCGCCCAGGGCCAGACAGGCCCACGCGGCTCCGGTGACCCACCGTGGGGGGCTGTGGAGCCTTCGAGCCTGGCGTTCCAGCCGCGCCATGTCCTGGCTCTGTTGCGTAGGGGGCCCGCTCACGATACCTCCTGCAATGGGCTGCGATTCTCGCGCGGGACTATGCGCACCTCGACTGCGCCTGCTTCCCGCAGCACGTGCTCGATTGTGGGACAGTCCACGCCATCCGGCCGGCACGGCACCAACAATGCGAAACGATCTACCACAAGTGACGGATGGTAGGCGCCGCTGGGTGTTAAATCGGGTAGCCGTGTGAGCCGTAGGAAGCCGACCACGGTGGCGATGCCACCAAATAGAACCATTAACTCGAATGAGATGACGATAAACGGCGGCCAGGCGGTAATCGGCTTGCCACCAACAATAATCGGGAAACTCCAGGACATACCGATGGTCATGGCCAGGGCGGTAGCAATCCCCGTGAGTCCTCCCGCAAGCGTTATCCAGCGCACGGCGCTGCCACGCGAGTCCAGGGCGTTCAGTACTTGCCCATCCCCCAGCGGCAAATACGCGGCAATGTCCCAAACCCCCGCCCCCCGGACGTGGCGGATCGCCGCACGGAGCGCCGTGCTGGTCGGGAAATAGGCGACCACGCCTTCAAACTCCACGCTCGCCTCCTCGGGCAGCTCCCACCTCGCCGATCCTCATCGCCTGTACCTCGCGGTGTTCCTTCAGCATGTCGTGCTTGAGCTCGGAGATCGGCAGCACCGGCAGCCGCTTGGCGAATAGCAGAAACCAGAACAGGAACCAGCCAAGGCTGCCGATGAAGATTCCTGCCTCCACGAGAGAGATATGGTAGCCGTCGGGCGCCCAGGAATAGGGGACATGATCCCGCGCCAGGCTCCCGGCAATAATCACGAACCGCTCCAGCCACATGCCGATGTTGATGAGAATGGAGATGACAAACAGGGCGAGGAGATTGCGCCGGATGGATCGCCAGAAGAACGCCAGGGGCGCAATGCTGTTGCACACCGTCATGATCCAGAACAGGGGCGCAAAATCCCCGCGCACCTTGAAGAGCAGGTTCGCCTGCTCAGTCGGATCACGCTGATACCAGATCGTAAAGTACTCAACTGCATAGGAATAGGTAACGATTAATGACATGAAGAGAGCTAGCTTTGCCAACTGTTCGAAGCGACTGATCGTGAGATACTGCTCCAGACGCAAGAGGGAGCGCATTGGCACCAGCAGTGTCAGCACCATCGCCAGGCCGGAGAAGATAGCGCCCGCCACGAAATAGGGGGCAAAGAGCGTGTTGTGCCAGCCGGGGAGGATCGAGAGCGCGAAGTCCCACGACACGACTGAGTGCACGGACACGACGAGCGGCGTGGCCAGGCCGGCCAGCAAAGCGTAGGCCATCCGGTAGTGCTTCCATTGCCGATCCTTCCCTTCCCAGCCCAGCGATAGCACGCCGTAGATCGTCCGCTTCCAACCCGCCGATCGGTCGCGCACCGCGGCCAGGTCCGGAACGAGGCCGAACCAGAAGAACAGCATTGAGATGATCAGGTAGGTGGAGACGGCGAAAATATCTAGAATGAGTGGTGAAGGAAAAGTTATCCAGATCTGCCGCTCATTGGGATAGGGGAAGACCCAGTAGGCGCGCCATGCGCGGCCGAGGTGAATGACGGGAAACCCTGCCGCTGTAGTAATCGCGATAACGGTCATGGCCTCCGCAGAGCGGGAGAAAGCAGCGCGGAACGGGGCTCGCAAAAGGAACAGGATCGCCGAGATCAGCGTGCCCGAGTGGGCAATCCCAATCCACCAGACGAAGCTGGTAATGTAGACTGCCCACATGATCGGGTGGGTGTACCCGGCGAGGCCCATGCCGTAGATTAGCTGAAAGCCCCAGGCTACAGCGCCCAACAGTATCATCGCCGCCGTAACGGTAAGGCCCGCGCGGTAGCCTGGGCCGGACGGTCCCATCGCGCTGAGCACGTCGTCCGTGACGCGTCGGTACTCCTCACTCGCAATTGCTTCGCCGCGGGGAGTCATTCCGCCCGCACCCTTGCCAGATAGATAATCCCGGGGTTGGTGTTCAGTTCGGCAAGCACGCCGTAACCACGTGGGCTGGCCGCCAGTTGGCGAACGCGACTATTCGGATCGTTGAGGTCACCGAAGATGATCGCCTCCGCAGGGCACGTCTGCTGGCAGGCTGTCTGGATCTCACCGTCGCGCAGTGGTCGCCCCTCGGCCTTCGCCTCGATCTTCCTCCGGCGGATGCGCTGGATGCAGAAGGTGCACTTCTCCATCACCCCCTTGGTCCGATGGATCACATCCGGGTTCAGCTGCTGGTCCAGCGGCTCGGGAAACTCATAGGTGAACCAGTTGAAGCGCCGCACCTTGTACGGGCAGTTATTCGAGCAGTAGCGCGTACCCACGCACCGATTGTAAACCTGCTGGTTCAACCCCTCGCTGCTGTGTACGGATGCGTAGACAGGACAGACGTATTCGCAGGGAGCATTGTCGCACTGCTGGCAGAGCATGGGGAGGAAGCGCATGTCGATCTTCCTGGCATCGGCGCGTTCTGGCTCCTGGTCGCTCCGTGGCGGGGTTGAACCGACATAGTTTTCAATCCACAGCCACGCCATCTCGCGCTCCCGGAAGCACTGCTCCCGGCCCACGATGGGAATGTTGTTCTCCGCGTAGCAGGCGGCAGCGCACGCGTTGCAACCGATGCAGCGGTCCAGATCGATCGCCATTCCCCAACGATGCTCGGGGTGCGGGTGGTGTGCATAAAACGTCGGGCGCGCCTCGGCCTCAGCTCGCCCCTCTTTCGCCAGCCTGGTAAGCTCTGCGAGCGTCACGGAACGGGCAATCTCATCGCTTACCTGACGCCGACTGGTTTGTAACACGACCAGAGGGCGGCGGATCGGGATGCGGGTCACTTCAACAGCCAACCCCGAGACGACCAGCGCTCCGGATGGCGTTTCCGGCGCTCCTTCCAGAAGCGCCAGGGGATTAACGCCCGTGCCGGTGGCGTAGCGGCCATAGTGGGTATGCCCCTGCCCGAGCTGGAGCGAGATCGCCTCCGGGTGCACCTCTTCACGGATGAACGCGGGGACTTCGATCCTCCCCTGCGCCGAAGTGAGGACCAGGACGTCGCCATCGCGTGCGCCCAGCCGCGCCGCCGCATCCGGGTGGATCTCGGCCCAGCTGCCCCAGACGGCTTTGCTGATCGGATCAGGGATCTCTTGGGCCCACGGCCGGTTGGCGGTCCGCCCATCGAAGAAGTGGAGTGAAGGGTAGATGTGCAGGAAGAGATGCCCTTCACCGGCAGATGGCGGCTGGGGGCGCTGGGGCGCCGGTGAGGATGCGCGAGAAGTGGGCAGGGAGATACTGGTTCCCGGGCTCTCCGCCTCCGGAGGGAAGATTCCTCCCCGCTTGAGTGCTGCCCGCCAGGCCTCCTCAGCCAGCGGGTGCGCCTGCCGCAGGTACTCCTGCCAGGTCCGCACCCCCAGGTCGTGGCCCAGCCGCGCGGCGGAGGCAAGCAGAACATCACCCGTGGCGCGCGTGTCGAAGACGGGCGATACCACCGGCTGCATCAGCCCAGTGACGCCCGGGCGAGGGCTGTACTCGCCCCAGGATTCCAGCGGCGTGTGGTCCGGCATCACCAGGGAAGCGCGCTCGGTCGTCTCGTCCAGGTAGCTCGAAAAACTGACCACGTTCGGAACGCGACCGAGCGCCTCCGTGAACCCCGCGGCGGGAGGAATCGTGTAGAGAGGGTTCGCGTGGTGGATGAAGAGAAGGGCCACGCGGCCCTCCCGCATCGCCTGTATCAGATCCAGAACAGCGGCGTAGTTCGCCGCCGCGCTGAGCACGTGCGGCCGGCCGAACACGATGGTGCGACCCAGGTAGCCAGCCGCCTCGTTTAGCCGCAGGATCTCCTCGTTGGCCGCTGTGGCCTGCTCATCGGTGCCCGCAAACCCGATGGGGAGCGCCAGGGAAGGGGACTCACGGGCGAATTCACGACCGATCCGCTCGATTGTCTCGATACCCACCCCCGCTGCTGCTGCCAGGGCGGGCACTTCGCTGCCGGTGGTCGCCGGCATGGCCTTCTCCGCCTCCACCACATGTCTCAATGCGCGGGCAACCAGCCCTTCCGTTCCCGGTCGCACTCGAATCCACTCGTCCGCGTTGGCACCCGTGAGCGAGACACGTGGCGCGAGGAACACGTACCGGCCGCGGTGCTTTCCCTCCCGGCGCGCCTGCCGCCAGGCAGAGAATGCCCGCGTGTATTCGACGTTGCTGATCCACGTCTCCAGGAAATCCGCGCCAAACGAGAGGAGCATCCGTGCATCCGCAATACGGTAGTCCGGGAGGCCATCGTCACCCAGCGCCTGGCTATGCGCGGCGCGCAGTGGCTCATAGGCAAATGGCTCGTACCGCAACCGCATCCGCGACGGCGCCACTGCGGCCAGCCACTGGTCGACCAGCCGATCGAGGGCACCGGTTTCCAGCTGTCCCAGCCAGGCCACCTGGTTATTCTGCGCCTGGTTAAGCAGACGCAGGAGACTGCCCTTTGCTGTCTCCCAGGGAATCGGCTGGAGCCTACCGCTCGGGTCGCGGGCGAGGGGTTGCCGGATCCGATCCGGGTTGTAGAGACCCTGGAGCGAGGCTTGCCCGCGGATGCACAGCGCCCCGCGATTGATGGGGTGGTCCGGATTCCCCTCTACCTTATGCGCGCGCCCCTCCCGTACATGCGCGATCATCCCGCACCCGGCGGGGCACTCACGGCACACGGTCGCGTACTCTACCGATACGCCAGGGATCACGTCTTCGATCGGAATAAGGTATGGAATGAGCTGATCGTGGCTGCGCGTCGCGCAGCCTGCGACCGTCGCTGCGGCGCCCGTTACGCTCGCTAGTTGGAGAAACCGTCGCCGGTCCATCTACGCGCCTCAGTACGCAGACCAGATCACCAGTGAGGCCGACCTCCCCACCGCCCGTCCGCCCTCGATGGCTTCTCGGCTCCTGGGGCTTGATCGCTGAAGGTCATCCAGAAGCACTCCGGGGCGCCCCTTGGTTCTTGGAGTTGGGGCATCGCCCCCTGGTCAGCGATACAGCCTTCGGGTCGGCAACGGGCGCACGTTGGTGGGAGGAGATGCAACCTGCGGAAGTGAGTGAAGGCAGTTAGATCGCGTCCTCATGGGCTCGCGCCTTCGACGGGCCCTCAAGCCGTGAACTGGGGAAAACCGGGTCGTATACTTTACTTACCCCCCACCATGCCGGTAGCAAACCTGCGAGGCATTGGGGCAGCGGATTTACATCTTGTGGATGGAGCAATCACCTGTCCTTACCGGGTGACTGGTTGGGCCACAGATTGCTCCCATGCAGGCTTTGGACCCCATTGGGAATCAGCCCTCAACCCGCTTCCTTATGGGAAGTCAGAGGCTGGCTTCACCCGCACCCAAGCAATGGAAAAGCACGCCGAAAAACTCCTAAACTGCTAATATAGTAATAGATCATTCTTTCCACCTCGTCGTAGGCTGCCAGCAGCAGGCGCAGGATCATTCTGTTGCCGGGGTTTGCTCGCCGGAGGTTCGTCGGACGCGAGAACCGATGATCGATGGCCAATGTCCCGGTTTGACGACCAGCAAGCCCCACGGGTGCCTGTGAACCGTGGGTAATAATCGCGATCAACGCTCGCTTCTGGATGTGACATGTGCGACAGAGCGTCTGCGCACGATCACGGGGCGCCATTGCGCGGTGGGTTGTACCCTATTTCCTGTTTTCTACGTGCAGTCGTGGGGAAACGGAGGGGAAATACCAGCTGGCCACGAGGTGGAACGAGTGCCTGGCCCGGCGCTGGATGCGAATTCAGCGGACGGCCGCCCTCATCGGTGGGGGTGTGTTGCTGGCGGGCCGGCATCTTGGTCTGAGTACTGCGCAAGAGGAGATCACCGTAAGGATAAGATGGCGATCCGCGCTCGCCCGTACCAGGCGGACGCTTCTGCAATGGCGCCCCCTGCGAAGGGCGACCACTCTCAGGTAGCCTGCCTCATCCCACCGGGGGAGCGTTGCCTGTTGCTATTTAACGTGAATTCGGGAAAGAAAGTCCGGTAGGCCCAAGACGCCCGGCCGAACACGGAACAGCGCGCCCGCGCCCGGTCCATTCTCAACCCGGTTGTCGCCGCCGGCGGTAGTGATGTAGAGATCGCCATAATCCGGCCCACCGAAGGCCATACTGGAGACCCGCTGCGCAGGCAAGCGAATCCGGCGCTCTTCGCTGCCATCCGGAGCGTAGCGGATCACGCAACCGCCATCCCACCGCGCGGACCACACGAAACCGTCTGCATCCACCGTCAAGCCGTCTAGAAGTCCCTCACCTTCCGGAATCCGGACGAACACCCGCTCGTTCGTCAGGGCGCCGGTGTTTTGGTCGTAGTCAAACAGGTAAATCGCCAGCCGGTAGGTATCGGTCCAGTACATCCCGCGCCGATCCGTCGTAAAGCCCATCCCATTGGACAGGCCCCGTCCATCCAGTACTCGAGTAAGCGTGCCGTCCGGATCCAGGCGATAGAGGCGGGCCGGGTGGTCCACCGCGGGCATAGTGCCGGCAAAGACACGGCCCATCGGGTCTGCGATGACATCATTGAAGCGGGTGTTGTGTTCTTCAGGAATCTCCTCAATGACGGTGGTCAGTTCGCCCTCTCGCCAGATCTTGACCGCGCCCCTGGCCATAAAGAGCAGGAGAGAGCCATCCACCTGGATGGTGAAGCCACCCACGACCTCGCCCTGGTAGAACTGCTCGTGGGAGCCGGTGGCGGGATCGTACCGGAACATGCGTCCGGTCGGAATGTCCACCCAGTAGAGCCGTCTCTCCCCCGGGTGCCACAGCGGGCCTTCGCCCACCACGCATTCGTAGTCTGCAATCAGTTCAGGTTCCATTCCCATCCTCACTACTTCGCCTGCGTCACCTCATTAGGCAGCAGGTTGCCGTCGGCGTCGAATAGGAGATCTGCCGCATCCCCAGGATTTCTCGCTGCTCACTGGCGCGGACCTGCGGTAGCAGGCTTTCCGAGACGAGCAATCAGTCCAGGTGCAGAGCGTCCCGAATGAGGCCCATTTCCTCGAACGGGAGTCGCGCCATAAAGCGTTTCACCCGTTCCAACAGCTTCGCCTCCTCCGCTTCGATGCGGTCTACAGGAAGGCCAGCAATCTCCGTAGTCTGGTCGTAGCCGTCTTCCAGGATGGCCAGGCCTCTCAGGACCGGCGCCAGCCGCATCTTCGCCCGCGCGACCTTCCGTATGCGCCTTCACCCGGTTGATCACCGGGATGCCGTCCTCCTTGGCAACATACTTGTCCACATAGTTAAAGGACGCATCTCACTGGGCGATGCACCAAACCTCCGACCACGAGCAGGGCGACAAGCCAGCCCCCTTCCGTGCCACACCGCTCGATCAAATCCGAGGGATATACCCTGATCTACCGCAAAGTAAGCAGAGGGAGCGCCTCCCCTGCCCCGAGGCGCGCCCCTCGGCAACGGCGACCTTTCCGGCAATCCAGCAACGTGCGGTTCGCGGGAATTTCCTCGCGTTCTTCCTCTGTCAAAACGGCCTCGCCTCGCGCCCCGTGCCCATCCGCGCCGGAACCCCGGTTGCCCATGAGTGCGCTCGCCGCGGCCGCTCCAGCCACTGCCAGGCCCACGGCCGCCAGAGGCTTCATAATGGTGAGCGCCTTGCGCATCGGCGAACCGTATTCGCAAACCGGGCTATTCCCCCCAGGTGATTCACCGCCTCTCGCACCAGCCCCAGAACCCGCTCTGGTGAACGGTGCCTCTCATTCGTGTGCGCGATGGCAACTACCGCGCGGCCTGCGCTTTCCATCTGTCCGCCTCCTCTCTGTTGAATCGTGGCGATCCGTAGGAGTCTGCTTCGGCCCTGGCCCCCAGGGCCCGGATGCGGGAGTGGCGGTCTCCAAGCGTGTTTGGAAAATCGCTGCGCGGGCCCCATCGTTCGTCCTGAAACCTTTCAGGATCGGAGCCAGATGGGTCGATAAGGAGCGGCTCTATACCCGTCGGTTGCTTCGGGAGGCGGCTAGTAGTCCGTCACAGCAGATCTGAATCGTAACGACTCAAGCGGGCGGGAGTGTGATTCCATTGCATGGAGGATCACCCCAGTGCCCAAGAGATACCGTGTTCGGCTCGTGCCTGAAGAGCACGAGCGTCTGGAAGCGCTGATCGCCCGCGGCACTGCCGCCG
>JACQGL010000232.1 GCA_016199525.1 Armatimonadota bacterium
CGGCCAGCGCCTGGCGCAGGCTCGTCTGTTGGTCCACCGGGACCGCCGCATCCACGAGCACGGATACGGCCAACCGCTCGATACGCCCGGGAGCCTCCACCAAGCGCTGGATTTGCTTGGAGACCAGGTACTCGGCCTTCAGCTGCCGGTGCGTACTGCGCGTCCCCTCCGCGGGCGTTGTCTCCGGCGGGATCTCCCCCAGGTTGGCACCCACTCCCGGAACGCCGCCCGCCGATCCCGACGTGCTACCGCCCTCCACCTCCGTTACCGTCTGCTCGCTGGCCAACACGCCCTTGCCATCGCGGCCGGGCTGGTAGGTCTCGCTGTTTACTTCTCGCTGATCGAAGTTCAATCGGGCATTCACGCGCACGACCGCCTTTCCGGGACCCAGGGTGCGATCTACCATGGCCCGGAGTTCCTCTTCCAGCCGCTTCTCGAATGCCTGCTGCTCCTTCATGTGCCCCGTGGCCGTGGGCCCGCCCGCCCCCGCCGCCGTCAGCATCTCGCCCCGACTGCTGATGACGGCAACATCTGCGGGTCGCAGCCCCTCCACAGCGCCGGAGACAAGATGGACGATGCCTGCCACCTGGTCCTCGCCGATGCTGCGTCCGGGCTGCAGGTTCAAGACTACCGAAGCGGTGGGGGGATGATCCTTTTCCAGGTAGAGCTGCGGTTCCGGCAACGCCAGGTGAACCCGCGCCTCGCGGACTCCCTCCAGGCGGGAAATCGTGCGGGTGAGCTCGCCTTCCAGGGCACGCTGGAAGTTGAGACGCTGCGTGAAGTCCGTGCCGCCGAGGCTAGTGCGGTCGAATAACTCAAATCCCACGCCGCCTCCCCGGGGCAGCCCTTCGCTGGCCAGATGAAGGCGGGCTTCGTGGACGTGATCCTCGGGCACCTCGATGGCGCGGCCCTCCCGGGCGAGCCGATAGGGCGTTTTCTGCTCCCGCAGGCGCTCTACTACCGCTCCTGCGTCCTCCGGATCGAGGTTGGCGAACAGGAGCGCGTAGCGCGGCTGCGCTGCCGTGGTAGCTACCAGCGCCAGGCCGGCAACCACCGCAACCAGGACACCCACGGCAAGGAACTTCTGCGCCGGAGCAAATTCGTTCCAAACGGACCGAATCCCGTTCATCAGCAGATTCCCGAGCCCTTTTGTTTAGTAGGAGGTACGCATCAGCTCCTGGTAGACATCCAGGATCTTGTTGCGCACTTGAAGGGTCAGGTTGAAGGCGTTCTGCGCCTCGTTGAGCGCCAGCATTACATGATGCAGCTCGACCGGCTCGCCCAGGGCGAGCGCCTCCACCATCCGATCCGCCTCCTGCTGCCGCGCATCGACCTGCTGAACCAGATTCGCCAGCAGCTCGCCGAAGGAGCTCGGCCCCCGTGGCTCTTCCCCGACGGGTGAGGGAGCCGTGTACGAGGGCAAGAGGCGTGCCGGCCCCGTGTCGGCGGGTGAATAGGAACGGTCGATCATCGGGTCCTGTCTCCTGGTTGGTGACCGCGGCAGCGCTCCGCAGGCTCCGAGATTCCCGCCCGGTGCGGCGGTAGGGCGATCCCCGAAACAGCCACGGTGCATCCGCTCGCTTAGCCGCGGCCAAGTTCCAGGGCCGCGTTGATCATCTGTTTAGCCGCGTTGAACGCCGTGACGTTAGCTTCGTAAGCACGCGTGGCGGCCATCATGTCCACCATCTCCGTGATCGGGTTGATGTTGGGCACGGTCACGTAGCCATTGGGGTCTGCATCCGGATGGTGCGGGTTGTAGATCTGCACAGGAGGCTGCGCGCTTTCCTGCACGCGCGCCACCCGTACCCCTCCCCCCTGCCCGGTATCGGCCACCTGGAACACCACCTCGCGGCGGCGATATGGGCCGCCCTCGGATGTCCGCGTGGTCTGCGCGTTGGCCAGGTTGCCGGCGATGACGTCCAGCCGGCACCGCTGGGCCGTGAGGGCGCTAGCGCTGATGCGCATGGAGCTGGCGATGGCCATTGGACTAGCGTTTCCCCTCCAGAATCGCGTCGCGGAGCATCTGGCCCCGCATCCGCTGAGCCTCAGTCAATGCCTGGTAGGTGAGGGCGTTCTCCGCCAGGAGCGCCATCTGCCGGTCGATTTCCACCGTGTTCCCATCGGCGCGGGCCCCACCCTCCAGCACCACGAGTTCCGGGTCCGGCGTGGATGCGGCGGATGCCCCGGCGGCTTGCCAGCGGCGCAGTTCCGCTTCGAAATGAACATCCTGCGCCTGATAGCCCGGCGTTTCGATATTCGCCAGGTTGGCGGCATACGCCCGCTGGCGCGCCGTGAGGCCATCCAGAGCGGCGCTCACGATACGGGTTGTCATATTGTCCAGAACGCGCATATCCTTTTGAATGTCGCTCTATCCGACACCAGGACCTACGGCATGATCGGTGCAGGCAGGTTACTCCTTTAGAGGGAGATTGCTTGTTCTTCGATCAATCTTTTGATCGGGAATCTGACAACCGGGAGAACGAGCCGCGTGCGGCACGCCCACTGCAGAGGGCCGTTCTGGACGGGCTTGCTGTCTGGCACCGGCGACTACCCGTCGGCCAGCCAAGGAGGATAGTAATTCTCTATCGGCAGCGTGCGGGCGGACCTAAAGCGGGCGATCCCGGCCTCGTATCTCTCTGCACTGCAATGGCTCCCGGTGCGCGCCACCATCCGCCTGCCAACCAGGCGCGGGAATGCCCGGGCCACCCGAAGGAGAAAGAGCCAGAGGCGAGGGTCCATCCGGGGAGGGACACCGATCTGCCGCGGCGTGGCACTCCTGGAACCTCAGCCTCCCCGCCAGCGGGACCGAAGATAGATTCAGACGTGCGTCGCGAAAGCTTTCGGGATCGCCTGCCAGAGCGCGATGGCGCTGCCAGGGAACCGGAGGGAGCGTGTACGGGTCTTAGAGTACGCCGGCGGCTTCCGGCAAGGGAGCTACCACGGGCGTCCCAGGCCGCACGGCAATCGTGGCATCCAGTGTCGGGCCGGGCGCGAGCCCGAACCGCTCCTGGTTACCATCGGGATGCTGGCACGCCCTGCAGAGGGGACGCCGCCGCCCCGATGTTTCCTCTACCGGAGCGTGGAGTATTCACCGGGGGTTGGTGCGTAGGACGGAGCACCAGGTGTTGAGAGTCAAGTTCTTGCGGCGACGATCCGCGCTATGTCTCGTCCTGGCCAGCCTGTTGACCATGGGGTGGCTGGCGTACCGCCAGCTCCAGGCGCTCGTGGCGCTGGAGTTACCCCGGTTCTTGCGGGCGCAGGTGGCCAGCGCACTGGGGCGTTCCGTCCAATTCAGTCACATCCATCTCTGGGTGAACGGCACCGTCTGGATCGACGACCTCTCCCTGCCGCCATTGCCGGGCGAGCCCGGGCCGCCGCTGGTGGCGCGCCGCGCGCGATTGTCGCTCTCCTGGCGGGACCTGCTCTTCCATAGGCAGGTCCGCATCACTTCCTTCCATCTGGACGAGCCCCGCGCGCGCCTGGCGGTGGATCTGTCCCGAGTACCGCGGGAGGGGGAGCCCGGTCCGGTGGACGCGCTCCTGCGACTGGCCCGTGCGGGCCTGCGCGAGGTGGGTTTCCACGGAGGCGACCTGCGCCTGCGCGCCATTCTCAAGGGCCGTTCCCCCGCCGAGCTGCACTCAGGGGGACTCTCGGCCACCCTGGCGCTGACCGAGGACCGCGTTCGCTACCGTCTGGCCGCGGATACCTCGCAGGGGGAAGGCGTGCAACTGGCGGGCCTCCAGCTTCAGGGGGTGGCTGATACCCGGGGATTGCAGCTGAATAACGGTGTGGCCCGCTACGCGACGGGCGGCCTGGGAGCCGCCGGCCAGTACCGCCTGGCCGATGGGACGCTCGTCCTCCGTCTCAGCGTGCGCGAGGTGCCGCTGCGCGAGCTGGCGCCCGCGATGGGCCTGGATCAGGATGAAGTCGGCGTCGGCCTGCTGACGGGGACGGTGGAAATCCGCGCCGATACGGGCGGCCTGCAGAGCGCGCGCGGGAATCTCTCCCTGGGGCCAGGGAGGCTGGGAGCGGATACGAGCGTCCTCACCTGGGAGTCGGCGGGCGCGCACCTCGACTGGCAGCCCACCCGCACGTTGCTGCGGGATATCGACCTGAGAGCGAAGGGGACGCGCCTGACTGGTACCCTGCGGCTGCGCCACCCCGCGGGGCGGCTGCCGGAGGGACAATTCCGCGCCGAGGGCCGGCTGGAGGCCACCTCGCCCGCGGCGGTGGCCCACCTGGCGCGGATACTGGCGATACCCGAGGTATCTGGAGGCCATCTAGATTGGTCCGCCGAGCGGGCCACCGCCGAGTTTACCGCCGCCGGTGCGCTTGCGCAGGCGGAGCGCTCCCGGGTCACCGGGCGCGTGGAGATCGGCGGCCTCCGCCTCCCCCTCCCCGGCGCCCCACTGACGTTGAACCGCTTCTCGGGGCGGTTTGACCGCTCTGAACGTTCCCTGCGGCTGTGGGACGCTGTAGCTGAAGCCCCCGCGCTTCGCGCGGCCGGCCAGGTGGCCCTGCGGCGGACAGCTCACGGAGAGAATGCCATCAACGGCAACCTCCGCCTCACGGTGGGCCGGCTGGCAGCGCTGCAGGCGCTGGCGCCGCAGCTTGCTGTGTGGCGCTGGCTATCGGACGCGAGCGATCCCCAGGCAGCGGGAGAGGTGGAACTGGCGGGGCAGGGAACCGTGGAGCATCCCGCCCAGGCGGACGTCCGCGGCCGCTTCCGTCTGGATGGGACAAGCGTACGCCTGGCGAACCAGTTGCTGCCTGCGGGCCGGCTGGAGGGCCGCTTCCGCTACGCCGGGGAGCGCCTGACCCTCCCGGAGCTGGCTCTGACATCCGAGGGTCTGGCAATCCGTGGCGACGGAGAGATAACCTCCCTCGGGGCGTCGCCCGTTGCTCGCGGCAAGATCGTCCTGGATGCAGCGCTCGCCACAGCGACGCGACTGCCATGGGTGGGCCGCTTCTTCGAGCGGACCGGGGACGAAGGCGCCCTCCACAGCGAGATAGAGGGATCGCTGCCGCTGGCCGAGCCTGAGCGCTTCTCCGCTACCGGTCGCCTGTCCGGCCGGGACCTGCGGGTGGATCTAGGTAACGGCGAATGGCAATCGGTGGACCTCTCCGGTCGCTTTCAGGCAGCGGCAGACGCCGTAACGCTGGCAGATCTGGAGGCCACCACACCCGGGATCCGGATATCAGGCAGCGCGCGCATCGAGGCACCGCTTAGCGCGGCGCCACGCTACGCCGTGGCGGGGCGGATCGAAGCACAGGAATGGGAGAAGGTGGCGGCGCGGCTGGGCGTGCCGCCCTCTGGCCTGCACGGCGGCCGGCTGACACTGGACCTCTCCGCCCAAGGGAAGGACGCGGACGAGATGCTGGGCAGCGCCACAGGCGCGCTCCGTCTGGAAAGGGCGCGCCTGGCCTTGCACAAAGGGTTGCTGCCTCTGGCGGTTCACTCCCTCTCCGCCCGCTTCGCGGCGCGTGGCAGGGACTGGCAGGTAGAGGAAGCGGCGATCTCCACCGCCGCCGGAGAAATCCACGGCGATGGCTGGCTCCGGCGCGCGGAAGGTCCGCCACGGGTGGAACTGGAGGCGCGGGTAAACAGCAGCGACGCGGGCGCGCTCCTCGCCTCCCTGACGGGCACGGAGATCCTCTACGGCGGCGCCGGCACAATTCGCCTCCAGGCGCGGGTGCCGCTGGCTGATCCCCGCGCGGCGACCGTCACCGGCGATGTGTCGCTCCGGAACACCGATTACGTGCGCATTGTCCTGGGTGGCCAGGCGAGCCAGGTGTTCCCGCTCCAGTCCCTCCAGGGATCCTTCGAGCGAGAGGGGTCGGTCATCCGTCTGCGCGATCTGGACGCAGTCCTGCCGCTCTACCGGCTCACCGGAGATGGCACCGTTACCCTGGGCGCACCGGACGCGCAGATGGGGGTGGCTTCGGCGCCCGTACTGAACGCTCGCTTCCGCCTGACGAGCGAGCGGTGGCAGGAGCTGCTGAATGCGGGCGCATTTGGGGACGTGGTGCGCGGCGGGACGCTCGTTCTGGATACCGAGCTGCGCCGGCCCTGGACCGAACTGGGGCTGGATCCACTGGCAGGGCGATTCACGCTCACAGGAGCCACCTTCCAGTACCCTGGTTCGGGTGCGTCGCCGCTACCGCTCCAGCACCTGGAGGGACAATTCGACTACGGCAGCGGCAGGGTGACAATCGCGGACGCGCACCTGCTCACTCCTGGATTCGAGGCTACCGGTGCAGGTGAGGTAACGGGGCTGGGGGACCTCGCGGAGCGCCGCCACCACTTCCAGCTCACCTGGCAGACCGAGGAACCTACCCGGGTGCTGCATACGCTTCTGGGGATCGACGCGACCCGCTGGTACCGGGACGGAACCGCCCGGGGGACGCTCGATCTGGCGGGCTCCGGGGCGGCGCTCGTGGAGCGCGCCGCAGGTTCTCTTGCGTTGCGCGGCGGCCAGCTCACCGCGCCGCTCCCGGAACGGCTCGGCGTGCCACAGCCGGTGGCGATTGACCAGGTAACCAGCACTTTCCGCGCCGAGGGACCGCGCATCACGCTGCCGGACCTGTCGGTTGAGGCTCGCCAGATGAGCGCCCGCGGCTCGGTCCGCCTCGACGGCATGGTTGCCGCCACCTATTCTGGCCTGCTGCGGACCCCGGCGTGGACCGCCGAGGGAGAAGGCGACTGGTCGCCGCAGGTCAGCCATTTCCGGGGACAGCTGGCCGGGGAGGGTTGGACGGCGACCGGCCAGGCGCAGCTGGCAGGGGAGGCGGTGCGCGCGCAGGGGAAGGTACTCGCGGAGGGCTGGCAGGGGACGGGCAACTTGAGCTGGACCGCCGCGGAGACACGACTGGCGGCCACGCTGCATACCGCCGACGCAGGCGCGCTCATCCAACCCTGGGCGCGCGCCAACGGGTACGGCGCACTCGCCGACAGCCTGGTGGGCGGGACCGCACAAGTCACGCTCGATCTGACAGGCAACCCTGCTGATGCCCGCACACTGCGGGGCACGGCGGCACTAGAAGCGACAGGGGCGCGGCTCCGCCTACCGGAGGCGCCGCCGGACTTCGCCCAGGCATCGCTGACGCAGGTCACCGCCGCGGTTGCATTCGCCAATGGGGAAGTGCAAGTCACCGAAACGAAGGTGCGCGGAGAACCGTTCAACCTGGATGGCAGCGGCACACTTGACCCTGACGGCCACCTGCGGGCCACCGGCAAGGCCTGGCTCTCCAAGAAGGCATCCAACCGCGTCCTGGCCCAGACGGGATGGGGCTGGCTGCTGAAACTCTTTGGCCTGCGGAAGTTCGATACTCGCTTCGCGATGGAGGGGCCGGCATCCGCACCGCTCCTGGACCTCTCCTTCACCGACTCCTGGCTCTGGAAGTACGCGCGCCAGCAGCTCACCCCCGCCCTACGGGACATCGCCACCGGCAAGGCGCCCGTGTGGATGCTCCCCGCCGCCGGTAATCTGCCTTTCCGCACACGCGAAGCAAGTGCAGCCAAAGGCGCTCCCGCCAAGTGAGAAGGCTTTGCTCGTGATGACGCGCAGGCAGGTCATCAAGACCGCCGCACTGGCGACAGCGACCTTTGCGTTTGCCTCCACCGGCACGAAAGGGAGCGCCCCGCTGGCGTCCGACTCCTCCACACCGCTCCCACTGGCCCAGCGGTCTTTTCTGCTCGGTCTGGGGCACCATCCCGCTCACAAAAAGGGAGAAACACCCGCAGATATCCAGAAGGCTCTGGGTGAAGCTATCGACCTGGCGGCGCGGAACTCGCAGGTCTTCAGCCTGTGGACGATGACCGAGGGCTGGTATGAAGACTGGGAGAAGTTCTACTGCCGCCCGACCCTGGAGCAACGCAAGGCTTTGTTGAGGGCATACGCTGCGCGCAACCTCACGCCGATTTTCAACACGAATTTCTGGAGTATCTCTCCCACGCCCACAAAAGGGCTTGAACTCAAGCTCAGCGTGCCCCCGGACCTTCCCCCTAGCACCACCATGGCCAGTGTTGAATTCCGGAAACGGTGGATGGCCCATGTCACGCACGTCGCGCGGGAGTTTCAGCCCGCCTATTTCAGCCTGGGCAACGAAATCGACTCCTTTTACCACTATAGCCCGGCTCAACGGCAGGATTTCGACAATTATGTGAGTCTAGTCGCCGACTCTTACGACGCCATCCAGTCGGTCTCACCGAAGACCCGCGTGATGATCATTTTCCGGTACGAGGAAATGGTGGCGAAGAGGGGGTTCGACCTCATTAATAAAATAGACTTTAAGAAGATTGACGTCTTTGGTTTCACCACCTACCCGGACCTACAGGGGTTCGCCAGCCCAGCCGCAATGCCTCCGGGTTATTACCGTCCGATCGCAGAGCGTGTCGGTAACGTACCGATTGCCTTCACGGAGATCGGCTGGGCCACCTTGCCGGACGATCCCAAAGGACAGCAGCACCAGGCTGAATTTCTGACCCGGTTTCTGCAGGAAACACAGCGCATGAATCTGGAGATGGTTGTCTGGCCGTTTCTCCACGACCTCGCGCCGCCAGAGGAGAGGGCTAAACGAAGCAGCTACCTCGGATTAATGGATTATTACGGGAATCCCAAAGAGGTCTGGGGCCTGTGGCGGAAGTTAGCTGCTCTCCCGTTCGTGAAGGTGGCAGACATTCATCGGCTTGTAAACTCTTCGCCGCTGTTATTGAGGCGGTGAATCCCTGGCCTCCGGCCGCCTGGAGCGCCTTACGGATCGCCTGGCCTGTATCTGCATTGCCTCTTGGGTGCTCTTGCCGTCCTGTGCGGCGGTGGAGCTACCGCGCTACCCAGCCGCCATCCACAACCATCAGGTGGCCGGTGACGAACGAAGCTGCCTCCGAGCACAACCACACCATCGCCTCCGCGACTTCCTCTGGCCGGCCCAGCCGCCCGATCGGTTCCTGGGCAATCAGGATCGAGGTGGACATCGTCCGGAAGGACGGCGGGCTGCTCGGCGGCCCGTGCCGCGCCCGGCCGGGGGAACAGGGCCCCTTCTGGTGACCAGGCAGGGCAGGAGCCGCTCCCGGGTGAACGGGGATCTGTCGCGCGTGCGGAGCGCGAAGCCGTTTCTGGCAACACAAGCTGACGGTGCGTAGGCGGCTGAAGCGGCAGCTACGCAAGGCGAAGCCCGCCTGTGCGGACGGAGCTTTGGGCTTTCGAGCTCAGCTGACGCAGGTCGGCTTTGCATTGCGTAGCTGTGAGTTCCCTTGCCCACTCCCGCCGCATCACGGCCTGCGCGTGCCACCAGGCCGTTCCAGAGGGAACGCCCCCGGAGGGAGCCGGACTGCCCACGCCACCTGGAGAGGAAGCCATGCGGATCATTGATCTGAAGTGCGCCGTCCTGGGCCAGAACCCCGTCGTCCGGATCGTGACCGACGAGGGGATCAGCGGCTACGGCCAGGCAGAGAACTCCAAACCCTACCTCAAGCCGCACGTCCTCTTCTATAAGCCGTTCGTCCTCGGCGAGGACCCCACCGACGTCGAGCGCGTAATGATGAAGATCCGCCGGCTGGGGAGCTTCAAGCCGTGGGGCAGCGCGGTCAGCGCCATCGAGATGGCCCTGTGGGACATCGCGGGCAAGGCGGCCGGCCTGCCGGTCCACAAGCTCCTGGGCGGCAAGGTGCGCGACGCGGTGCGGGTCTACAACGGTGGGGTGCGCTTCCCCATGGCCGGGAGTTCGCCGCAGGATTACGCCGAGAGCACTGTCCGGATGAAGGCCTCCCCCGAAGGCTTCACGATCATCAAGCAGGGCGTGGGCTTCCACAGCAGCATGCCGGGCCACGTGCCGGGCTTCTCCTACGGAGAGGTCCGCACCGGCGGGCCTCACCCGAACCGGGCGCCCCTTACGGAGCGTGGCCTCAAGCATGTGATCGCCTGCGTCGAGGCCATGAAAGAGGTGCTGGGTGACGAGATCGGCCTGGCGCTGGACTGCGGGCCCGGCTGGATGGTCCCCGATGCCATCCGGCTGGCGAAGGCGGTGGAACCGCTGAACGTGATGTGGCTCGAGGATATGATCACCGGCGACTATACCCCCTACGTGCTGGCGGACGTCTACCGGGAGGTCACGAGTAGCACCTCCACGCCGACCCACACGGGCGAGCAGATCTACCTGCGGCAGAACTTCCGGGAGCTGATCGAGAAGCACGCGGTCCGTATCATCGGCCCGGACCCAGCGGACGTCGGGGGGATCGCGGAGCTGAAGTGGGTCGCCGAGTACGCCGACCTGCACGGCATCCTCATTGCGCCGCACGGGATCTTCGACGGCCTGATCGGCCTCGCCGCGCTGGTCCAGGTGTGCGCCACGCTGCCGCCCAACTACATCGCCTCCGAGTACCCGGTGGCGAAGCCGGAATGGTGGTACGACATCATGGAGGGTCTGCCGGACCCGATCGTGAAAGACGGCCTCATCCAGGTGTGGGACAGCCCAGGCCTGGGCGTCGAGTTCAACGTAGAGAAAGCGCGCGGCTATCTGCCCGAGTCCGACGCCGACTTCTTCGATTGAGCCGCATCGTGCCCATCATCGGCTTGTAAAACTCTTCGCCGCTGTTACTGAGCCTGGCTGTTCGGCCGCCGCAGTGAATCCCTGGCCTCCGCCGCCTGGAGCGCCTTACGGATCGCCTGGCCTGCATCTGCACTACCTCTTGGGTGCTCTTGCCGTCCTGTGCGGCGGTGGAGCTACCGCGCTACCCAGCCGCCATCCACAACCATCAGGTGGCCGGTGACGAACGAAGCTGCCTCCGAGCACAGCCACACCACCGCCTCCGCGACTTCCTCTGGCCGGCCCAGCCGCCCGATCGGTTCCTGGGCAATGAAAACGGCCTCCCCTCCGGCCGCGTGGGCCAGGCGCACCGTCTCCTCGCCCCCTTCCACGAGCACGTCCGCCACCACCACTCTGGCCCCTTCCCGGGCGAACGCCAGTGCGGCCGCCCTTCCGATTCCCGAGGCTCCATCCATCACTAAGGCAGATTTCCCTGCCAGCTGCCCCACCATTCAGGCACTTCCTTTCTGCGCCGGGTTTTCACGTAACCGGTGTGAGGTGTGCGCCGATTGAGTGGAGTATTCCCTCGGCGCTGCAGACGCAAGCAGGGCGGAACGTCCGGAAAGAGTTCGGGGAACGGTGCGCTGCCGTGCCGGCGAGAAGCGCGCTACAGGCCCCGAAAGCTTTCGGGGCAGGCAGCCCTGCGTTACTCAGCCCCCCGCTCCACGAACCCCCGCAGCCGGCGCAGGCCCTCCTGCAGGTGCTCTCGGGAGGCAGCGAAGGAGAGGCGCACGTATTCCTCCGTCTCGCCCTCATTCCGCCGGCCGAAGTTGGAGCGGGCCAGCACGGCCACTCCGGCATCGCGCATGGCGCGATCCTGAAACGCCTCGGCGTTCGGTAGGCGCAGGCGGCGACAGGCCTCAGTGACGTTGGGGAAGGCGTAGAAGGCGCCGCCGGGGGTGCGGCAATGGATGCCGGGGATGGTGTTGAGGCCGGCCACGACCAGATCGCGCCGCGCGCGGAATTCGGCGATCATCCGGTCGGATTCGTCCTGGGGTCCCTGAAGAGCGGTGATTCCCGCATCCTGAATGAACGTTGCCGTGCAGGAAACAGAGTTGATGATCAGTTGCGTGATCTTCTGCGCCAGCGCGGCCGGCATCACGCCGTAGCCCATTCGCCAGCCGGTCATAGCGTAGGTCTTCGAGAAGCCATCTACGATGATGGTGCGTTCCTTCATCCCCGGGAGGGCGGCAATGCTCTCGAAGCGGCCCTCGAACAGGAAACGGCTGTAGATCTCGTCCGCCATTACCCACGCGTCGTACCGCTGCGCCAGCCCGGCCACCACCTCCAGATCGCCCCGAGACAGCACGCCACCGGTGGGGTTGTTCGGGGAGTTCAGGATCAGCACGCGGGTACGCGGCCCCACGGCGCGCTGGAGCGCCTTGATATCGAGCTGGAAATCACGCTCCTCCAGAAGGGGTATGGGTACCGCCCGCGCGCCCACGAACTCGATGCAGCTCTCGTAGATCGGGAAGCCGGGGTTGGGGTAGAGGACCTCATCCCCCTCCTCTGCCAGGGCGAGGAGGACGTAGAACAAAATCGGCTTCGCCCCCGGAGTGACCACGATCTCGTCGGCAGAGAAGGGCACCCCCCGCGTGCGCGTCAGCTCCGCGGCAATCGCCGCGCGCAGCGGCGGAATCCCCTGCGAGGGCGAGTAGTGGGTGCGGCCCTCGGCGAGCGAGTGACACGCGGCCTCCTTGATGTATGTCGGGGTATCGAAGTCGGGATCGCCGATTCCCAGGTTGATAATGTCGTGACCCGCAGCGGCAAGTCGCTGCACCTGCGCGAGAACCGTGAACGCGTTCTCCGTGCCGAGCCGAGACATTCGTTGGGCAAGTCGCATTCAGCATCTCCGTTCAAGACGGCCATAGAGGCGCGGAGCGCACAGAGACCAGAGGGGCGTGGGTGTAGGCCCATCATGGGAGAAAGCGGGCTGTCGATTATGCCTGCTCTTCCCGGCTCTTACACCTCTTCCCCTCTGCATCTCCGCAGTGAAAAGTACTCTTTACCAGCCGATGGCGTAGCCGTGCTCGCCGCGGGGCGAACAGCCTCCGAATAGCACCCCCCGCGCCTCATCGCGCAGGATGCCCATCACGCGGCCGTTGGCCCAGCGGTCGGCAATCACCACCTCGTGCCCGCGGCACCGCAGCGCCTCGCAGACGACAGCGGGAATCCCCTCCTCCAGCACCACCTGCCCGGGATACGCCACGCGTGGATAGAAGGAGCTGGGGAAGTGCGTGGTGTGCGCCGTGGGCGCGTCCAGCGCCTGCTGCACCGTCATTCCGAACTCCACCACGTTGAGGAAGAACTGGAGCGTCCACTGGTCCTGCTGATCGCCGCCGGGGGTGCCCCATACCAGGAAGGGCCGGTCACGGTGCATGGCCAGGCTGGGCGTGAGGGTGGTGCGCGGGCGCTTCCCTGGCTCCAGGCGGTTGGGATGCTCCGGGTCGAGGGAGAACATCTGGCCGCGGGTGCCAAGCGGGAAACCGATCCCCGGAATCACGGGCGATGACGGGATCCAGCCGCCGCTGGGTGTGGCGGCGATCATGTTCCCCTCGGCGTCGATGACGTCCAGATGGGTGGTATCGTGGCCATCGGGGCTGCCCTCGCCCAGGATGAGGCGCGCCGGACGCGGGCCGGCGTCTCCAGGGCGCAACGCGAGGGACGCCTTCCCCATGTCCACTAGGTTCCGACGCTGGTCGTTGTACTCCCGCGAGAGAAGCCGCCCGAGCGGCACGTCTACGAACTGCGGATCGCCGTAGTAGAACTCACGGTCGGCGAACGCCAGCTTAGCGCACTCCAGCCAGACGTGCAGATAATCGGCGGTATTGTGGCCGAGCGCGCGCAGGTTGAACCCCTCCAGCAGAGCGAGCTGCTGGAGGAAGACCGGCCCCTGGCACCACGGCCCGCACTTGTAGACATCAATGCCGCGGTAGTGGAAGGTAACCGGCTCTTCTACGCGGGCGTGGAACTCGGCCAGGTCGGTCTCATTCAGGAAGCCGCGGTGGGCGGCGCCGGTGGCGTCGCGGATCGCCGTGTTCTGCGCGAAGGCAGCGATGCGGGCGGCGATAGGGCCGCGGTAGAACGCGTCACAGGCGGCGTCGAGGCCGGCGGCGCGGCCCCGGCGGGCACCCTCGCGCTCGGCGGCGATCAGCTGACGGAGGGTCGCCGCCCAGTCCGGATTCGGGAGGGGATCACCCCAGTCCGGAACACGCCCTCCCGGCAGGTAGACGGCCGCGGATGAGGGCCATTCCTCGCGGAACCGACGTTCGTTGGCCACCAGGCACTGCCGCAGGCCGTAGGAAACGGGGAACCCGTCTTCCGCTAGCTCCAGCGCCGGGGTGGCTACTGCCTCGAACGAGAGCGTGCCGAACTCGGCCAGCGCCGTGATCCAGTTGGCGATCTGCGAGGGGACCATCGCGGGCAGCAGTCCATCCCCGGGGATCAGGCGGATACCCCGCTGGCGGAACCAGTCGATGGTCATCGCGCGGGGGGCGGTTCCCTGGCCATTGATGGCGGCCACGCGCCCCGTCTTCGCATGGTAGATCAGCAGCGGCGATTCGCCGCCCAGGCCGTTGCTGTGCGGCTCCACGAGGCCCACTACCAGCCCTGCGGCCACCCCCGCGTCGATGGCGTTGCCGCCCGCCTGAAGGATCCGGAGGCCAGCGGCGGCGGCCAGATAGTGCCCGGCGGCGACCACCCCTCGACGGGCGGCGATTGTCGGCCGGGTAGTGAAGGACGGCTGGCTGCGGGCGCCGTGAAAGGCTGCGGTTGGTTCCCCCAGAGCGGCTTCGCGCGGCATGGCGGCTCCTCAAATGAGAACTGTGTGACGGGGCCGGGCAGATGGCGCCGACCGGCAGGCTGGCGCACCTTAGCGCCCCACGGCTCGTTCCGCGACCGGGCGGAGATTCCCTGCGCGCGGGAGCAGCTCTGGTCACGTCGTGGCGCCGGCAGGCCAGGACTGGAACCTCCCTGGAGAGGGTGAACTATAATTATTATAACTATTCCTGAAGCAGGCCGCCTTTAGAACCAATTAACAAAGGAGAACGCGCACCAGACAACACACAGAGTAGACGGAAGATGGGCCTGTAGCCCAGGGGGCGTCTAGCCGCCTTCACACGGCATCACTCCCCCCACCGATCGACAGGAGGATCTCTTATGGAGGCAACCAGACGTAACTGTCGCTGGCTCGGCGCACTGATGCTCGCGGTGGCCGGGCTGACGACCACCCTCGTGGGAGCCAGTTCCCCCGCTGCGGCGCGTGGGCCAGACAAGTACCACCGCATCGACAGGCCCCGCTCCCAGGCCGCCGCAACGCTCACCAACGGCACGGGTGATGCGCACGCGGAGGTCACCGTCGATGCCTACGGGGAGTTCGGCTCCGACGCCGCGTCGGGCGGCGACTTGCTCTACGACCCCGTGGGTCCCATCGGGCAAGCGTCGACGACTTTCTATTCCACTGTGTGGTTCAGCGGCGCGGGCCTGGCAGGGGTGGGAGGCAGCGGCGAACTCCTGGGGGAGACCGAGCTGTCCCCCGTCGACTTTCTCACCGTGGACGGCTCGCATGCCGTCAGCGAATGGACTCTCGGAGGCCTGCGATTCCATCTCGAGCAGGAGATGCTCCCCGCCTCCGCTACGGGCAGCACTTTCCGCCAGACGTACACCATTAGAAACGATCTCGAGGGGCCTACTAACTTCGATCTGATCCGCCACCTCGACGGCGACCTGCTGTTCGACGAGACTCTCGATGACGGCGGCGGAGCGTCGGCAAACGGCCAGACGCTCTTTGAGTTCGATAGCGGCGAAGATCCCACCAGCCCAACCACCTTTGTAGGCATCGATCTCAACAACAACGCCAACCTGGGGTACCGGATTGCGGAGTACAGGTTCGATGACGACGTCTTTGCCCTGGGCCGGGCGGTCCTGAACAATACCTTCACTGCGGACAATAGCGGCGACAACGGCGTCAACGCGGACGTAAACGGAGACCGGTTGACCGATTTCCCTTTCGATGTGACCCTTTCCCTGGGGCAGACGTTCACCGTGCCCCCTGGCGGAACAGTTACATTTATTACTAATACTATCCTCGGAGAGGGCACGCCGACGGAGGTCATCGGCGCACCCAGCAACCTCCAGGCGACCGCCGTCTTCGGCGGCCGCATTATTCTGACCTGGCAGGATAACAGCACGGACGAGACAAGCTTTGGAATCGAGCGGAAGACGGAAGGCGAGATAAGCAGCGCGACAAATGGCGGCACGTTCCAGCCCATTGCTACGGTAGGACCAAACGTCACCACGTTTACGGACACTGGCCTGCCCCCGAATACCACCTTCACCTACCGGGTGCGGGCCTTCCGGGGTACGGAAGGCCCCTCCGGCTACTCCAACGAGGCCAGCGCAACCACGCTAGGGGTGGGGAGCACCCCTCCTCCTCCCGGCATGTCCTCCTACAGCGTGTACGCACAGGGGGAGGTGCCGGGCCTGGTCTCAGAAACGGGACTGCTCACCTTCGAAGGCAGGGTGACACGTAGCGGCAGGACGACGGGCAGACTGCGATACCGCGAGAAGAACACGCGTAGCGAGCGCGCTCTGATTCGCTCCACCTCGGTGGAGGCGATCGTGGTGGAGCCGCTGGGAGATCGCCAGAGAGCGTTCGTCTTCGGGACGGCGATCCTTCAAGTGGACGGCATCCGTTCGGACCGGCCATTTGTACTGGATATCCGGGATCTGCAAGAGCGCATTCTAGCGCCGCGCGGCGGCCCGCGAGACGAGGTGAGTCTGACACTGGGAGATGACCGCCTGGTCAACTCGCCGTTGCTAACCGGCCACGCGCGGGTGCCGCGATTCTAGCCTCAAGTACGCTGCTCCAAGGGAGCACGCGTTATAAGGGCCCCTGGCCTGGCGCCAGGGGCCCTTTGCGGTTACCGGGCGTGGGCTCCCCGTCGGACCGCCGGGTGATCGA